>NZ_CM001165.1:1500000-1800000 GCF_000213055.1 Streptomyces sp. Tu6071 | reverse complement strand
CTCCGGTGTCCGTCACCGACCACTCCGGAACATTTGGTGAGCGCATATGCTCGTCTATGTGCCTCCTTGTGTCCTTTCGGTGTGTGACTCGGGCCACGCAGATTGTGCGTAACGCTCCCGGGTACAGCGCGATGACCTAAGAGGTGAGAGTCGCTCAGGGGAATACGGCCACTGGTTCCGGTGCTGTGGTCCCCGCGGCGCCCGCCCGCGTCGTCGGTCATCCCCACCGACGGTCGTCGGCCCCCGCCCTTCGGGCGAGAGCCGGAAGCCGTTTTCCAACGTTCCGAGAGGTTGTTCGTGTCGGCCAGCACATCCCGTACGCTCCCGCCGGAGATCGCCGAGTCTGTGTCTGTCATGGCGCTCATCGAGCGGGGAAAGGCTAATGGGCAGATCGCCGGTGACGATGTGCGTCGGGCCTTCGAAGCTGACCAGATTCCGGCCACTCAGTGGAAGAACGTACTGCGCAGCCTCAATCAAATCCTTGAGGAAGAGGGTGTGACGCTGATGGTCAGTGCCGCGGAGCCCAAGCGCACCCGCAAGAGCGTCGCAGCGAAGAGTCCGGCGAAGCGCACCGCTACGAAGACGGTGGCCACGAAGACGGCGGTCAAGAAGACCGCGGCAGCGACCGTGACCGCTCCGTCCGCCTCCGCAGCGGTGACCGTCGAGGACGAGACCGCCGAGAAGAAGACCGCCGCCAAGAAGACGACGGCGCGCAAGACCGCTGCCAAGAAGACGACGGCCAAGAAGGCCACCGCGAAGAAGACCGGCAAGAAGTCGGACGAGCTCCTCGACGAGGAGAGCACCGAGGAGACGCCGGGCAAGGGCGACGAGGCGGCAGAGCCGGCCGCCGGTGGCGAGAGCCAGGGCTTCGTCCTGTCCGACGACGACGAGGACGACGCCCCGGCGCAGCAGGTCGCCGCGGCCGGTGCCACCGCCGACCCGGTCAAGGACTACCTCAAGCAGATCGGCAAGGTCCCGCTCCTCAACGCGGAGCAGGAGGTCGAGCTGGCCAAGCGCATCGAGGCCGGTCTCTTCGCCGAGGACAAGCTCGCCAACAGCGACAAGCTCGCGCCGAAGCTCCAGCGCGAGCTGGAGATCATCGCCGAGGACGGCCGTCGCGCGAAGAACCACCTCCTGGAGGCGAACCTCCGCCTCGTGGTCTCGCTGGCCAAGCGCTACACCGGTCGCGGCATGCTCTTCCTGGACCTGATCCAGGAGGGCAACCTCGGTCTGATCCGCGCGGTCGAGAAGTTCGACTACACCAAGGGCTACAAGTTCTCCACGTACGCGACCTGGTGGATCCGCCAGGCGATCACGCGCGCGATGGCGGACCAGGCCCGCACCATCCGTATCCCGGTGCACATGGTCGAGGTCATCAACAAGCTCGCCCGCGTCCAGCGGCAGATGCTCCAGGACCTGGGCCGCGAGCCCACCCCGGAGGAGCTGGCCAAGGAACTCGACATGACCCCCGAGAAGGTCATCGAGGTCCAGAAGTACGGCCGCGAGCCCATCTCGCTGCACACCCCGCTCGGCGAGGACGGCGACAGCGAGTTCGGTGACCTCATCGAGGACTCCGAGGCCGTTGTCCCGGCGGACGCGGTCAGCTTCACGCTTCTCCAGGAGCAGCTGCACTCCGTCCTGGACACGCTCTCCGAGCGCGAGGCGGGCGTCGTCTCGATGCGTTTCGGTCTCACCGACGGTCAGCCGAAGACCCTCGACGAGATCGGCAAGGTCTACGGCGTGACGCGCGAGCGCATCCGCCAGATCGAGTCGAAGACGATGTCCAAGCTGCGGCACCCCTCGCGCTCGCAGGTGCTGCGCGACTACCTGGACTGATCAGCGGGGCCGGTGACAGGCCCCCACGAGCAGCTCCGCGAAGGCCCCGCCGGTTTCGACCGGCGGGGCCTTCGGCGTACGAGGTCGGCTGCTGCCGCACGTTCGTGTGCGGATTGGGCCGGTTGCCCGAAGCGCCGGGGCTGGGCGTGCGCTCCTCGGGTGGCTGAATCACGCTGAGTGCGAGTTCGGTACCCAGAGTGAAGGAGTACGGCATGCCGCTTCGCGGACTTCGCACCCGGGTGAGCGCGGGAGTGCTCGCCACCGCCGCTGCGCTCAGCCCCGTCCTCGTCCCAGGACCGGCCGCCGCCGACGGAGTGATCGTCGGTGGCAAGCAGGTGGCGGTGGCCGATCACCCCTGGGTGGTGGCCCTGTCCAGCCGCAGCCGCTTCGGGGCGGAGCGCTCGGGCCAGTACTGCGGCGGGGTGCTCGTCGGGCCTCGTACGGTCGCCACGGCGGCGCACTGCCTCAGCGGGAAGGTCCTCGGCGTCCCCCTGAGCCGCCTCAAGGACCTCCGGGTGCTCATCGGCCGCGACGACCTCTCGGGGCGGGCGGGCACGGAGGCACGCGTGACGAAGACGTGGATCAACCCGGACTACGACCCGGACAGCAACTCCGGCGACGTGGCCACGCTGACGCTGGAGGACGCCCAGCCGGAGAGCCACGTCCTGCCGCTCGCCCTCTCCGGGGACCCCGGTTACCGCGCGGGCGCCCGCGCGCAGGTCTACGGCTGGGGGGACACGACGGGGCGCGGCTCGTACGCCAGCACCCTGCACGCCGCCGACATCCAGGTGCTCCCGGACAGTGATTGCGGCAGTGCCTACCCGGGCAGCGGCGGTGGTGCCTACGACGCGGACACGATGCTGTGCGCGGGCGAGCGCGAGGGCGGAAAGGACGCCTGCCAGGGCGACAGTGGCGGACCGCTCGTCGCCGGGGGCAAGCTCATCGGTCTCGTGTCCTGGGGCAGCGGCTGTGCCGAGGCGGGCAGCCCGGGGGTGTACACCCGGATCTCCGCAGTGGCGGACAGCGAGGGCCTGCGCGAGCGCTGAGCGGCTCGCAGCGGCCCGGACGTCCCGGGGGCCGTCCGGGCTCTTGGAGGGGGACTGTGGAGCGTACGGGGGGTACGGGCGGCCGGAGACCCGGCGCTGCGCTCACGCGGGGCCCAAGGACCCCGTAGCGACGCCCACGCGGGACAGAGCCCCACAGGGCCGTACGAAAGCGGGCGGGTCTCCCTCTCGGGAGGCCCGCCCGCTCCACCGGCTCACACCGGTGCCGGCTCGTCGTGGGTGGATGCGACCTGGAGCCTCAGTGCTCCTCGTCGCTCGCCGTGCTGGGAGCTGTCAGGCGATCGGTCTCGTCCTGTATCTCAGCGGCGATCTTCTTGAGTTCCGGCTCGAACTTGCGCCCGTGGTGAGCGCAGAAGAGCAGTTCACCGCCGCTGGTCAGGACAACGCGCAGGTAGGCCTGGGCGCCGCACCGGTCGCAGCGGTCAGCGGCCGTCAGCGGGCTCGCGGGTGTCAGAACAGTAGTCACGTCGCCTCTTCTCTAGCTCGACGAGCTGTCGTACCAGGGTCAACATCCAACCAGGCCGAAAACGTTCCCGCTCGCGGCCTTTCTCGCGAAAAAACTTCGAGGGCGGCTGTCCGTTGCCGGTTGGCGGCGAATGTGCCGTATTACAGCGTGCGTGCTTTACGGTTTCGCGTGGTGTGCAGGGTCACATCCTCCCGGCTGGATTGCCGGTCTGTGCATGAGGACGTGCCCGGAGCCTAGATGGTTCATGCCTGGAAGGGAACGTGACATGAGAGTCACCGCCTCCCTTGATCGAACGGGTGTGTGATTCTGCACTAGGGTGGGTTTGAAGCGAGGGTGGCGTCACAGCGGCTCTACCTGGCCTCGGTACCCTCTGAGCGGCGTCCCGGACGGGACGTTGAGCCAATAGGCCCCAGAAGAAAATTCAGCGAGGAGCGAACCGCGTGACCGCCGATACATCCGTGTCGTCGACAGCTCTGCTGGCAGGAGCAGATCGCGACGACTCCAACTACACCGCGCGGCACCTGCTCGTCCTGGAGGGCCTGGAAGCGGTGCGGAAGCGGCCCGGTATGTACATCGGGTCGACCGACAGCCGTGGCCTCATGCACTGCCTGTGGGAAATCATCGACAACTCCGTCGACGAGGCCCTCGGCGGCTACTGCGACCACATCGACGTGACCCTCCACGAGGACGGCTCCGTGGAGGTGCGGGACAACGGGCGCGGCATCCCCGTCGACGTCGAGCCCAAGACCGGCCTGTCCGGGGTCGAGGTCGTCATGACCAAGCTGCACGCCGGCGGAAAGTTCGGCGGTGGCTCGTACGCGGCCTCCGGCGGCCTGCACGGTGTCGGCGCCTCGGTCGTCAACGCGCTCTCCGCGCGTCTCGACGTCGAGGTGGACCGGGGCGGCTCGGTGCACACCACGAGCTTCCGGCGCGGGGTCCCCGGCCAGTTCAAGGGCGCGGGCCCGGAGGGCGCCTTCGAGCCCACGACGGGGCTGCGCAAGACCAAGCGCATCCCGAAGACCCGCACGGGCACCCGGGTGCGCTACTGGGCGGACCGGCAGATCTTCCTCAAGGACGCCAAGCTCTCGCTGGAGACCCTGCACCAGCGGGCCCGCCAGACCGCCTTCCTCGTGCCGGGACTCACTCTCGTGGTGCACGACGAGTACGGCCTCGGCGAGGGCGGGAGCAAGGGCGAGGAGTCCTTCCGCTACGACGGCGGGATCAGCGAGTTCTGCGAGTACCTGGCCCGCGACAAGGCCGTGTGCGACGTACTGCGGCTGAGCGGCCAGGGCACCTTCAAGGAGACCGTCCCGGTCCTCGACGAGTACGGGCAGATGACGCCCACGGAGGTCGTCCGCGACCTCGGCGTGGACGTGGCCCTGCGCTGGGGCACGGGATACGAGACCTCCGTGCGCTCCTTCGTGAACATCATCGCGACGCCCAAGGGCGGCACCCACGTCGCCGGCTTCGAGCGCGCCGTCACGCGCACCGTCAACGACGTTCTGCGCAGCGCCAAGCTGCTGCGGGTAGCCGAGGACGACGTGGTCAAGGACGACGCGCTGGAGGGCCTGACGGCGGTCGTCACGGTGCGCCTCGCCGAGCCGCAGTTCGAGGGGCAGACCAAGGAGGTGCTGGGCACCTCGGCCGCGAACCGGATCGTCGCGAACGTCGTGGCCAAGGAGCTGAAGGCGTTCCTCACCTCGACCAAGCGTGACGCGAAGGCGCAGGCCCGCGCGGTCCTCGACAAGGTCGTCGCAGCCGCCCGTACCCGCATCGCCGCACGTCAGCACAAGGAGGCGCAGCGCAGGAAGACCGCTCTGGAGTCCTCCTCGCTGCCCGCCAAGCTCGCCGACTGCCGCAGCGACGACGTGGACCGCAGCGAGCTGTTCATCGTGGAGGGGGACTCCGCGCTCGGCACCGCGAAGCTGGCGCGCAACTCCGAGTTCCAGGCGCTGCTGCCGATCCGGGGCAAGATCCTCAACGTGCAGAAGTCCTCGGTCTCGGACATGCTCAAGAACGCCGAGTGCGGGGCGATCATCCAGGTCATAGGAGCCGGCTCGGGGCGTACCTTCGACCTCGACGCGGCACGCTACGGCAAGATCATCCTGCTCGTGGACGCCGATGTGGACGGGGCGCACATCCGCTGCCTCCTGCTCACGCTCTTCCAGCGCTACATGCGCCCGATGGTCGAGGCGGGCCGGGTCTTCGCGGCCGTCCCGCCGCTGCACCGGATCGAGCTGAGCCAGCCGAAGAAGGGCCAGGACAAGTACGTCTACACGTACTCGGACCGCGAGCTGCGCGAGACGCTCCTCGACTTCGAGCGCGAGAACGTCCGGTACAAGGACTCCATCCAGCGCTACAAGGGTCTCGGTGAGATGGACGCCGACCAGCTTGCGGAGACCACGATGGACCCCAGGCACCGCACGCTGCGGCGCATCAGCATGAACGACCTGGACAGCGCCGAGCAGGTCTTCGACCTGCTCATGGGCAACGAGGTCGCGCCGCGCAAGGAGTTCATCACCAATTCCGCGGCGACGCTGGACCGCTCGCGCATCGACGCGTAGGCGGCCGGGCCGCCTGGCCGGCGGGCCGCCCGCCGCCAAGGCGTCGGACTCTGTTTCTCCACCCCGGGACCCCGGATCTCCCCGGTTCTCCACCCTGGGGTGGAGAAACAGAATCCACCCGTTTTCCACCCTGGCTCCGATCCCCTGACCAGGGCCCTTCCGTAGTTTCGATGGTGTTCGAGACACCCCCGACCTACGGAGGCACACATGTCCGGGGCCCTTGAGATCCTGCTCGTCGTGGCGGCGGTCCTCCTCATCGCGTTCAGGCTGTTCCGGGCTCAGCGCATCGACAGCGGTCGGCGCTGGTGGCTCCTGCCGGTCGTCCTCGCCGTCGTCGCGCTGCGCGAACCCGGACTCCTCGATGACGCGCATCCCTCCGCGTCGGTCGCCCTCCTGCTGCTCAACGTGCTCGCCGGCCTGCTCACCGGCGCCGCCTGGGCATGGACCTCGCGGATCTGGCGCGAGGAGGACGGAAGCCTGTGGTCGGCAGGCTCGAAGGCGGCGGGGGCCGTGTGGTGCGGTGGCATTCTCGTACGGCTCGCGCTCTACGGGGTCGGCTCCTCGCTCGGGATGACGCGGCACACGCCGGTCCTCCTCCTGGGACTGGCCGCCACCTTCCTCGCCCGGGGTCTCCTCCTCAACCGCCGGGCCGCGCTTCTCGGGCCGACGTACGGTGAGGTCTCCGGAGCGCTGGACCCGGCTCGCCGGAATGCCCGCGCAGCCCGTCCGAAGGACCGTGTATGAGGAAGGACGTCTGGTCGGCCTGGCCCTCGCGCGAGGCACTTTCGCGGGAGAGCCGCCGCCGGGTGGAGAGCGAGGCCCGTACGGCCGCGACCCGGGGTGTCCGGGTCACGCTCCTGGGCTTCCTCCTGTGGGTCAGCCACCAGCTGAACCCGGACGCGGGACCGGCCCGGGTGATCGGCGGGCTCGTGCTGCTCGGCCTCGCGATCGTGGCCCTGCGGCGGTTCTTCCGGGTGACCAGGGAACAACACCTCCGGGCGGCCGTCCCCTGCATGGCGGCGCTCCTCCTCGCGGGGGCCGGGGCCTACGGTCTCGACTGGCACCTCGTCTCGTCCGTGGTCTGGTGCCTGTCGGCGATCGTCGCGCTGGAGCGGCTGCCTCTGGGCTGGGGCGGCGCCGCGGCGTTCCTGGGGCTCGGGGCGTACTTCCTGACGGACCAGGACAACTGGATCGCCACGCTCGTCACCTGCGGCGGGCTCGTCCTGGCCGGGCTCGTCATGCGGCTCGACGCGGAGGCGCGGGGGGCCGCGCACCGCCTGCTGATCGAGGAACGGTCCAGCCAGGCGGCGCGCGCGGAGTCCGCGGCCCTCGCGGAGCGGGCCAGGATCGCCAGGGAGATACACGACGTGCTCGCCCACAGCCTCTCGGCGCAGCTCGTCCACCTGGAGGCGGCCAGGATCCAGCTCGAACAGGGCGCCGACCGCCAGCAGGTCCTGGAGCGGGTCGTCGCGGCCCGGGGGATGGCGCGCGAGGGGCTGGAGGAGACCCGGCAGGCGCTCTCGGCGCTGCGCGGCGACATGGCTCCCGTGGCCGAGGCGCTCGCCGAGCTGGCCGCCCGGGAAGGCACGGTGCTGCGGGTCGAAGGCGAGGCGCGACCGGTCGCCGCCGAGGCCGGGCAGACGCTCCGGAGAGTCGCCCAGGAGGCGCTGACCAACGTGCGCAAGCACGCGCCGGGCGCGCGACCACGGTTGCGCCTCGTGTACGGGCCGGAGGCCATCGAGCTGGAGGTGCGCAACGGGCCCGGACGGCAGCCGTGGGGGGAGCGGGTGGTGTGGGGAGAGCGCGCGGAACGGGGCGAGGGTTTCGTCGGGGGCGGGCATGGTCAGCGGGGCGGCGGCGCGGAAGCGGGTGAGCGGGGCGGCGGCGCGGGAGCGGCGGGGCGCGGTGAGCGGAGGGGCGGCGGCGCGGAAGAAGGCGAGCGAGGTGACGGCTCGGGAGAAGCGGCTGGGCGTGGTGAGCGGGCCGGGCGCTTCGGAGGGCCTGAGTACGGGGAGGACGCGGCGCGTGCGGAGGGCGGGGCGGACGGAGCGGGCCCGGTGGACTCCGAGCGTGGCCGGGGTCCGGTGGAGCGGGAGCGGGGGGTGGGACCGGAAGACGCGATGGACAGGGGCGCGGCGGTGGGGGCCGAGGCACTCAGTGGTCCGGACTTGGCCGCGAGTGGCAGCGGCTACGGTGTGAGAGGCATGCGGGAGCGGGCCGAGTTGCTGGGCGGGACGCTGTCGGCAGGGCCTCCGGAGGACGGTGAGGAAGGGTTCGTGGTGCGACTGAGGGTTCCGGCGTGAGCGCGCGGGTGGTGGTGGCCGACGACCAGTCGGTGGTGCGCGAGGGCATCGTGATGCTGCTCGGACTGCTGCCGGGCATCGAGGTGGTGGGCTCGGCACGGGACGGCGAGGAGGCGGTGCGGCTCGTCGGGGAGCTGGCCCCGGACGTCGTGCTCATGGACCTGCGGATGCCGCGTTGCGACGGGGTGGAGGCGACGCGCAGAATCCGGGCGGAGCACCCGGGGACGCAGGTCGTCGTGCTGACCACGTACGCGGACGACCAGGACCTCTTCCCGGCGCTGCGCGCGGGCGCCAGGGGGTATCTCACGAAGGACGCCGGGGGCGCGGAGATCGTGCGCGCCATCGAGGACGTGCTGTCCGGCGAGGCGGGGCTCGCTCCGGGAATTCAGCGCCGCCTTCTCGACCGGATCGCGGGCGAGACTCCGGCCGACCCGCAGGCGCCGCCCTCTTCGACGGTCCGACCGGGGGAGGAGGGAGCGCGGGGTCGAGCGCGGGAGGCGACCTCGGGGCGTGCGGAGGTCCGGCCGCCGGGCTCTGGAGGGGCCGTCCCGCCGGGCCCTGGAGGGGCTGTGCCGCCGGACGGACTGACGGCGCGGGAGGCCGAGGTGCTGGCGCTCATCGCGCAGGGCCTGAGCAACGCGGACATCGCACGCGCGCTCCATGTGTCGGCCGCCACGGTGAAGACGCACATCAACAATCTGTTCGCCAAAGCGGGCCTTCGTGATCGCGCTCAGGCCGTCCGATATGCCTATCTGCACGGGATAGTTACGCCACCGGGTTCCGCTCTCACCTGAAAGGGTGAAATTTCCGGTCCCAGGCGTCTCGGGTCTTTCCGCACTGCTCATCCTTGTGCTCGCGGCTCAGCTCGCCGCGGACAAGGAGAGTTCGGTGGAAAAGCACGATGGTCGTGAAGCCGGACAGGTCCGGCTCGACGACCCCTGGCGGGATTCGCTCGCCTCCGGCTGGGGCGAGGTGGACGGTGTCGGAGCCTCGACGCCCGTCCTTCCCGCCCCCGCCTCCGAGCCGGAGCCGGCCCGTCGGGCGGCGGACGTCTACCTGGAGGTGCAGCACAGCCCCGCTTTCCAGGAAGTGCGTCGCCGGTATCGCAGCTTCGCCTTCCCGGCTGCCGCGGCGTTCTTCCTCTGGTACGTGGCCTATGTGATCGCCGCGACGATGGCGCCGGACCTCATGGGGCGGCCGGTCGCCGGGGTGATCAACGTGGCGATGGTGGCGGGGCTCGCGCAGTTCGCCACCACCTTCCTGCTGACCTGGGCCTACGCCCGTCACGCACGGCTCCGCCGGGACCGGGCAGCGCTGGAACTGCGGTGGGACACCCAGGAGATGACGCGAGGAGTGCGGCGTTGAGCAGCAACCACGAGACCCTGGCGCTGCTGCTGTTCAGCGCCTTCGTAGTGGTCACCCTGGGCATCACCACCTGGGTCAGCCGCAACAGGCACGGTTCCGCCGAGGAGTTCTACGCCGGCGGCCGGCTCTTCACCCCGATGGAGAACGGATTCGCCATCGCGGGGGACTACATGTCGGCCGCCTCGTTCCTCGGCATCGCGGGCCTCATCGCGCTCGTCGGCTACGACGGGCTGCTCTACTCGGTCGGCTTCCTCGTCGCCTGGCTCGTCGTCCTGCTGCTCGTCGCCGAACTGGTGCGCAACTGCGGCAGGTTCACCCTGGCGGACGTGGTGGCCGCGCGGATGAGCGCGCCGCGGCTGCGGGTCGCGACCGGGTCCGCCTCGGTCACCGTGTCGGTGCTCTACCTCGTCGCGCAGATGGTCGGCGCGGGCTCCCTCGTGGCGCTGCTCCTCGGGGGCACGAGCGGGGCGGCGCGGGTCTGGACCGTCATCGGGGTCGGCGCGCTCATGATCATCTACGTGTCGTTCGGGGGGATGCGGGCCACGACGTGGATCCAGATCGTCAAGGCGGTGCTCCTGATGGCGGGCGCCATCGCCCTGACCGTTCTGGTCCTGCTCCGCTTCCACGGCGATGTGAACCAGTTGCTGAAGAGCGCCGCCGAACGCAGCGGTCACGGCATGGACTTCCTCAAGCCCGGCTTGAAGTACGGCGGTGACTGGACCTCCCGCTTCGACTTCATCAGCCTCGGTCTTGCCCTCGTACTCGGCACGGCGGGACTGCCGCACATCCTGTCGCGCTTCTACACCGTGCCCACGGCCCGTGCGGCGCGGCGCTCGGTGGTCTGGTCGATCGGGCTCATCGGCGCGTTCTACCTGATGACGATCATCCTGGGCTTCGGCGCCGCCGCGCTCGTCGGCTCGGACGAGGTGCGGCGCTCCAACGCGGCCGGGAACACGGCGATCCCGCTGCTCGCCCTCGACCTCGGCGGCGGCGAGAACTCCACGGGAGGCACGGTCCTCTTCGCCGTGGTCGCCGCGGTCGCCTTCGCGACGATCCTCGCCGTCGTCGCCGGCATCACCCTCGCCTCCTCCGCCTCCGTCGCCCACGACCTCTACGCGACGCTGCGCCGCCCCGGGCGCAAGCAGCGCAGCGAGGTGGCCGTGGCGCGGCTCGCGGCGGTCGGTATCGGTGTGCTCGCGATCGCGCTGAGTCTGCTCGTGAGCAACCTCAACGTCGCCTTCCTCGTGGGCCTCGCGTTCGCGGTCGCGGCCTCGGCGAACCTGCCGATCCTGCTGTACTCGCTCTTCTGGCGCCGGTTCACGACGCGGGGCGGGGTCTGGTCCGTCTACGGCGGACTCGTGCCCGCGCTGCTGCTCGTGCTCTTCTCGCCCGTCGTCTCCGGGGGACCCGACTCCATCATCTCCGGCGTCGACTTCCACCTCTTCCCGCTGGAGAACCCGGGTCTCGTCTCGATCCCGCTCGGCTTCCTCTTCGGCTGGATCGGGACGGTCACGTCCAAGGACACGCCGGACGAGGCCAGGCACGCGGAGACCGAGGTGCGCTCCCTCACCGGGGCGGGAGCGGTCTGAGCCCGCCGGTCGGCGACACGGGTACGGGCGTCCTCCCCGCGGGGAGGACGCCCGTACCCGTACCTGCGGTCAGTGCGAGGGGGCGTCCGCCGTCAGCCGTGCGACCTCGAAGCGGGCGGTGAGGGCAGGTGCCGCGCCGCAGCTCTCCGGGCGCGCGTCCTCGGCGACTTCGCGCACCACCTCGGCCGTCCAGCGGCGGCCGTCGGCGTGGTCCACGCGGACCTGGAGCGGCGCGGTGCCCTCGCCCGGCGGCAGGGCGCGCACGGTGAGTGCTTCGGCCTGCTCCTCGCCCGTCGCCGCGCGTACCGCCAACTCGGCCACCTGCTCGGGGCGTTCCCACACCGAGCGGCCCCGGCAGCCGTCGAGGAGGACGCGGCCCGCGGCGGCGGCGTGCTGGGCGGCCAGGGCCAGGGCGGCGTCCGCGCGCCCGTAGGCGTAGCCGTACGGGAGGACGAGCAGCGTGGGGGAGAAGCGGTGGCCGCCCAGGTGCGTCACCTCCCACACGCCTTCGGTGCCCGCCGCCCGCAGTTCGGCCGCGAGAGGGCGGCCGAGGAGCGCGCAGCAGCGGTCGCGCTTGCCGTTGGCGCAGACGCAGACGAGCGGGGCGCCCGTGTAGGGGGTGCCGGAGACGCCGTGGGCCTCGTCGAGGAAGGAGGCGGCGTTGCCCGCGCCGAGTTCCTTCAGGTCCAGGGCCAGGAGCCGTTCCGCGTCGTCGGACGGGATGCTCGCCTCGTGTACCCAGCCCTGCCCGGGGACGACGTGCGCGGCGAAGACGCGGCGCGTCGGTGTCGGTGCGGTGCGGCCGGGGCGGCGGATGAGGCCGAGACGTACGCCGGTGCCGCGCGCGGCCTCCTCCAGGCGCCGTCCGAGGCCGGGATCGAGGCGGCTGGAGGTCAGTGCCTTGGCGCCCCACGGGCCCGGTTGTTCGATGAGGAGCCAGGTGCGGGCGGTGGCCGCCGTCCCGGCGAGGGGCTCGCCGAGGGCACGCGAGGCGGTGGCGCAGATACTCACGAAGGCGAGCCTAACCGCACGGGGACGGGGGCGCCCTCCGGCCGTGGCGTCGCGAGCGCTGTCGGCTTCCGTGTGCGCCGTGCGCAGCGGGACGAGCAGAATCCGGCGGAAGTCGGCAGCGGAATTTTCAGAATCCCCGCAAACGGCTTGCGGTCCTTGCGCTAATCTTTCGGCCATGACACGTCGACTAGCCCAGGTGGCCCAGAAGGTCGGAGTCAGCGAGGCCACGGTCAGCCGGGTCCTCAACGGCAAGCCGGGGGTGTCCGAAAACACGCGCCAGGCGGTGCTGTCGGCGCTCGACGTGCTCGGCTACGAGCGGCCCACGCAGTTGCGCGGGGAGCGGGCCCGTCTCGTCGGTCTCGTCCTGCCGGAGTTGCAGAACCCGATCTTCCCGGCCTTCGCGGAGGTCATCGGCGGGGCGCTCGCGCAGCAGGGCCTCACGCCCGTCCTGTGCACGCAGACCAAGGGCGGCGTCTCCGAGGCGGACTACGTCGATCTCCTCCTCCAGCAGCAGGTCTCCGGCGTGGTCTTCGCGGGTGGGCTGTACGCGCAGGCCGAGGCCCCGCACGACCACTACCGCAGGCTCGCGGAGCGCCGCATCCCCGTCGTGCTCATCAACGCGGCGATCGAGCAGCTCGGCTTCCCCGGCGTCTCCTGCGACGACGCGGTCGCCGTCGAGCAGGCGTGGCGGCACCTGGCCTCGCTCGGCCACGAGCGCATCGGTCTCGTACTCGGCCCGGCCGACCACGTCCCCTCGCAGCGCAAGCTCGCCGCCGCCCGCCAGCTCGCCGCGGCAGAGGGCCGCGAACTGCCCGAGGCGCACGTCGTCCGGGCGATGTTCTCGCTGGAGGGCGGGCAGGCCGCCGCGGCCCGGCTCCTCGACCAGGGAGTCACAGGCTTCGTGTGCGCGAGCGATCCGTACGCGCTCGGTGTGATCCGTGCGGCGAAGCGGCGCGGCCTGTCGGTGCCGGGTGAGGTCTCCGTGGTCGGCTTCGACGACTCCGCCTTCATGAATTGCACGGAGCCGCCGCTCACCACCGTGCGCCAGCCCATCGAGGCCATGGGGCGGGCCGCGGTCGACCTGCTCGCCGTCCAGATCGCGGGGGCGACGGCGACGGCCGAGGAGCTGCTGTTCGAACCGGAGCTGGTCGTACGGGGCTCGACGGGGCAGGCGCCCCGCTGACCCTCCCCATGCCCCCATCGCGTGCCCACCGCTGAACCGCCGTGGTGGGCCCCTGCCGGGCGGGGACCGCGCCGGACCCGGTACGGGACCTCCGGGTGGCGCCGCGCCGGACCCCGTACGGCCCCGGCGGGTCGCGCCGCGCCGGACTCGATACGGGACGCGCGTACCGGCTGCCGGGGCGTGGGTTCGTAGGCTGGGGCGGTGACAGCGGAAGAACAAGAGCGTGCCGTCCCCCAGCAGATCCCCGTCGTGGTGCTTTCCGGGTTCCTCGGGGCCGGGAAGACCACGGTGCTCAACCACCTGCTCCACAGCAGCCGGGGCAGCCGGATCGCGGTGCTCGTCAACGACTTCGGCAGTATCGAGATCGACGCGATGGCCGTCGCGGGACAAGCGGGCTCGACGGTCTCGCTCGGGAACGGCTGCCTGTGCTGCGCGGTCGACGTGAGCGAGCTGGACGAACAGCTCGCCCGGCTCACCGCCCCCGGGCTGCGCGTCGATCTCGTCGTCATCGAGGCGAGCGGGCTCGCGGAACCGGCCGAGCTGGTCCGCATGGTGCTCGCGGGCGACAACCCGCGGCTCGTCTACGGCGGGCTCGTGGAGGTCGTCGACGCGGCCGAGTTCCCCGCGACCCGCGCACGGCACCCCGGACTCGGCACGCGGCTCGCCGTCGCCGACCTCGTCGTCCTCAACAAGACCGACCGGATCACCGCCACCGCGCGCGCCGAACTGCTCGCGCAGGTACGGGACCTGGCGCGCGGCGCCGCCGTCGCACCCGTCACGCACGGCCGCCTCGACCCGGAGCTCCTCTTCGACCGCCGCCCCGTGACCGAGCGGCGCGGACAGCTCTCCTTCGACGACCTGCGCGCCGAGGAGGAGCCCGCACCGCACCTGCACGAGGGGTACGAGAGCGTGGCGAGGACCTACGAGGTCCCGCTCGATCCCGTACGGCTCATGTCCTTCCTGGAACGGCGGCCCGAGGGCCTCTACCGGATCAAGGGGTACGTGGACTTCGGCGCCGCCGACCCGCTCCACCGCTACGGCCTGCACGCCGTGGGCCGCTTCCTGCGCTTCACCCCCGAGCCGTGGCCGGAGGGCGCGCCCCGCCGCTCCGAACTCGTCCTCATCGGAGCCGGGATCGACGCGGCGGGCGTCGCCGCCGGACTCGACGCCTGCCGCGAGGAGGAACTCACCGCGACACCGGACGCGTTGAGCCTCGCCGGGGGAGCGGACGCGGACGGCCAGCGCCGCATGTGGGGCGTCCTGAGGTACGTACGGGACCCCGAGGCGGATGCCGCGGGGGAGCCCGAGCCGGAGTTCACGCCCTGACGCGGCGAAGCCGTCCTGGCGCGGTGGGACCGCCTTAGCGTGGCAAGACGTCCTCAGCCGGGACGGCGGGGCCGCCGCCCGCGTGCCTTACCCACGAGGTGTCGTGGACGGGCACGCGGGCGGCGGCCTTCCGTCAGGCCGGTCCCGCCACCGCGGCGACCGGCTTGTCGAGCGAGACGCCGGAGCCGTCGCGGCGCGGGTCGGGCTCGGGGAGCGTGGCCGGGGCACCGTTGCGCTGGGCCGCGCGGGCCGGGACCGGCCCCGTCCAGGCGAAGCTGAGGCAGTCCTCGCCCTTGAGGAAGCGCTGGCAGCGGACCCCGCCGGTCGCCCGGCCCTTGCGGGGGAACTGGTCGAACGGGGTGAGCTTCGCGGTCGTCTGCACCGAGTCGTCGAGTGTGCCGCGCGAACCGGCCACCGTGAAGACGGCCGCGTCGACAGCCGGGTCGACGACATCGAAGGAGAGCACCTTGGCCCCGTCGGCGAGCTTGACCCCGGCGACGCCACCCGCCGGGCGGCCCTGCGGGCGTACCGCCGACGCCTGGAAGCGCAGCAACTGCGCGTCGTCCGTGATGAAGACGAGGTCCTCCTCACCCGTGCGCAGCTCGGCGGCGCCCACGATCCGGTCGCCCTCGCGCAGTGTGATGACCTCCAGCTCCTCGCGGTTGGCCGGGTAGTCGGGCACGACGCGCTTCACGACGCCCTGCGCCGTACCGATCGCGAGCCCCGGCGAGGACTCGTCGAGCGTGCACAGGCACACGAGCGTCTCGTCGCCTTCGAGCCGTACGAACTCCGCCACCGGCGCCCCGCCCACCAGCGCGGGCCCCGCGCCCTCGGCGAGCTGGGGCAGGTCCACGACGGTGATGCGCAGGAGCCGCCCCGCCGAGGTGACCGCGCCGACCTCGCCGCGCGCCGTCGCGGGCACCGCGGAGCGGATCACGTCGTGCTTGGCGCGCTTCGCCGAGCCCTCCTGGAGCGGCTCGGTGCCCGGCGTGCGGGCGATGACACCGGTCGAGGAGAGCAGCACACGGCAGGGGTCGTCGGCGACCTGGAGCGGGATCGCCGCGACGGGGGTGTCCGCCGATTCGAGCAGCACGGTGCGACGCGGTGTCCCGTACTTCTTCGCCACGGCCGCCAGCTCGCCGGAGACGAGCTTGCGCAGCTCGGTGTCCGATTCGAGGATCGCCGTCAGCTCCTCGATCTCCGCGTTGAGCCGGTCGCGCTCGGACTCCAGTTCAATCCGGTCGAACCTGGTGAGCCGGCGCAGCGGGGTGTCGAGGATGTACTGGGTCTGCGTCTCGCTCAGCGAGAAGTGCTCGATGAGGCGCTGCTTCGCCTCCGCCGAGTTCTCGCTGGAGCGGATGAGCCGGATGACCTCGTCGATGTCGACGAGCGCGACGAGCAGGCCCTCCACGAGGTGCAGCCGGTTCATGCGCTTCGTGCGCCGGAACTCGCTGCGCCGCCGCACGACGGAGAAGCGGTGGTCGAGGTAGACCTCCAGCATCTCCTTGAGGCCGAGCGTGAGCGGCTGACCGTCCACGAGGGCCACGTTGTTGATGCCGAAGGACTCCTCCATCGGCGTCAGCTTGTAGAGCTGTTCGAGCACCGCCTCGGGCACGAAGCCGTTCTTGATCTCGATGACGAGCCGCAGGCCGTGCTCGCGGTCGGTGAGGTCCTTGACGTCCGCGATGCCCTGGAGCTTCTTCGCGCCGACGAGGTCCTTGATCTTCGCGATGACCTTCTCGGGGCCCACCGTGAACGGCAGTTCCGTCACGACGAGGCCCTTCCGGCGCGCCGTCACGTTCTCGACCGTGACGCTGGCGCGGGTCTTGAAGCTGCCGCGCCCGTTCGCGTACGCGTCGCGAATCCCCGCGAGGCCCACGATGCGGCCACCGGTGGGCAGGTCGGGGCCCGGCACGTACTTCATGAGCGTGTCGAGATCCGCGTTCGGATGCCGGATCAGGTGGCGCGCGGCGGCGACGACCTCGCCGAGGTTGTGCGGCGCCATGTTCGTCGCCATGCCGACGGCGATCCCGGAGGCGCCGTTGACCAGCAGGTTCGGGTAGGCGGCGGGGAGGGTGAGGGGCTCCTGCTCCTGGCCGTCGTAGTTGGGCGCGAAGTCGACGGTGTTCTCGTCGATCGAGTCCGTCATCAGCATCGCCGCGTCGGCCATGCGGGACTCGGTGTACCGCATCGCGGCCGGCGGGTCGTCGTTGCCCAGCGAGCCGAAGTTGCCGTGCCCGTCGACGAGCGGGACCCGCATGGAGAAGGACTGCGCCATGCGGACGAGCGCGTCGTAGATCGAGGCGTCCCCGTGCGGGTGAAGCTTGCCCATCACCTCGCCGACGACGCGCGCGCACTTGACGTAGCCGCGCTCGGGCCGCAGACCCATCTCGTTCATCTGGTAGACGATGCGTCGCTGCACCGGCTTGAGCCCGTCCCGGGCGTCGGGGAGCGCCCGGGAGTAGATCACGGAGTACGCGTACTCCAGGTAGGAGCTCTGCATCTCGTCGACGACGTCGATGTCGAGGATTCTCTCCTCGAAGTCTGCCTCGTCGGCCCGGGAGGTGCCCCGAGACGGGGTTTTCGTGCTGCGGCGGGCCATCGCTGCTGCGGCTCCTTCGCGTTCTCGTCACGGCATCGGCTGTACTGCGGCTGTACTGACGCGGACCATTGTGGACCGCCGCGCCGACAGTCCCGACCTCGACCCGTCCGCAGACGCCCTCGCGGGCCCACGGAGCCGGAGCAAGGGGGTACTTCCGGCGGAAGCGCCGCTCTCCACCCCGCGAGGGACGGCTCCCCCGCGGGAGGGACGCGTCGCGACCGCTCCGGCGTGTCCTCCCCCGCGGGTCGTACGTGCGGCAGCGCGGCGGGCACCGTCCGCCGTCCCGTACGGGACGCTCTCCTCCGTACGTACCGGAGCGGCGCGCGGGTACGTACCCGACCGGCGCGCGGAGCGGGTGCGAACCACCCCGTGCGCCTCTGCGCCGATCCGCGGGGAAGAAGTCCGGAGGCGGGAACTTCCCCGCTTGTCGGTGCGGTTGCATAGAGTGACAGCGCGACGAGACAACAGCGATCCGACTCAACAGCTGTACGACGAGCACGCCCGGCGCCTCGCGGCGGCCACGAGCGGTTCGGCGACACGAAGGGATGTACATGCCCATGGGTGACACGGCCACCGAGCGGGCCGGCTCCGGCGGTCTGACCGCGACGGAGCACCGGCTCGCCAACGGACTGCGCGTGGTCCTCTCCGAGGACCACCTGACCCCGGTGGCGGCCGTCTGCCTCTGGTACGACGTCGGCTCGCGCCACGAGGTCGCGGGGCGCACCGGCCTCGCCCACCTCTTCGAGCACCTGATGTTCCAGGGCTCGGCGCAGGTCAAGGGGAACGGGCACTTCGAGCTGGTCCAGGGCGCCGGCGGCTCCCTCAACGGCACGACGAGCTTCGAGCGCACCAACTACTTCGAGACCATGCCGTCGAACCAGCTGGAGCTGGCGCTGTGGCTGGAGGCCGACCGCATGGGCTCCCTGCTCACCGCGCTCGACCTGGAGTCCCTGGACAACCAGCGCGCGGTGGTCAAGAACGAGCGCCGCCAGCGGTACGACAACGTGCCCTACGGCACCGCCTTCGAGAAGCTCACCGCCCTCGCCTACCCCGAGGGCCACCCGTACCACCACACCCCCATCGGCTCCATGGCGGACCTCGACGCGGCGACCCTGGAGGACGCCCGCGCCTTCTTCCGCACGTACTACGCGCCGAACAACGCGGTCCTCTCCGTCGTCGGCGACATCGACCCGGAGCAGACCCTCGCCTGGGTCGAGAAGTACTTCGGCTCGATCCCGGGCCACGACGGCAAGCAGCCGCCGCGCGACGGCTCGCTGCCCGACGTGATGGGCGGGCAGTTGCGCGAGACGGTGCGTGAGGACGTGCCCTCGCGCGCCCTCATGGCGGCCTACCGGCTTCCCGAGGACGGGACCCGCGCCGGGGACGCCGCCGATGTCGCGCTCACCATCCTCGGCGGCGGCGAGTCCTCGCGGCTCTTCAACCGCCTGGTGCGCCGCGACCGTTCGGCCGTCGCCGCCGGTTTCGGGCTGCTGCGGCTGGCGGGCGCCCCCTCGCTCGGCTGGCTCGACGTCAAGACGAGCGCGGGTGTCGAGATCCCCGCGATCGAGGCGGCCGTGGACGAGGAGCTGGCCCGCTTCGCCGAGGAGGGCCCGACGGCCGAGGAGATGGAGCGCGCCCAGGCCCAGCTGGAGCGCGAGTGGCTCGACCAGCTCGACACCGTCGCCGGCCGCGCCGACCAGCTCTGCCGGTACGCCGTGCTCTTCGGAGACCCGCAGCTCGCCTTCACCGCCGTGGACCGCCTCCTCACGATCACCGCCGACGAGGTGCGCGAGATCGCCGCCGCCCGGCTCCGCCCGGACAACCGCGCGGTCCTCGTCTACGAGCCCACCGCGCCTGAGCAGACCCCCGCCGCCGAGGAAGCGGCCACCGACCAGGACGAGGAGGCGGCGCAGCAGTGAGCGAAGCCGTGCAGAGCACCATGGAGTTCCACCCGCGCCCCCAGCCGGGCCCCGCCAAGCCCTGGGCCTTCCCCGCCCCGGAGCGCTCCACCCTGTCCAATGGCCTGACCCTCCTGCGCTGCGAGCGCCCAGGTCAGCAGCTCGTCGCTGTGGAGGTGCTGCTCGACGTTCCGCTCGACGCCGAGCCGAAGGGCCTCGACGGCCTCGCCACGATCCTCGCGCGCGCCTTCACCGAGGGCACCGACAAGCACTCCGCCGAGGAGTACGCCGCCGAACTGGAGCGCTGCGGCGCGACGCTCGACGCGCACGCGGACCACGCGGGGCTCCGCCTCTCCCTCGAAGTGCCGGTCTCGCGCCTCCCCAAGGGACTCGACCTGCTCGCCGAGGCCCTGCGCGCCCCCGCCTTCGCCGAGTCCGAGATCGAGCGACTGGTACGGAACAGGCTCGACGAGATCCCGCACGAGGCCGCCAACCCGGCGCGCCGCGCGGCCAAGGAGCTGTTCAAGCAGCTCTTCCCGGCCGGCAGCCGCATCTCCCGCCCCCGGCAGGGCACGGCGGAGACCGTCGAGGCGATCGACGCGAAGGCCGTACGGGAGCTGTACGAGCGGTACGTACATCCGGCCACGGCCACTGTGGTCGTCGTCGGCGACTTCGCGGGCGCCGATCTCGACGCCCTGCTCGCCGAGAGCCTCGGCACGTGGACGGGCTCGGCCCCCGCCTCGCCCGCCATGAGCCCGATCACCTCGGACGACACCGGGCGCGTCTTCATCGTCGACCGGCCGGGCTCGGTGCAGACGCAGCTCCTCATCGGCCGTACGGGCCCGGACCGGCACGACCCGGTGTGGGCGGCGCAGGTGCTCGGCACCTACTGCCTGGGCGGGACGCTGACCTCGCGTCTCGACCGGGTGCTGCGCGAGGAGAAGGGCTACACCTACGGCGTGCGGGCCTTCGGCCAGGTGCTGCGGTCCGGGAGCCCGGCGGAGGGCACGGGGCTCGCCCCGGGCGCCGCGCTCCTCGCGATCAGCGGCTCGGTCGACACCGAGTCCACCGGGCCCGCGCTGGCGGACCTGTGGAAGGTGCTGCGCGACCTCGCGGCGGGCGGGCTCACGGACGTGGAGCGCGAGACGGCCGAGCAGAACCTCGTGGGCGTCGCCCCGCTCAAGTACGAGACGGCCGCCGCCGTCGCGGGGACGCTCGCCGACCAGGTCGAGCAGCAGCTTCCCGACGACTTCCAGGCCGCCTTCTACCGCCGCCTCGCCGAGACGGGCACGGTGGAGGCCACGGCCGCCGTCGTGAACGCCTTCCCGGCGGACCGCCTCGTGACGGTCCTCGTGGGGGACGCGGCGCAGATCGCCGATCCGGTGCGGGAGTTGGGGATCGGGGAAGTGACGGTGGTGCAGGGCTGAGGTCGTGGGGACGGGTGCGGCCGGGACGGTGGCCGCACCCGTCCGGTCGGGTTCGGTCCGGGTGAACGTGACCGGGCGGCCTGGTCGGCCTGGCTGGGCTTGTTGGCCTGCCCGCGACCGTCCGGCTCGGTCCGCTCGTCCGCTGCTACCGGCGGGCTCGGCCGGAGCGGGGATCGGGGGCGCGTCTTCACGGTGAGCCCGCCAAGGACTGCGTCAGGGCGTTGGGATCATCGCGGGGGCAACGCTGTGCGGTGCTGAACGGACAGCCGCGGTGAGGTGGTTGGGCCCGTTGGCCACAGTCCGGCGGCCTCCCTCGCCGTCGTCACCGTGCCGGGGGCTCTTGCGAGGGGCTGTGCGTCGATGTCCGGAGGACGGGACCCCCAGGCGCGCGCACGCGGTCCCCGGCGCACCCGCCCGCCCTCCCGCCGGGACCGACTGTTTCCCTCCCGCTCGCTGTCTCGCCGTCAGCCGAGCGCCCGGCAGGCGTGGTCGGTAGAGCGCGGATGTCCGTGACGGTTCGTCGGCCCTCGTGCTCGCCGTGGGCACTGACACAATTGCCCCCGTCACTCGCCCCCGCCACCCGTCCCCCGTCAACCGACCCCCCACCAGCCCCGAAGGCTCACGTCCCCGACGTGCCCCGCCCGTCGTCGTGCTCCCCCACGCAGCCGACAAGTCGCGGACATCGGGCAAGGCTCTCGTACCGGCGGCGGCTGTGCGTCTTTGTCCGGACACGGGGGTACCCAGGGGTCGGAGGCGGACCCGTGATCGTCCCGACGGGGTCGTCATCGTGTCCGTATTGGGTGCATGACGGCCTGTCTGGGGTGTGGCATGAGCAACAAAGGTGCGGTTCCGTTTGTTGCGGAAGTGTTGTCCCGCTTAGCGTCACTCCGGCTGTTCGTCAGGTATGCGCCGCGCCCGCGGCAGCGGACGGCCTTCGCCGAGTTCCGGGGCTCGTACCCGGGAGCCGGGGACCCATGTGTCCCATGGGGTGAATCGGATGCCGTCCGCCGGTGTCCGTAGGAGACCTTCCTGCTCCGAACCCGTCAGCTAACCCGGTAGGCGAGAGGGAAGGAAAGGAACAGCCGCTTCATGGCGTTCACGCGCCCCACGGGCAGGCACCGCCGCCCTGCCGTCCGAGCGTCCCGCACCGGTGCGAAGGTGGCCGGGATCGCCGCGCTCACGACCGGTTCCGTCGTCGGCACCCTCGCCGCGCCCGCGCAGGCCGCGCAGCATGAGGGCCCCGACACCGGCCTCACCCGCGTCATCGGCTTCGACAGCGTCGCCCAGGAGATCGCCACGCAGGCGTCCCTCGTGCACTCCGCCGCCGAGCAGGACGCCGCCGAGGCGGAGGCCGCGGCCCGGGCGAGCAAGGAGGCCGCGAAGGCGAAGCGCGAGGCCGAGCGGAAGAAGGAGGCGAAGGAGCGGGCCGCGCGGGCCGCCGAGCGCAAGCGCCTCAACACCTTCGTCCTGCCGATCCCCGGCTCGTACGTCTCCACCGGCTACCACGCCAGCAGCTCGCTGTGGTCGTCAGGCAGCCACACCGGCATCGACTTCCACGCGGCGAGCGGCACGAGCGTCCACGCGGTCGGGGCCGGGACGGTCGTGAAGGTCGACTGGGGCGGCGCGTACGGGAACGAGGTCGTGCTCCGTATGCACGACGGGACGTACACGCAGTACGGGCACCTGACCGCCGCCACCGTCGCGGTCGGGCAGGCCGTGACCGCGGGTCAGCAGATCGCGATCTCGGGCGCCACGGGCAACGTCACGGGTCCCCACCTGCACTTCGAGGCCCGCACGAGCCCCGAGTACGGCTCCGACATGGACCCGCTCGCCTACCTGCGCGGCCACGGCATCGACATCTGAGCCCTGGCCCGGCACGGGACCCGGTGCCGCCCCCGCACGGGAATCCCGCAGCGGTCTCGTCCGGCCCCCCGCACGGACCCCGCACCAGCCCCGCGTCCCCCGCGCGACGCCCCCGAAAGCCCCCGCCCCCCGGGGGCTTTCGGCATTCCGGCTACGGCCCCCGAGATCCCCCCGGCCCCGCACACCCCCGCCCTTTCCGCCCCGAACCGCCCGTAAACAGCGCACCGGAGCCCGGGGAAATCCGGGGAATGCGCCCTGCCGTGAGGAATTCTTCGCTGTTCTCATAGGGTCACTGCTCTAATGGAGTCACCTCGCGGACGTCCAGACAGCGTTTCGCGGTGATTAATGCGGAGGTCGGGTCATGAGCATTCCCGCGCACTCGGTATGCACGGCGATCAGGGACGATATCGTCTCGGGCGTGTACGAGCGGGGGAGCCGGCTCACGGAGGAATTGCTCGCGCGGAGATACGGGGTGTCGCGGGTGCCGGTGCGGGAGGCGCTGCGCACGCTGGAGGCGGAGGGCTTCGTGGTGACGCGCCGGCACGCGGGGGCGCAGGTCGCGGAGCCGGGGGCGCAGGAGGCCGTGGACGTCCTGGAGACCAGGCTGCTGCTGGAGCCGCTGTGCGCGGCGCGCGCCGCGCAGCGCAGGACCGAGGCGCACCTCAAGGTGCTGCGCGGTCTCGTCCGGCTCGGGCAGGAGCGGGCGCGGCGGGGGCAGGAGGAGGACCTGCGCTCGCTGGGCGGCTGGTTCCACGAAACCCTTGTCCAGGCCAGCGCGAGCGAGACGCTGACCTCGCTCCTGACCCTGCTGCGGCACAAGATCGCGTGGATGTACGTGGTCGAATCGCCCGCCCGCCCGCAGGAGTCCTGGGCCGAGCACGGCGCGATCGTCGACGCGGTGGCGCGCGGCGACGCGGAGCGGGCCCGCGCGCTCACCGCGCAGCACGCCGACCGCGCGCGCCGCGCCCACCGCCTGCGCGGCCCCGGCCCCCGCCCCCCGCGCCGCCCGCCGGGGCGCGACCCCGAGGAGGCCCCCGCCTGGTGAGGTCGCGCGCCCGCCCGGTGACCGCGCGAGCGGGTGTGACCGTGCGCGTCGGCCCGGTGGTGAGGACTTCGCAACATCCCGTAAACAATCCCGGCCTCCCGCATTAACACGGGGGCCGTATACAAAGGGATACGACATCGCGAGACCGTCACCTCGCCACCTTCGCCGTCCCGGCGAGCGGGCATTCCCTGCCCGTAATGGGGTGTGTCTTCGGTGGGCTTTATCGCTGTGCCCGCCCCGGAAATGCGCGAGGACCCGGACGCGTGGAGAACAATTCCGCGCGCCCGGACCCCCGCGTATTCCCTAAACGGTTTCCGGGAGTTCCTGGAGCCCCTCGGCCACGAGTTTGGCGAGCCGGTCCAGGGCCTCTTCCGCCCCCTCTCCCTCCGCGCTCAGCGTGATCTCCTCGCCCCCCTGCACGCCGAGGCCGAGCACCGCGAGCATGGAGCGGGCGTTGACCGCTTCGCCTTCGCTCTTGGCGACGGTCACGGGGAGTCCGGTGGCGGTCGATGCCCGCACGAAGAGGGAGGCGGGACGGGCGTGGAGGCCCTCCGGCCAGCCGACGGTGACGCGACGCTCAGCCATGGTGCAGCCCTTCGGGTCCGGGGCCCGCGCGCGTGCGGGCCCGGTGCGGATACGCGGTTGTGCAGCTTCCGGTGGTGCGGATCGGTGCGGCTTCCAGTGGTGCGGTCGGTGCGGTCTTCCGGTGGTGCGGATCGGTGCGGGGTCGCGGTACGGGCCTTCCCGTTCCGGGACGCGTTCTCCCCTCGTGGTGGCACGGCGCGCCGCGCGGCGCAAGGGGGCGGGGGCCGTACGAGGGGTGTGCGCGGGCACCAGGGGGACACCCCCGCGCCGCGCCCCGGCCCCGGGCCCCCACGCCCCGGCCCCCTGCGTCGCGCCCCCCTGCGCCGCGCCTCGCCCCCCTGCGCCGCGCAGCGCCCACCGGCCGAAAGCCCCCGCCGTCCGCCCCCTTCCGATCCCGTCGCCGCGCCCCCGCACGGCACCCCCGCGCCTCGCACACACGGTCGTACGCTGACCCCATGGAGACCCCGGCCGACCCGCCCCGCCCAGAGGAGCCCAGCTCAGCAGTGCCCGTTCCGGGAGGCGACCGCCCCCAGGACCGGCACCCCTCGGCGCAGGCGCCCGACGCCGGCTATCCCGCGCACTGGGAGGCCGATGTCGTACTGCGCGACGGCGGCACCGCGCGGATCAGGCCCATCACCGCCGACGACGCCGAACGGCTCGTCAGCTTCTACGAGCAGGTCTCCGACGAGTCGAAGTACTACCGCTTCTTCGCCCCCTACCCGAAGCTCTCCGCGAAGGACGTGCACCGCTTCACGCACCACGACTTCGTGGACCGGGTCGGGCTCGCCGCGACCATCGGCGGCGAGTTCATCGCGACGGTCCGCTTCGATCGCGTCGACGCGACGGGCCGTCCCGCGTCCGCGCCCGCCGACGAGGCCGAGGTGGCCTTCCTCGTGCAGGACGCGTACCAGGGACGCGGCGTCGCCTCGGCGCTCCTCGAACACATCGCGGCCGTCGCGCGCGAGCGCGGCATCCGCCGCTTCGGCGCCGAGGTGCTGCCCCACAACACCAAGATGATCAAGGTCTTCACGGACGCGGGCTACCAGCAGAAGCGCAGCTTCGAGGACGGCGTCGTCCACCTGACCTTCGGCCTGGAACCCACCGAGCGCTCGCTCGCGGTGCAGTACGCGCGCGAGCAGCGCGCCGAGTCCCGCTCGGTGCAGCGCCTCCTCGCCCCCGCCTCGGTCGCGGTCGTCGGCGCCAAACGCGCGGGCGGCGGCGTGGGCCGCAGCATCCTGCGCAACCTCCTCGCCGCCGGCTACACGGGCCGCCTCTCCGCCGTCAACAGCAGCTTCCCCGAGGACCAGGGCACGCTCGACGGTGTCCCCGCCTTCCGCACCGTCAAGGAGATCGGCGAGGACGTCGATCTCGCCGTGGTCGTCGTCCCCGCCGAGCGCGTGCCCGAGGCCGTCGCCGAGTGCGGCGAGTACGGGGTGCGCGGCCTCGTCGTCATCAGCGCCGGGTACGGCGAGAGCGTGACGGCGGGCCGGGCGCGGCAGCGACGCCTCGTGCGGCAGGCGCGCAGCTACGGCATGCGGCTCGTCGGCCCCAACGCCTTCGGCCTCGTCAACACCGATCCCGCCGTCCGCCTCAACGCCTCGCTCGCGCCCGAACTCGCCCCGCGCGGCCGGGTCGGACTCTTCACGCAGTCGGGCGCGATCGGTATCGCGCTCCTGTCGGAGCTCCACCAGCGCGGCACGGGGCTCTCGACCTTCGTCTCGGCGGGCAACCGCGCCGACGTCTCGGGCAATGACGTCCTCCAGTACTGGTACGACGACCCCGACACCGACGTGGCCCTGATGTACCTGGAGTCGATCGGCAACCCCCGCAAGTTCACCCGCCTCGCGCGCCGCGCCGCCGCGACCAAGCCGCTCGTCGTCGTCCAGGGCGCCCGGCACAGCGCGGCGACGCCGCCCTCGCACGCCGTCGCCGAGACCCGCCTCCCGCACGCGACCGTCTCCGCGCTCCTCGCTCAGGCCGGGGTGATCCGGGTCGAGACCGTCACCGACCTCGTCGACACCGGGGTCCTGCTCGCCGGCCAGCCGCTGCCCGAGGGGCCGCGCGTCGCGATCCTCGGCAACTCCGAGTCGCTCGGCCTGCTCACGTACGACGCGTGCCTGACCGAGGGCCTGCGCCCGCGCACCCCGCTCGACCTCACGACGTCCGCGAGCCCCGAGGACTTCCGGCGTGCCCTGGAACAGGCGCTCGCCGACCCGGACAGCGACGCCGTCGTCGTCACCGCGATCCCGTGGGTCGGCGAGGGCGCGCTCGACTGGCCCGAGGGCGAGGTGCTCGGCGCGGCGCTGCGCGAGGCGGTCGCCGCCTCGGAGTCGCGCAAGCCGGTCCTCGTCGTCCACGTCGAACTCGGCGGCCTCGCCCACGCACTCTCGGCGGCGACCGCGACCCTCCCGGCGAGCGCGGGCCCGCACACCCCGGGCGGCGCGGTCCGCGCGGACGTGCGCGAGACGGGGGTCGTACGGGACGAGGGCGAGGCGCGCGCGGCCGTACGGGAGCCGGGCGCGGCGGCGCGGGTCACCGGCGGCCCCGCTCCCGTACGGGAGCCCGAGGACCCCGCGGCCGAGGGCCGCCCCGCCACCCCGCGCATCCCCGCCTACCCCGCCCCCGAGCGCGCCGTCCGCGCCCTCGCCCGCGCCGTGCGGCACGCGCAGTGGCGTACGGACACCGAGCACCCCGGGCGCGTCCCCGAGTTCGACGACATCGACGAGCACGGCGCGGCCGAGCGCGTCGCCGCGCTGCTCGACGCCCTCCCGGCTGGCGCGCGCGGCACGACCCCCGGCCCGGAGGCCACCGAGGACCTGCTGCGCCGCTACGGAATCCCCGTCCTGCGCGCCCTGCCCGCGCCCGACGCCGACACGGCGGCGCGCGCCGCCGCCGAACTGGGCTACCCCGTCGCGCTCAAGATCTCGGCCCCGCACCTGCGGCACCGTCCCGACCTCGGCGGCGTCCGGCTCGACCTCGCGGACGAGAGCGACCTGCGCCGCGCGTACGCGGACCTCACCGCGCTCCTCGGCTCGCCCGCCGAACTGCGGCCCGTCGTGCAGTCGATGGCGCCGCGCGGCGTGGACACGGTGGTACGGGCCGTCATCGACCCGGCGGCGGGCGCGGTGCTCTCCTTCGGGCTCGCCGGGGCGCCCTCCGAACTCCTCGGCGACACGGCGCACCGCCTCGTCCCCGTCACCGACAGGGACGCGGCCGACCAGGTCCGCTCGCTGCGCAGCGCCCCGCTCCTCTTCGGCTGGCGCGGCGCGGCCCCCGTCGACACGGACGCCCTCCAGGAGCTGATCCAGCGCGTGTCCCGTCTCGTCGACGATCACCCGGAGATCGTCGCGGTCTCCCTCGAACCGGTCGTCGTGGCCCCCCGCACGGTCCGCGTCCTGGGCGCCTCCCTCCGCCTGGCCCACCCCCCGGCGGTGGGCGGCGAGGGACCGCGCAGGATGCCGATGTACTGAGGGGGCCGACCGGTCGCGGCAGACGGGGAGCCGACGCGGGTACGGGTACGTCCCGACCCCCGCCCGGCCACCGGGTCGACCCCGCCCGGCCACCGGGTTCGCGCACGCCAGGCGCCCCGCGGCTCCGCCCCGCCCCGCCCGTACCCCCGCCCCGCCCCAGGACGAACCCCCACGGAGTGACCGGGCAGGCCCCCCGCCCCCGTAGGATGGGCGCATGGCGAAGACCGGTACGACGACCCAGGGGCTGCGCGCGGCGATCGAGCGCAGCGGCTACTACCCGGCCCTCGTGGCCGAGGCCGTGGAGGCCGCGGTCGGCGGGGACCCCGTGGTGTCGTACCTGGTGCACCAGGAGACGACGTTCGACGCGAACGAGGTCCGCAGGCACGTCACCGTGCTGGTCCTCACCGAGCACCGCTTCATCGTGAGCCACACCGACGAGCAGGCCGCCGACGACACCTCGCCGACCCCGTACGCCACGACGTCCACGGAGTCCGTGCGCATCGAGCGGATCTCCTCCGTCGTGACGAGCCGCGTCGTCGCCAACCCCGAGTCGTACACGCCCGGCACCCTGCCCCGCGAGGTCGTCCTCACGATCGGCTGGGGCGCCGTCTCCCGCATCGACCTGGAGCCCGCCGCCTGCGGCGACCCGAACTGCGACGCCGACCACGGCTACACCGGCAGCTCCACCGCCGACGACCTGAGCCTGCGCGTGAGCGAGGCGGGAGACGGCCCCGAGACGGTCCGCCAGGCGCTCTCCTTCGCGCAGGCCCTCTCGGAGGCCACGGCGGCGCTCGGCGAGGGTCCCTCCGGGACCCGTCGCTGATGAGCGGCGCCCACCACACGGACTGGGACGCCTACGAGGCGCGGCACGCCCCCGACGCCTACGCCCCGCTCCCGCTCTCCTCGGCGCTCGTGCCCGAGTACGGGAGCGGCAGCCTCGCCGACCTCCTCCCCACCCTCGCCGCCGGTCTCGGCGTCCCCGGCTTCGCCCCGGTCATCGGCGAGCTGGCCCCGGCCGACCGCGCCTGCGTCTTCCTCGTCGACGGCCTCGGCTGGGAGCAGCTCCGCGCGCACCCCGACGAGGCGCCCTTCCTGCACAGCCTGCTCGGCACTTCGCGCGGCGGCACGGGCCGCCCGCTCACCTCCGGCTTCCCCGCGACGACGGCCGCCTCGCTCGCCTCGACCGGCACCGGCACGGTGCCGGGGCAGCACGGCCTGCTCGGCTACGCGGTGCGCAACCCGGCGACGGGCGCGCTCATGAACCAGCTCCGCTGGCAGCCCTGGACCGATCCCACCGCCTGGCAGCCGCACCCCACCGTCTTCCGCGCCGCCGACGCGGCCGGCGTGCACACCGCGCAGGTCTCGGCCCCGCACTTCCGCGAGACACCGCTCACCGAGGTCGCCCTCTCCGGCGGCACCTTCCACGGCCGCTTCACCGGCGAGGAGCGCATGGACCGCGCCGCCGAGGAACTGGCCGGGGGCGACCGGTCGCTCGTCTACACGTACTACAGCGAACTCGACGGCGCGGGGCACAAGTACGGCACGGGTTCCGACACCTGGCGCGGCCAGCTCATGCAGGTCGACCGGCTCGTGCAGCGCCTCGCCGGGCAACTCCCGCCGCGCACCGCGCTGTACGTCACGGCGGACCACGGCATGGTCGACGTCCCCGAGGACCCCGAGAGCCGCGTCGACTACGACGAGGACTGGGAGCTCGGCGCGGGCGTCGCCCTGCTGGGCGGCGAGGGCCGCGCGCGGCACGTGTACGCGCACCCGGGGGCGGCCTCCGACGTGCTCGCCGTGTGGCGCGAGGTCCTGGGGGACCGTTTCTGGGTCGCGAGCCGCGAAGAGGCCCTGGCCGCCGGGTGGTTCGGGCCGCCGGAGCTGTGCGAGGAACGGGTGCGCGCGCGCATCGGCGACGTGGTCGCGGCGCCGCAGGGGCTCTCCGCGATCGTCGCGAGCGAGACCGAGCCGCGCGAGACGGCGCTCGTCGGGATGCACGGCTCGCTCACGGCGGCGGAGCAGTACGTGCCGCTCATCGAGATCCGCACCTGAGCCCGGGGCGGCCCCCGCCCGCCGCTCACCGCCGCAGGTCCCCGCCCGCCGCTCACGCGGACCGCCCGCGGGTCCCCGCCCCCGTCCCCGCCCCGCCCGTGGCGTAGGGTCTGGGGTCGCCCCGGCGCGTACCGCCCCCGCCCCTCCCCGTACCACCGCCCCGCCCCGCCGCTCGGCGTCCCAGAAAGGCCCTGTCCGCTGATGTCCGAATTGGTTTTCTTCTCCGGGACGATGGACTGCGGAAAGAGCACACTGGCGCTCCAGATCGGCCACAACCGGTCGGCGCGCGGACTCCAGGGCGTGATCTTCACGCGGGACGACCGGGCGGGCGAGGGGAAACTGTCCTCGCGGCTCGGGCTCGTGACGGACGCGGTCGAGGCGACCGAGGGCATGGACCTGCACGGGTACCTCGTCGACCGGCTCTCCCGGGGCGGCAAGGTGGACTACGTGATCGTCGACGAGGCGCAGTTCCTCGCGCCGCGCCAGATCGACCAGTTGGCGCGCATCGTCGACGAACTCCGGCTCGACGTCTTCGCGTTCGGCATCACGACCGACTTCCGCACGAAGCTCTTCCCCGGCTCCCAGCGGCTCATCGAACTCGCCGACCGCGTCGAGGCGCTCCAGGTCGAGGCGCTGTGCTGGTGCGGCGCGCGGGCGACGCACAACGCCCGCACGGTGGACGGCGAGATGGTCGTCGAGGGCGCGCAGGTCGTCGTGGGAGACGTCAACCGCCGCGCGGGCGAGGTCGGTTACGAGGTGCTGTGTCGCCGCCACCACCTGCGCCGCGTGACGAGCGCGACGGCGAAGGCGGGCGTACGCTCCCCGGACGTCCTGCCGGTGCGGCAGGGCTGAGGCGGCTCAGCCGCGAGCGGCCTCCGTCCGTACGAGGGCGAAGACCGCGCCCTCCGGGTCGGCGACCGTCGCCGTGCGCCCGCGCGAGCCCTCGGCGGGCTCCTCCACGACCTGGCCGCCGAGCGCGACGACCCGCGCGCACGCTTCGGACACGTCGGCGACCTCGAAGCACGCGAGCCACCCGGCGCCGCGCTCCCGCGCCCGCGAGCGGCCCACGCCGAGCGCGGCGGCCACGGGGTGCCCGTCGCGCGTGAACGTCAGGTGGTCCGGGCCGTCCTCCCGCGCGCCGAAGCCGAGGACGGCGCGGTAGAACGGCGCGACGGAAGCCGTGTCGCGCGTGAGGAGTTCGGACCAGGAGTGGGCGCCGGGGACGCCGGTCACGGCGAAGCCCGCGTGCTCGGCGGGCTGCCACAGCCCGAAGGTCGCGCCGCCCGGGTCCGAGGCGAGCGCGAGCCGCCCGGCACCCGGCGAGTCGAGCGGGCCGACCCCGACCGTACCCCCGCAGGCGTGAACCGCGGCGGCCAGCGCGTTGACGTCCCGGGTGCCGAAGTACGTGGTCCAGGCGACCGGGAGCCCCGTCCCCGTGGGCAGTTGCCCGAGCCCGGCGACCGCGCGCCCGTCGAGCAGGGCGCGGGTGTAGGGGCCGAGCTGGTGCGGGCCGTCCGCGTACTCCCAGCCGAAGAGGCCGCCGTAGAACTCCCGCGCCCTGGCGGGCTCGCGCACCATCAGGCTCACCCAGCGCGGTCCCTCCTGCACCCCTCCCGCCATACCGTCCCGCTCCTTCGCCGCCCGTGCCTCAGCCATCGCGCCTCGCTCTCCGCCCACTCCCGCACCCAACGCACCTGCTGCCACGGTGCGTACCCGATTGTGCACCCCTCGTGGCGTGGACGACCCGTCCGGGACCGGCGGGCCCCGCCTTCGCCCCGTGAGCGCGCGCACCGGGGGACGTACGGGGCGCGCGGACGGGCACGGGGCGCGCGGGAGGGGGAGTGCGCGGGGGTGCGGCGAGACGGGGAGGGAGGTGCTGGTGCGGCGGGTGGGGGAGTGCGCCCGAGCGGCGTGGGCCAGGATGAGCCCATGACCACTTCGCAACCGGCCCCCGTTTCCCCGCTCATCGACGCGGACACCCTCGCCACGGCCCTCGCCGGCCCCCGTCCGCCCGTCGTCCTGGACGTGCGCTACCGGCTCGGGCAGCCCAGCCGGCGCCCCGCCTACCTCGAAGGGCACGTGCCGGGCGCCGTCTTCGTCGACCTCGACACGCAGCTCGCCGCCCCGCCGGGACCGCGCGGGCGCCACCCGCTCCCCGAGCCGGGGGACTTCGGCGCCGCGATGCGCGCCGCCGGGGTGAGCGCGGACAGCCAGGTCGTCGTGTACGACGACGGGCAGGGCTGGGCGGCGGCCCGCACCTGGTGGCTGCTGCGCTGGTCGGGGCACGCGGCGGTACGGGTGCTCGACGGCGGACTCCCGTCCTGGACCGGGGCCTTGGAGACCGGCGCCCCGGCCCCCGCCACGGGCGACTTCGTGCCGCGGCCCGGCGCGCTGCCGACGCTCGACGCCGGGAGCGCGGCCGAACTGGCGCGTACGGGCCTGCTGTTCGACGCGCGGGCGGGGGAGCGGTACCGGGGCGAGGTGGAGCCGATCGACCCGGTGGGCGGCCACATCCCGGGCGCGGTGTCGGCACCGACCGCCGAGAACGTGCTGCCCGACGGGCGGTTCAGGCCCGTCGCGGAACTGAGGGCGCGCTTCGCGGACTTGGGCGCGGACGGCGATCAAGCGGTGGGCGTGTACTGCGGATCGGGCGTCTCGGCGGCGCAGGAGGTCCTGGCCCTCGAACTGGCCGGGGTGCGGGCCGCGCTGTACCCGGGGTCCTGGTCGGAGTGGACGGCGGACAGCGGGCGGCCCGTCGCCACGGGGGCGGAGCGGGGCTGACGGGAGGGGGCCGGCGCGGGGCGGCGCTGTCGAAGGCGCCGCCCCGCGCGCGTGACGCGGCCATGTCCCGGGCCGGGCCCCTGCCTTCGCCCAGCCCCGTGCTCCGCCTCGCCCCGTGCTCAGTCCTGCTTCTTGCGCCGGGTCCCGAAAACGATCTCGTCCCAGCTCGGCACCGCCGCGCGGCGCCCCGGACGGACGCCGTCCGCCTCGGCCTGACGGTCGGTGGAGCCGATGAGCCGGTCGCGGTGGCTGGAGACCGCGCGCGGCATGAGCACGTCCGCGTACGCCGAACCCGCCGAGGCGGCGGGGGCCGGGGGCTCCTCGACCTCGGGCTCGCGCTCCGGCTCGTCCTGCCCCGTACGCTCCGCCGACGACCGCTCGGGCACCACCATGTCGCCGCGGAAGCTCGGCACCGCCTCCAGGAGACTCGTCAGCGAGTCGCGCCCGGAGTCGGCAGAGGCCGCGGGCGGCATGTCGTCCTCGTCCTCCTCCTCGACGGCGGGCGCCTGCGGGAGGGCCGGGGGCCGGTCGGGGAGCGCGGGACGGTCGCGGTCGAAGCGGTCGATCGTCCGCTCGCGCGGCAGCCGCGCGATCCGCGGCACGAACGGCATGGGCTCGGGCGAGGACAGCTCGTCGGACTCGCCGATGAGCGCGCGCGCCTCGTCGTCCACGGCCTGCACGAGCCGGCGGGGCGGGTCGTACGTCCAGCTCGCCGAGCGCGTCTCGCCCACGAGCCGGTAGACGAGGAGGACTTCCCAGGTGCCGTCGTCGCGGCGCCAGGAGTCCCACTGCACGGTCTCCCGGTCGGCCCCGCGCATCATCAGCCGCTCCTGCACGGCCTCGCCGAGCTGAGGTCCGGCGGACTCGCCGGGGCGGCGTACGGGGGTCTTGCGGGCCCGCTCGGCCATGAACGCGCGCTCGGCGAGGACGGGGCCCTCGAAGCGGCGTACGCGGTCCACGGGGATGCCCGCGAGCTGCGCGACTTCCTCCGCGCTCGCCCCTGCCCTTATACGGGCCTGGATGTCCCGCGGCCGCAGGTGGCTCTCGACCTCGATCTCGATCTGGCCGAGGCGCGGCCTGTCGCCGCGCACGGCGGCACGCAGCCGCTCGTCGATGGCGAGGGTGTACTCCGTGTTGTCGGCAGCTTTCAGCACAAGACGTGTGCCGTCGTTGCTGACGGCCACGACACGCAGTTCGGGCATGGGGACCTCCCGGGTGGTGCCTGCCGACGTCACGTGCGTCGCTGCTTCCGCTAGTCGAGTGTGGCCTGCCCGGGTGCAGCCTGCCACAACCTTGCCGAGTTGCCCGGCGTGTCGGGCAAGGGCCCTGACACTCCGTTATGGCACGGTACTCATTTGCAACGCTGAGTGACCACCCGGACCCCCAGAGGCGACGGGACTCTCCCACCACCGCCGGGTCGTCCCCTCGCGGCCGGACCCGCTCCGGCCGGATGGCCGACCGCTCCGGTGCGAAGAGTCCCGGGCACCCTGACGGGAGACCGGACCCAGGGCTCGCAACAGTACTCCATTCGGGCCATCAGTGGTGGGGCGACGCTCCGCCGAACTTCCCCCGCGCCGGGGACGCGCGGGGCCGGGGGCGGGAGCGCCGGGGGTTTCGGGGACGCTCGCGCGGGCACCGGGCGGGGTGCGTCCCGCCGCCGGGTGGCGCGCTTCACAAAATCCACGGAACCGGAACCAATCGATTCGCTCGACAGTCACTTCCTGCGGCAAGGTGGACGAAAGGCGATGTAAGGCAGGTAGATGCAGAAGGAAGCCGTGAAGGGCGACACACCTCACATACGTGGCGGACAGCCGACCGCGGGTGAGGCCGTCGCCGATGAGCCAAAGCCCGCCAGGCGCTTCGATCTGAGCGTGCCCCAGGTGGCCGGTTCGGCCGTCGCCTCGGTCGCCGCCGCGATCGCCGCGTCCCAACTCGGGGTCTACGGCACGGTCATCGGCGCCGGGGTCATGAGCATCGTGGCGACGACGGGCGGTAGCGTCTTCCAGCATCTGTTCCGCAGAACGGGCGAGCAGCTCCGCGACGCCGCCGGGCAGGTCATCCCCCGGCACGGGGTCCCGCAGGACGGCGCGGGCGAACCCGTACCGCCGACGTTCCTCGCGCACCCCGAGCGGCACCTCGCTGAGGTCCCCGAGCCGCGCGCCGAGGCGACGACCGTCCTGCCGCGCGCGGACGGCGACCCGACGAGCGTCCTCCCGGCCGCCGACGCGGACCCGACCACGGTGCTCCCCGCGGCGGTGCCGCACGAGGACGCGACGCGGGTGCTCCGTACGGGGCTGGAGGAGCCCGTCCCCGACGACGAGTCGCGCCTGATGCCCGCCGTCCCCGCCGACGAGGCGACACGGCTGCTCGGCGCCGTTCCCGAGGACGACGCGACGCGCGTGCTCGGGGCCGCTCCCCGGAACGAGGCGACCCGTGCGCTCGGAGCGGCCCGCGAGGAGGAGGCGACGCGGCTGCTCCGTCCCGCCGCCGACCCGTACAGCGCTCCCGTCACGCACCAGAGCGCCCGCAAGCTGCGCGGCTGGCGCAAGCCGCTGCTCACGGCCGTGGGCGTCTTCGCCGTCTCGATGGCGGGCATCACGGGGTACGAACTCGTCGCGGGCCACTCGCTGAGCGGGGGCTCGGGCTCCACGATCAGCAAGCTCGGCGGCAATGGCGGCAGCCACCACCAGGCGCCGCCCGAGCAGCCGACGGGGCCCGCGTCCACGGGGCCGACCGGCTCGACGGAGAAGAGCGAGAACGGCTCCACGTCCCCCACGCCGGGCGACAGTCCCTCGCCGAGCGGGTCCCAGGAGAAGAAGGACACGAGCAAGGACCCGAGCGCGCCGGGCGAGGACACGAAGCAGCGCGAGCAGCAGAAGCCGTCCCCGAGCACGACCCCCGACCCCACGCAGTCGACCCCCGGCACGGGCCAGGAGTCGGGCGAGGGCACGGACCCCGGCACGGGCGACCAGGGCGACACGGGCGAGCAGCCGGGGGAGGGCGCGGCGACACAGTCGCCCTGAGGGACGCCGCCCGCCCGCTCCGCGCGGCACGAAGCCCCCGTCCGCCCCTGGAATACGGCGCGGACGGGGGCTTCGCCGTACTGCGGACGCCGGGGCTTCGCCGTACTGCGGGGTGCCCCACCCCCGCACCGCCCGCCTCGGTCCCGCACCGCCCGCCTCGGTCCCGCACCGCCCGCCTCGGTCCCGCACCGCCCGCCTCAGTCCCCCAGCACCCGCCTCAGTCCCCCAGCACCCGCCTCAGTCCCCCACCACCCGCCGCAGGTAGGGGTTCGCGAAGAGGCGGTCGGGGTCGAGGCGGTCGCGGACGGCCGTGAACTCCGCGAAGCGCGGGTAGGTCTCGGAGAGGTAGGCCGCGTCGCGGGTGTGGACCTTGCCCCAGTGGGGGCGGCCCGCGTGGGCGGTGAAGATCTTCTCCGCCGCCGTGAAGTACTCGCGGTACGGCGTGCCCCGGTACATGTGGACCGCGATGTACCCCGAGTCCCGGCCGCTCGCCGTGGAGAGGGCGAGGTCGTCGGCGGGGGCGCTGCGCACCTCGACCGGGAAGCTCACCCGCAGGCGCGAGCGCTCGATCATCGCCTTCAGCTCGCGCAGCACCGCCGGGACCTCCGCGCGCGGCACCGCGTACTCCATCTCCACGAACCGCACCCGGCGCGGGCTCGTGTACACCTTGTACGGGATGTCCGTGTACGTCCGCGCCGACAGTGCCCGGCTGGAGACGCGGGCCACCGCCGGGATCGTCGCGGGGACCGCGCGGCCCAGTGAATTGACCACCTGGAAGAGGCCGTTGGAGAGGAACTCGTCCTCGAACCAGCCGCTGAGCTTCTTCACGGGGCGCGCCGGTCCCTGGCTGCGGTTGTTGCGCTTGGTGTTGGTGCTCTCCGTGTGCGGGAACCAGTAGAACTCGAAGTGCTCGTTCTCGGTCACGAGTTGTTCGTACTCGGCGAGGACCCGGTCGAGCGGCATCGGCTCCTCGCGCGCGGTGAGCAGGAAGACCGGCTCGACACGGAAGGTGAGGGCGGTGAGGACGCCGAGCGCGCCGAGACCGATGCGCCCGGCGGCGAAGACGTCCGCGTTCTCCTCGGGCGTGCAGCGCAGGAGCGTGCCGTCGGCCGTGAGGAGTTCGAAGCCCGCTATCTGCGCGGCGATCGAGCCGGAGTCGCGGCCCGTGCCGTGCGTGCCGGTGCTGACCGCGCCCGCGACGGTCTGCTCCATGATGTCGCCCATGTTGGTGAGGGAGAGCCCCTCGCGGGCGAGCGCGGCGTTGAGGCGCTTGAGCGGGGTGCCCGCCTCGACCGTGATCGTCATGGCCTCGCGGTCGATGTGCCGGATGCCGGTGAGGAGCTGCGGACGGACGAGGACGCCGTCCGTCGCGGAGATCGCGGTGAAGGAGTGCCCCGTGCCCGCCGGTTTGACCGTGAGGCCCTGCTCGGCCGCGCGGCGCAGCACCCCGGCCAGCTCGTCGACCGAGGCGGGGCTCTCCTCGCGGGCCGGGCGGGCCGTGATGTTGCCGCCCCAGTTACGCCAGGTCCCGCTCGGGCGCGCCGCCCCCGGCGCGCTCCTGGGCGCCGGTACCACCGGCGGTGTCCCGGCCGGCTCCGGCCCCCGCGCCTCCGGCACTGCCTGTTCGCTGCTCATCCTGCGCCCCTCCCCGCTCCGGAACCGGCCTGTTGAGCCGGTGGTACCCCAGGAACGCCACCACGACCGCGGCCGCCCCGGCAACCCCCGGGACCGCGTACCCCGCCTTCGGCCCCGAGGCGTCGATGACCCAGCCCGCCACGGAGGAGCCGAGGGCGACGCCGACGGCGAGACCCGTGCTCACCCAGGTCATGCCCTCGGTGAGCTTCGCGCGCGGCACGTGCTGCTCGACGAGGGCCATCGTCGTCGTCATCGTGGGAGCGATCGTGAGGCCCGCGAAGAACAGCGCCACGGCCAGAAACGGAAGGTTCCCGACCAGTTGGAGGGGGATCATACTCACGCCCACGAGGCAGACCCCGATGAGCCAGCGCCGGGCGGGCGGGCGGGTGAAGTGGAAGAGCCCGAAGACCGCGCCCGCGAGGCAGGAGCCGAGCGCGTAGACGGCGAGGACGAGGCTCGCCGCCGCCTTGTGCCCCCGGTCCTCGGCGAAGGCGACCGTGACGACGTCGATCGCGCCGAACATGACCCCGGTCGAGACGAAGGTGAGCACGAGCACCCGCAGCCCCACCGAGCGCATCGCGCTGCCGCGCTCGTGCTGCCCGGCCGGGTGCACCGCGGGTTCGGTGGCCTTCTGCCCGGAGAGCCAGAAGACGCCGACGGCGAGGAAGCAGCCCGCGAGCAGCGGTCCCGCCTCGGGGAACCACGCCGTGCACAGGCCGATCGAGATGATCGGCCCGAGGACGAAGCACACCTCGTCGACGACGGACTCGAAGGAGTACGCCGTGTGCAGCATGCGTGGCTCGTCGCGGTAGAGCGCGGCCCAGCGCGAGCGCACCATCGAGCCGACGCTCGGCACGCAGCCGATCCCCGCCGCGAAGACGAAGAGCGTCCAGTCCGGCGCCTCGTACACCGTCGCGAGCAGGAGCCCCGCCGTCGCGGCGAGCCCGATGAGCGTCGCGGGCCGCAGCACCCGCCGCTGCCCGTGCCGGTCCACGAGCCGCGAGAGCTGGGGGCCGAGGACGGCGGCGGCGAGCGCGATCGTCGCGGAGAGCCCGCCGGCGAGCCCGTACCGGCCCGTGAGCTGGGAGATCATCGTGACGACGCCGATCCCCATCATCGCGAGCGGCATCCGCCCGATGAGCCCCGCGGCCGAGAAGGAGAGGGTGCCGGGCGCGCGGAAGATCGCGCGGTAGGGGCTGGGCAAGGCGGGCTCCGGGCAGGCGTACGGGCACAGGGCGGACAGGGCCGTCGTGTGCGGGGGGAGGAGGGGCGGGAGGACTGAAAGGTAAGCAGTGAACCCGGTCCGGTGAGCTTACGCATTCGGGCGGGTTTTCGCACGGGTGCGGCGGGGCGGTACGGGGGCGGGCGGCGGAGGCGCGGGCGCGGGCGTACGGGCCGGGCGGGCGGGCTCGCGGGGGTGGGCCGTGGCGGCGTACGGGCGCGGGCGGCGTGCGGTGTACGGGCCGGGGCGGCCGGGGTACGAGAACCGGGCCGCCCCGCGCGGTGGGCCGGACACGCGCGGGGCGGGCGTCGTGCGCCGTACCGCTGGTGGCAGGATCGGAGCCATGGCCGAAGCTCTCGATCCCACCGCCTGGGGGGCCACCCCCTACGACGCCCTCCTGCTGCTCTCCTTCGGCGGCCCCGAAGGACCCGAGGACGTCGTCCCCTTCCTGGAGAACGTGACCCGGGGGCGGGGCATCCCCCGCGAACGGCTCAAGGAGGTCGGGCAGCACTACTTCCTCTTCGGCGGCGTCAGCCCGATCAACGGCCAGAACCGCGAACTGCTCGAAGCCCTGCGCACCGACTTCGCCGGGCACGGCCTCGACCTGCCCGTCTACTGGGGCAACCGCAACTGGGCCCCCTACCTCACGGACACGCTCCGCGAGATGGTCAAGGACGGCCGCCGCCGCATCGCCGTCCTCTGCACGAGCGCCTACGCCTCCTACTCCGGCTGCCGCCAGTACCGCGAGAACCTCGCCGATGCGCTCGCCGTCCTGGAGGCCGAGGGCCTTCAGGTTCCGGTCGTCGACAAGCTGCGGCACTACTTCAACCACCCCGGCTTCGTCGAGCCGATGATCGACGGCGTCCTCCGCTCCCTCGCGGAACTGCCCGAGGACGTGCGGGAGGGGGCGCACCTCGCCTTCACGACGCACTCCATCCCCGTCTCGGCGGCCGACACCTCCGGTGCCCCGGAGGCGCACGGCGACGGCGGTGCGTACGTCGCGGAACACCTCGACGTCGCCGCGCTCATCCACGCCGCCGTGCGCGAGCGGACCGGCGTCGACCACGCGTGGCGCCTCGTCTACCAGTCCCGCAGCGGCGCCCCGCACATCCCGTGGCTGGAGCCCGACATCTGCGATCACCTGGAGGCGGAGCACGCGGCCGGGGTCCCGGCGGTGGTCATGGTGCCGATCGGGTTCGTCTCGGACCACATGGAGGTCCTCTACGACCTCGACACGGAGGCGACGGCGAAGGCGGCGGAGCTGGGGCTGCCGGTGCGGAGGTCCCCGACGGTGGGAAGCGATCCGCGGTTCGCGGCGGCGGTGCGGGAACTCGTTTTGGAGCGGGCCGCCGTCGAGCGGGGGGAGCAGCCCGCGCGGTGCGTGCTCGGGTCCCTGGGCGCCAGCCACGACGTGTGCCCGGTCGGATGCTGCCCCGCGCGGGCACCGCGCCCCGCGGCGGCCGGGTCCTAGCCGCCCGGCCTTCCGGGGCCCGTCCCGGACCCGGTCCGTCCCGGACCCGCTCCTCACTCGTCCGAGGGACGGGGTTCCCTGCCAGCTCGACCTAGGAGAACCATGACCGACCCGCTTGCCCGGGAACTGCTCCCCCTCGCCCTCGAAGCCGCCCGCCGGGCAGGTGCGTTCCTGCGGGACTCGCGGCCCGCCGATCTCGGTGTCGCCGCGACCAAGACCAGTCCCGTCGACGTCGTGACCGAGATGGACCTCGCCTCCGAGAAGCTCATCACCGGCTTCCTCGCCGAGCACCGGCCCGAGGACGGCGTGCTGGGGGAGGAGGGCGCGAGCCGCGAGGGCACGAGCGGGGTGCGCTGGGTCGTCGACCCCGTGGACGGGACGGTGAACTACCTGTACGGGCTGCCGAGCTGGTGCGTCTCGATAGCGGCGCAGCGGGACGGCGAGACGATCGTCGGCGTCGTGGACGCGCCCGTGCGCGGCGAGGTCTACCACGCGGTACGGGGCGGCGGGGCCTGGCTCGGGGAGCGGGCGCTGCGTGTGCGGCCCCCGGCCGAGGAGGGCCGGGCGCTCGTCGGCACCGGCTTCGGCTACCTCGCCGAGCGCCGGGCCCACCAGGCCGAGGTCATCGCCGGGCTCATCACCTCGGTGCGCGACATCCGGCGCGGCGGCTCGGCCGCGATCGACCTGTGCGACGTCGCGGCGGGGCGGCTCGACGCGTACTACGAGCGGGGCCTCAACCCCTGGGACTACGCGGCCGGCGACCTCATCGCCCGCGAGGCGGGGGCCCTCACCGGCGGCCGCCCCGGCGAACCGCTCAGCCCCGAGCTGACCGTCGCGGCCCCTCCCGGCCTCTTCGAGAGCCTCCAGGCACGCCTGGAGGAGCTGGGGGCCTGGCACGACTGAGCGGGGCGGGAACGGACGAAGGGGCCGGTACGCGTGCTGCGTACCGGCCCCTTCGCTCGCGTGACGTACGTACGGGACGTGACGCGCCTCGGGCGGCGGCCGGGGGAGCCGCCGCCGCTCAGGCGTGCTGGACCGGGCGGGACGGCGCGTGGTCGGCGGCCTGCACGGCGTCGAAGTCGACTCCGTGCTCGGCGGCGAGCCGGCGCAGATCGTCCAGGTCCGATTCCTCCACGTCCACCAGGAAGTCGTCGCCGCTGCGACGCGCCCGGTCGAGGTCGGACTTGGTGTTCCTTATGCGCTGGAGCAGCGCGGCGGTGAAAGCGTCCATGGTGCGCCCCCTCGTCATGGTCGTGGGTCGGCGGCACGGGGTGTGCCAGACAGGGGCGGTCAGCCGGTGCCGCTCGGCTCAAAGCGGAGCGGCACGCCGTGAGGGCGTGCCGCGGACCGGACGTGATCGCGGGGTGTCCTGGGGTCATCCCCAGCGCGCCGGTTCCGGAAACCTCCCCGCTCCGTAGTCGCGCGAATTCGTGGACGGATACATGGATTTCCCCCGGTGGACGCGCCGGGTTTCCCTCGCGCACGTCCCGCGATCACGCGGACGCACGGTCCGTGACCGGGCGGGGGCGCGGTCCGTGACCGGACGGACGAGCGGTCCGCGATCACGCGGACCCCCGTTCCGTGATCCTGTGCACGCGCGTCCCGCGATCACGCGTCGCGCGCCGGGACGTCCCCGGCCCCGTGCACGCCCAGTGATAAGGCGTGGCTAAGCGCTTACCGCCGGTTTATGGCCGAAAGGGGCAGGATGGAGGCTCCACCATCTGTCGTCGTGCGCGCACCGCCACCCGCCCCGGAGCGGGCGGGTCCGCGCGCCGCGTCCCCCTGCCGGGGGCGTCCACGGAAAGGACCAGCCACGTGCGCGTACTCGTCGTCGAGGACGAGCAGTTGCTCGCCGATGCGGTGGCCACCGGACTGCGCCGGGAGGCCATGGCGGTCGACGTCGTGTACGACGGAGCCGCGGCCCTGGAGCGCGTCGAGGTCAACGACTACGACGTCCTCGTCCTGGACCGCGACCTCCCCCTCGTGCACGGCGACGACGTCTGCCGCCGCGTCGTCGAGCTGGGACTGCCCACCCGGGTCCTCATGCTCACCGCGTCGGGGGACGTCAGCGACCGGGTCGAGGGACTGGAGCTGGGCGCGGACGACTACCTGCCCAAGCCCTTCGCCTTCAGCGAGCTGATCGCCCGCGTCCGCGCCCTCGGCAGGCGTACGAGCGTGCCGCTGCCGCCCGTCCTGGAGCGGGCCGGGATCAAGCTGGATCCCAACCGCAGGGAGATCTTCCGGGACGGCAGGGAGATCCAGCTCGCGCCCAAGGAGTTCGCCGTCCTCGAAGTGCTCATGCGCAGCGAGGGCGCGGTCGTCTCGGCCGAGCAGCTCCTGGAGAAGGCGTGGGACGAGAACACCGACCCCTTCACCAACGTCGTCCGGGTCACCGTGATGACCCTGCGCCGCAAGCTCGGCGAGCCCGCCGTCATCGTCACGGTCCCCGGCTCCGGCTACCGGATCTGAGTTCCCCATGGCCCCGTCCCCCTCCCGGCAGGGCGCTGCCCGCGCGCCCCGGCCCCCCGGCCGCCCGCCCGTCCCGCCCAAGCCCGCCCGCCCCCCGTTCAGCGCGGCCGAGCCGCCGTTCCCCTGGCTGCGCCCGACCATCCGGATAAGGCTCACCCTGCTCTACGGCGGGATGTTCCTCATCGCGGGCATCCTGCTGCTCTCGATCATCTATCTGCTCGCCGTGCAGGCGGTCGGCGTCGGCCAGAAGCTGCCCTTCCAGATCTCCAGCGGCGAGGTGCGCTTCTCCAGCGACACATGCCCGCAGCTCGCGGACATGTCCGGCGCCGTGCACTCCCAGGCGGACTTCCAGGCCGCGCTCAACGACTGCGTGAACCAGCAGCGCCAGCGCGCCCTCGACCACCTGCTCTCGCGCTCGCTCCTCGCCCTCCTCGGGCTCAGCGTCATCGCCTTCGCCTTCGGCTACGCGATGGCGGGCCGCGTCCTGTCCCCGCTCGGGCGGATCACCAGGACGGCGCGTCAGGTGGCAGGTTCCGACCTCACCCGGCGGATCAAGCTCGACGGTCCGGACGACGAGCTGAAGGAGCTCGCCGACACCTTCGACGAGATGCTGGAGCGCCTGGAGCGCGCCTTCACCGCCCAGCAGCGCTTCGTCGCCAACGCCTCGCACGAGCTGCGGACCCCGCTCGCGATCAACCGCACCCTCCTGGAGGTCCAGCTCTCCGATCCGGGGGCGCCACCCGAACTCCAGCAGCTCGGCAAGACCCTGCTCGCGACCAACGAGCGCAGCGAACAACTCGTCGAGGGCCTGCTCCTGCTTGCCCGCAGCGACAACCAGCTCGTCGAGCGAGGCCCCGTCGACCTCGCCGAGGTCGCGGACCGCGCCATCGACCAGGCGCGCGGCGAGGCGGCGGCGCGGGACGTGGAGATCCGGGGCACGCGCGCCCCCGCGGTCGTCGACGGCAACGGCGTGCTCCTGGAACGCGTCGCCCTCAACCTCGTGCAGAACGCGATCCGCTACAACGTGCCGCCACCCCCGGCCGGGCCCGTGGAGGACGGCGAGGAGGCCGCCCCGGAGCGCGGCTGGGTCGAGGTGACCACCGAGGCCCAGCACGGGCAGGCGGTCCTCGTCGTGAGCAACACGGGGCCCGTTGTGCCCGCGTACGAGATCGACAACATCTTCGAGCCCTTCCGCCGCCTGCGCACCGCACGCACGGGCAGCGACAAGGGCGCGGGCCTCGGCCTGTCGATCGTGCGCTCCATCGTCCGGGCGCACGGCGCGCGCATCCACGCCGAGCCGCGGGAGGGGGGCGGGCTCGTGATGCGGGTCACACTCCCGCTGTGAGCGGAACGTGTCGGAGGGAATGCGATACGTGTTCGCCGGGTCGCCCGACACGGGAGACGACGCACTGGGTCGCGGTTGTCTTGTTCGCTTTGGGAGGAATTTTCGGGACCTGCGCCCGTGTTCGGCCTGTGTGATCGATCACAAGAGCGGGTTTTCAGACATTCACAATGGGTGACTCCTGAGGGCCCCGAAAAGCCCGGAAAATCGGGGTTTTCGCAGGGGTCGATCACGGGAAGTACACGGGGAGGCCCGTCCCCGGTGCGACTGTCGTACCGGTTACGGTGCGCACCAGCACTTCCCTACGCCCCTGGTCAAGGGGGCGCAAGAAGTGTCGATTGAGTAACAGACCTTGATGTGAGGCAAAATCTCCGCCTCGGGTCGGGCACAAGTCCGGCCTCTCACGCGTTACGAGCGCTGAGACACCGCACAGAACCCAGAGGGGGAGAGCGACATGGCTACGGACTACGACACTCCACGCAAGACCGATGACGACCTCAACGAGGACAGCCTCGAAGAGCTCAAGGCCCGGCGCAATGACAAGACCACCTCGACCGTCGACGTCGACGAGTTCGAGGAGGCGGCCGGGATGGAGCTGCCAGGGGCCGACCTCTCCAACGAGGAGCTGGCCGTCCGCGTCCTGCCCAAGCAGCAGGACGAATTCACCTGCATGAGCTGCTTCCTGGTGCACCACCGAAGCCAGCTCGCGCGGGAGAAGAACGGGCAGCCGATCTGCCGCGACTGCGACTGAGGGCGGGGCGGGCGTGAACGGCTCGACCCCTCCCTGGAAGCGGCGGCGCACCGCGTCGTCGGACGGCCCGGAGCGGCGTGCACGCGCGAACGAGCGAGGCCGGGCGGCCTCGCTCGACGAGCAGGACGCGCAGGACGCCGCTGCGGCCCTTCTCCCGGCTCAGCAGCCCCCCACCGGGGCCGAGGAGCCGGGCACCACCCTCGGGCGGGACACGGCAGCCGCACGGGGCGACAAGCCCCCGCGCGGCGGCAGGCTCACCACCCTGCGCTCCGGCGTGGGGCAGGGGCTCCGGCGCGGGCGTGATTCCGCCCGCGCGGCGGTCGGCTTCCTCGCCGACCGCATCATCGAGACCGCGCCTCGCGTGCCGGTGCGCGATCTCGCCACTCTTCGCCGCCAGTTCCCGGGCCTCGGCCCGGAGGAACTGGCCGACAAACTCGTCAACGGCGCGGCCCGCTCGGCCTCCGCCGTCGGTGCGTCGATCGGTGCCGCCGCGATGATGCCCGTGCCGCCCGCGCTGCCGGCCGAACTCGCCGCCGAGATCACCGCCGTCGCCGCGATCGAGCTGAAGCTCGTCGCCGAACTTCACGAGGTCTACGGGCACCGCCCGCCCGGCACACGGGCGCAGCGCAGCTCCGCCTACCTCACCGCCTGGACCCAGGAACGCGGCGTCGACCTGAGCAAGCCCCTCTCGCTCACCGCCGGAGGGCTCAGCGGCCAGGCGGCACGCGAGCTGCGGCAGCAGATCATGAAGCGCACGATCCGCAATCTGCCGAACCTCGTGCCCTTCCTCATCGGCGCCGCCGTGGGCGCGTACATGAACCGCAGGGACACGAGGAAGCTCGCCGAGCACGTGCGCGCGGACCTGCGCAAGCGCGCGATCGCGTGGGAGCGCCTGGAGGGGCTGCCCGCGCTGGAGGCGCCGGAGGAGCCGTACCCGGGGCTGCCGGGTCCGCGAAGGGATGCCGACTCCTGAGCCGGGCGCAGGGCCGGCTCCGGACGGCCCGGTGACGCACGCCCCGGTGGCGCGGGGCCCCAAAATCTTGGTCAAGCCCCCCGAAGGGGACCAAGTTCCCACAGGCTCAAGCCCCCGGAGGGCTCAGGCCGCCGGGCTCGTCTCCCGCGCCGCCTCGATCGCGTCCAGGAGCCGCCGCGGCTCGCGCGTGGAGAGGTAGAGGTACGGGGTGGGGTCGGCCGGGTCGGTGACCGGCACGCGCACCGCCGTCGGGATGTAGGCGCGCAGCAGCATGAACGCCCGCGGGTCCGCCTTGTGCAGCCGCCAGTCGCGCGCCGCCTCGGGGTCCAGGATCTCGCCCTCGCCCAGCGCGGTCACCGGGAGCTTCGCCTCCTCGGCGACGAGCGCCCCGCCCACGACGCGGATGCGCGCCGAGCCGTACGAGCTGGTGATCACCGCGGACACGGCGACCCCCGCGACGAGCGCCCCGAGCAGGGGCAGGGTCCCGAACGGCAGCGCCACGAGGGCGCAGACGATCCCGACCAGGACACAGACCGCCCACCACGAACGGGGCGCCGTCAGACGTTCTTCGTAAGGCTGCATGAATCCAAGCTTGGCACGGCGACCTGTGCCCTCTCGCGGCGCGGGTAGGGTCGGGCGCCGGACACCGAACGCGCACACGTCGTACCCGTCCGTGCCGCCGGACAGAAGTCACCGGAGTGAACAGTGAAGCCTGAGCCCCTGACCGTGCTGCTGCGGCGGCTCGACCCCGATGTGCCGCTCCCCGCCTACGGGCACCCCGGTGACGCGGGCGCCGACCTCGTCACGACCGGGGCCGCCGTGCTCGCCCCCGGCGAGCGCGCGGTCCTGCCGACCGGCGTCGCGCTCGCGCTCCCCGAGGGGTACGCGGCCTTCGTGCACCCCCGCTCGGGGCTCGCGGCCCGGTGCGGAGTGGCACTCGTGAATGCCCCGGGGACGGTGGATGCCGGGTACCGTGGGGAGATCAAGGTGATCGTGGTGAACCTCGATCCGCGCGAGCCGGTGCGGTTCGAGCGCTTCGACCGGATTGCGCAGCTGGTGATCCAGCGCGTCGAGCGGGCCGCGTTCCGGGAGGTCGGTGAACTCCCCGGTTCGGTGCGCGCGGCGGGCGGTTTCGGGTCCACGGGCGGGCATGCGGCCGTGGGCGATGGCACGGGTGGGAACGGTTACGCTTCGGTCGTATCCGACCGGGAAGGACAGTGACGTGTTCGGACGTCGCAAGAACAGCGGTGCCGCGGAAGACGCGGAGAGCGAGACCGAGCAGGTCGCGGACGCGCAGGCTGCCGATGGGGATTCCGCATCGGGTGCCGGGCGTCGCAGCCTTCCGCCGGCCCCCCGGCCCGACGGGCCCTGGGACATCTCCGAGCTGCACGAGCCGGGCGAGGGGCGCGTCGACCTCGGCGGTCTCTTCGTGCCCGGGGTCGAGGGCATGGAGCTGCGGGTGGAGGTCGCGGGCGACGCGATCGTCGCCGCCACCGTCGTCCTCGGCGACAGCGCGGTACAGCTCCAGGGCTTCGCGGCGCCCAAGAACGAGGGCATCTGGGGCGAGGTGCGCGAGGAGATCGCGAGTGGCATCACCCGCCAGGGCGGCCTGATCGACGAGATCGAGGGCCCGCTCGGCTGGGAGCTGCGCGCGCAGGTCCCGATCCAACTCCCGGACGGCAAGAGCGGCCAGCAGGTCGTGCGCTTCGTCGGCGTCGACGGCCCGCGCTGGTTCCTGCGCGGGGTCATCTCCGGCCAGGGCGCGGTGCAGCCGCAGGCCGCCGGGGTCCTGGAGCAGATCGTGCGCGACACGGTGGTGGTGCGCGGCGAGGGCCCGATGGCCCCCCGCGACCCGATCGTGCTCAAGCTCCCCGAGGACGCGCAGATGGTGCCCGAGGGCGTGCAGCAGGACCGCCAGGGCTCCGGTTCGCGCTTCGGCGGCGACATGGGCCAGCTCGCCCGTGGCCCGGAGATCACCGAGATCCGCTGAGCGCGCGGGGCGCAGCTCGTCCGCGTACGGCCGAAGGGGCCGCACTCCCAGTACGGGGGTGCGGCCCCTTCGTCGTACCCGCCCCCCCGCACCCGACTGGTAAAAGTCCCCACGGGACACATGTCCCCATGAGACAAAACAGGAGTACGGTGGAAGGCATGAAGGCCGAGGAGACGCGGCGGGCGCACTCGCCCGCACCCGAGGACCGCAGGCGCCGCAAGGCCCTGCGGACCAGGGAGGCGCTGGCCCGCGCGGCGATGGAGCTGGTCCTCGAAGAGGGACTCGACTCCGTCACCGTCGAGGCGATCGCCGAGCGCGCGGACGTCACCCGGCGCACGTTCAGCCGGTACTTCTCCGGCAAGGAGGAGGCCGCGCTCGACTTCGCGCGCGCCGACACCGAGCGCATCAACGCGGCCCTGCGCGCCCGCCCGGACCACGAACCGCCGCTGTCCGCCTATCGCGCGGCCGTCGCCGACTGGCTCGCCGACCCCGCCCACGCCTGGCAGGACAGCCCCGGATACGCGGGGATCTTCGCGCTCGTAGACAGCGAACCCACCATGTTCGCCGCCTTCGAGCGGGTCCGCGTCGAGGCCCAGGCCGAGTCGGTACGCATCCTCGCGACGCGACTGGGCGTCGACCCCGAGCGCGATCCGCGCCCGGCGGCCGTCGTCGGGGCGGCGGCGGGTGTACTCCTCGCCGCCCTCAGGCTCTGGGTACGCGGCGGCCACGCGAGCGGCGAGGACCTGCCGGCCCTCGTCGACCGCGTCTACGCGACCCTCGTCACCGAGGCGGGCCGGGTTCCGGTCCCGCCGCAGCACAGCACGGAAAGCGACATTCCATGAGCACCAACGCCACGAGCACCGTCGACACCACCGAATTCGCCGGCAAGACCGCCTTCGTCACGGGGGCCGCCTCCGGCATCGGCCTCGCCACCGCCCAGCGCCTCGGCCGCGGCGGCGCGAAGGTCGTCGTCGCCGACTACAACAAGGACGGCGCCGAGGCGGCCGTCGCCGCGCTCAAGAGGGAGGGCGTGGAGGCCGCCGCGGTCGCCGTGGACGTCACCGACGCCGCGTCCGTCGAGGCGGCCGTCGACTTCGCCGTGAAGACCTTCGGCGGGCTCGACCTCGCCGTCAACAACGCGGGCATCAGCGGCGAGAGCGCCCCGACCGGCGAGTACTCCGTCGACAACTGGGACCGCGTCATCGCGACCAACCTCAGCGGCGTCTTCTACGGGATGCGCTACCAGATCCCGGTCATGGCCGCCGCGGGCAAGGGCGCGATCGTCAACACGGCGTCCATCCTCGGCTCCGTCGGCTTCCCGAACGCCGTCGCCTACTCCTCCGCCAAGCACGGAGTGGTCGGCCTCACCAAGACCGCGGCCATGGAGTACGCGACGCAGGGCATCCGCATCAACGCGGTGGGCCCCGGCTTCATCGAGACCCCGCTCCTGAAGAACATGGACGAGGCCGCCCACGACGGCCTCGTCTCCCTCCACCCGGCGGGCCGCCTCGGCACGGGCGAGGAGGTCGCGGAGGTCATCGCCTTCCTCCTCTCGGACCGCGCCTCCTTCGTCATGGGCAGCTACCACCTGGTGGACGGCGGCTACACGGCGCGCTGACGCGGGTGTGCGGGAGCGGTCCGGGTTCCGCGCCGGGGAGCGGTGCTCCCGGCCCCTCTTCCGGGGCTCCGCCCCGGACCGCTCCCCAAGCACCGGAGGGGCTGATTTGTTGCCGCGTGAGGCATTCTTCAGCCCCTCCGGCGCTTGAGGAGCGGGGTTCGGGGCCGAGCCCCGTGACGGTGAATCGCTGACAGGCGTCAGAGTCGCGTCAAGGTCGCCCCCGCAAACCCGGCCAGGGCGACACCACCGACCGTCACCACGGACAATGCACGTATGGCCCGCGGCAAACTCCGTATCTACCTCGGCTCCGCCCCCGGCGTCGGCAAGACGTACGCCATGCTCGCCGAGGCCCACCGCCGCCTGGAGCGCGGCACCGACGTCGTGGTCGGCTACGTCGAGCACCACGCCCGTCCCCGCACGGAAGTGCTGCTCACCGGGCTCGAAGAGCTGCCCCGCGCCCACCACACGCACCGTGACGCCGCCTTCACCGAGATGGACGTCGACGCGGTCCTGCGCCGCGCCCCCGCCGTCGTCCTCGTGGACGAACTCGCCCACACGAACGTCCCCGGCGCCCGCAACGCCAAGCGCTGGCAGGACGTCGAGGAACTGCTCGCCGCAGGGATCGACGTCGTCTCGACCGTCAACATCCAGCACCTCGAATCGCTCGGCGACGTCGTCGAGTCGATCACCGGCGTCACCCAGCGCGAGACCGTGCCCGACGAGGTCGTGCGCCGCGCGGACCAGATCGAGCTGGTCGACATGTCGCCCCAGGCGCTGCGCCGCCGCCTCGCGCACGGCAACGTCTACGCCCCCGACAAGGTCGACGCGGCCCTCGCCAACTACTTCCGCCCCGGCAACCTCACCGCGCTGCGCGAACTCGCCCTGCTGTGGACCGCCGACCGCGTCGACGAGTACCTCCAGCAGTACCGGGGCGAGCACAACATCGAGTCCACCTGGCAGGCCCGCGAACGCATCGTCGTCGGCATCACGGGCGGCCCCGAGGGACGCACCCTCATCCGCCGCGCCGCCCGCATGGCCGCCAAGGGCTCCGGCAGCGAGATCCTCGCCGTCTACATCGCCCGCAGCGACGGCCTCACCGCCGCGAGCCCCAAGGAGCTGGCCGTCCAGCGCACGCTCGTCGAGGACCTCGGCGGCACCTTCCACCACGTCATAGGCGACGACATACCGGCCGCGCTGCTCGACTTCGCGAAGGGCGTCAACGCCACGCAGATCGTCCTCGGCTCCTCGCGCCGCCGCAGCTGGCAGTACGCCCTCGGGCCCGGCGTCGGCATGACGGTCGCCCGCGAGTCGGGCCCCGACCTGGACGTCCACATCGTCACGCACGAGGCGGCGGCGAAGGGCCGCGGCCTGCCCGTGGCGCGCGGCGCCCGCCTCGGCCGCTCCCGCATCCTCACCGGCTGGCTCGTCGGCGTCGGCGGGCCCGTCCTCCTCGCCCTCGTGCTGCGCTCGCTCGACGAGGGCCCCGGCCTCGCCAACGACGTCCTGCTCTTCCTCTTCCTCACCGTGGGCGCCGCCCTCCTCGGCGGCCTCGTCCCCGCGCTCGCCTCGGCCGCCGTCGGCTCCCTGCTGCTGAACTTCTGGTTCACGCCGCCGACGCACACGTTCACCATCAGTGACCCTTCGAACATCGTCGCGATCGTCATCTTCTTCTCGGTCGCCGTCGCGGTCGCCTCGGTCGTCGATCTCGCGGCCCGCCGCACCCACCAGGCGGCCCGCCTGCGCGCCGAGTCGGAGATCCTCTCCTTCCTGGCGGGGGACGTGCTGCGGGGCGAGACGACGCTCGACGCCCTCCTCGACCGCGTCCGCGAGACCTTCGCGATGCACTCCGTGGCCCTCCTGGAGCGCGAGGGCGACCGCGAGCCGTGGACCCCGGCCGGGAGCGTCGGCCCGCAGCCCGCCGCGCGCCCCGAGGACGCCGACGTGGACATGCCCGTCGGCGACCACATGGCGCTCGCGCTGTCCGGGCGCGTCCTGCCCGCCGCCGACCGCCGGGTCCTCGCCGCCTTCGCCGCGCAGTCGGCCGTCGTCCTGGACCGCGAGCGCCTTCAGCGGCAGGCCCGCCAGGCCCGCACCCTCGCCGAGGGCAACCGCATCCGCACCGCGCTGCTCGCCGCCGTGAGCCACGACCTGCGCACCCCGCTCGCCGCGATCAAGGCGGCGGTGACCTCGCTGCGCGCCGAGGACGTCGCGTGGTCCGAGGAGGACCGCGACGCCCTCCAGGAGGCCATCGAGAACGGCGCCGACCGGCTCGACCACCTCGTCGGCAACCTCCTCGACATGTCCCGCCTCCAGACGGGCACCGTGACCCCGCTCATCCGCGAGATCGACCTCGACGAGGTCGTGCCGATGGCCCTCGGCGGCCTCCCTCCCGACGCGCTCGTGGACCTCGACGTGCCCGAGACGCTGCCGATGGTCGCCGTCGACGCGGGGCTCCTGGAGCGCGCGGTCGGCAACGTCGTCGAGAACGCCGTCAAGTACAGCCCGTCCCGCACCCCCGTCCTCGTCGCCGCGAGCACCCTCGGCGAGCGCGTCGAACTCCGCGTCGTCGACCGCGGGCCGGGCGTCCCCGACGAGGCCAAGGACCGCATCTTCGAGCCCTTCCAGCGCCACGGGGACGCCCCGCGCGGCTCCGGCGTGGGCCTCGGCCTCGCCGTCGCGCGCGGCTTCACCGAGGCCCTGGGCGGCACGCTCTCCGCCGAGGACACCCCCGGCGGCGGCCTCACGATGGTCCTCACCCTCCCGGTGGCGCGGCGCCGCCCGAAGGAGAACAGTGCCGAAGCGGCCGACGAGGGCTCCGGCCCGCCGGAGGACCGCCCCGGTCCCGTACCGCCCGAGGACGACCCCCCGCGCGCCGCGCGACCCCAGCCCTCCTCCCCCGACAGGCCCGACAGAAAGGCAGCTCGTTCATGACCCGCGTGCTGGTGGTGGACGACGAGCCGCAGATCGTCCGCGCGCTCGTGATCAACCTCAGGGCGCGCCACTACGAGGTGGACGCCGCCGCCGACGGCGCCGCGGCCCTCCAGCTCGCGGCGGCCCGCCACCCCGACGTCGTCGTGCTCGACCTCGGGCTGCCCGACATGGACGGCGTCGAGGTGATCCGCGGGCTGCGCGGCTGGACCCGTGTGCCGATCCTCGTGCTCTCCGCGCGGCACAGCTCCGACGAGAAGGTCGAGGCGCTCGACGCGGGCGCGGACGACTACGTCACCAAGCCCTTCGGCATGGACGAACTGCTCGCCCGCCTCCGTGCCGCCGTGCGCCGCGCGGAGCCCGCCGGGGGAGAGGGCGAGATCGTCGTCGAGACGGAGAACTTCCACGTCGACCTCGCCGCGAAGAAGGTGCGGCGCGAGGGCCGCGACATCCGCCTCACGCCCACCGAGTGGCACCTCCTGGAGGTCCTGGTGCGCAACGCGGGACGCCTGGTGGGGCAGAAACAGCTGCTCCAGGAGGTGTGGGGCCCCTCGTACGGGACCGAGACGAACTACCTCCGCGTGTACATGGCACAGTTGCGGAGGAAACTGGAGAAGGACCCCGCCCATCCCCGGCACTTCCTCACCGAGCCGGGCATGGGGTACCGGTTCGAGAAGTGACCGCGGGGAAGAACAGCGAACACGGGGGAAACCCCTCCCCCCGACGTCCCCGATAGGCTGAGCATCATGAGCGGAACTCCCAGGCCGGGCAGGCCGGAGAAGGCGGAGAAGGCGGAACGACCGGCAGGGCGGCTGCGCCGCATGCTGGACCGCCTCGCCACGCCGCAGGAGGAGCTGGAGTCCGAAGAGCTCCAGGAGGACGCCCAGACGACCACGGGCTGCACCCGTATCGACGCGGCCGGCGACCGGCAGCTCGTCACGGTAACTGGTACCTTGCGCACGGTCACCCTGCGGCCACGCGCCGGGGTCCCGGCCCTGGAGGCCGAACTCTTCGACGGCACGGCCCCGCTCGACGTCGTATGGCTCGGCAGGCGCTCCATCACGGGGATAGAGCCGGGACGCAAGCTGATCGCCTCGGGCCGGGTCTGCATGAATCATGGCCGTAGGGTGCTGTTCAACCCGAAGTACGAACTCAAGCCCCTCGGACGGGAGTAACCGGTGACGTCCCTCGACAAGCCGACCAGCCACCGGAAGCAGGACGGACCGCCGGGCGCGACGCCCCAGGAAGCGGCCGACCGCGCCGTGACCGAGGCCGCGCTGCTCGAAGCCTTCGGCGGCCTGCGCGGCATGATCGAAACGGTCGTCCCCGGGCTGCTCTTCGTCACGATCTTCACGATCGACAAGGACCTGAAGATCTCCGCCTTCTCGGCGCTCGCGGTCTCGATCGTGCTCGGGCTCGCGCGGCTCGTGCAGCGCGGGACAATCAAGCACGCCTTCTCGGGCGTCTTCGGCGTCGGCTTCGGCGTCCTCTTCGCGATGTTCACGGGCAACGCGAAGGACTTCTACCTGCCGGGCATGATCTACACCTTCGGCCTGGCGCTCGCGTACATCCTCACGACGCTCGCCGGTGTCCCGCTGATCGGCCTCATCCTGGGCCCGATCTTCAAGGAGAACCTCTCCTGGCGCACCCGCAACCCCGGCCGCAAGAAAGCGTACGCGCGCTCCAGCTGGGCCTGGGGCCTGATCCTCCTCCTGAAGTGCGCGATCCTCTTCCCGCTCTACTGGTGGGGGGACACGACCTCGCTGGGCTGGGTCCTGGTCGCCCTCAAGATCCCCCCCTTCCTCCTCGCGGTCTGGCTCACCTGGATCTTCCTGGCGAAGGCCCCGCCGCCGATCGACGTCTTCGCGGAGATGGAGGCGGCCGAAGAGGCGGAACGAGCGGGCAAATCAAGCCCCTCCGGCGATTGAGGGGCGGGTGTCCGGGGGCAGCCGCCCCGGACACCGCCCCCGGCCGGACTACTCCTCCTGCCCCACCCCGTCCCCCCGCCCCGAAAGCAACGCTTCGAGCTGCTCCTCCCGCGACTGCGCCGCCACGAACAGCAGCTCGTCCCCCGCCTCCAGATGATCCTCGACGGTCGGCGCCAGCACCCGCGTCCCCCGGATGATCGTCACGAGCGACGTGTCCTCGGGCCACCGCACCTCCCCGACCCGCGTCCCGGCCAGCTCGGACTCCGGCGGCAGGGTCAGCTCCACGAGGTTCGCGTCCCCGTGGCTGAAGCGGAGCAGCCGTACGAGATCGCCGACGCTCACCGCCTCCTCCACCAGCGCCGACATCAGGCGCGGCGTCGAGACGGCCACGTCCACGCCCCAGGACTCGTTGAAGAGCCACTCGTTCTTCGGGTTGTTGACGCGCGCGACAACCCGCGGCACCGCGTACTCCGTCTTGGCGAGCAGCGAGACCACGAGGTTGACCTTGTCGTCACCCGTCGCGGCGATCACGACGTTGCAGCGCTGGAGCGCGGCCTCGTCGAGCGAGGTGATCTCGCAGGCGTCCGCGAGCAGCCACTCCGCGCGCGGCACCCGCTCCACGGAGATCGCGGTGGGCGTCTTGTCGACGAGCAGGACCTCGTGCCCGTTCTCCAGGAGTTCCCCGGCGATCGAGCGGCCCACGGCCCCGGCCCCGGCGATGGCGATCCTCATCACTGACCGCCTTCCTGCGGACCCTCGGCGAAGGCCGCCTCGACCCGCTCCACGTCGTCGCTGCGCATCATCACGTGCACGAGGTCCCCGTCCTGCACCACCGTCTGCGAGGTCGGCAGCATCGCCTCGCCGAGCCGCGTGAGGAACGCGACCCGTACCCCGGTCTCCTCCTGGAGCCGGCTCACCTTCTGCCCGACCCACGCCTCGGTCGCGTACACCTCGGCGAGTTCGACCGCGCCCGTCGGGTCGCGCCACAGCGGCTCCGCGCCCGAGGGCAGCAGGCGCCGCAGCATCTGGTCGGCCGTCCACCGCACCGTCGCGACGGTCGGGATGCCGAGCCGCTGGTAGACCTCGGCGCGGCGCGGGTCGTAGATGCGCGCGGCGACGTGCTCGATGCCGAACATCTCGCGGGCGACGCGCGCCGCGATGATGTTCGAGTTGTCGCCGCTGCTGACGGCGGCGAAGGCGCCCGCCTCCTCGATGCCCGCCTCGCGGAGGGTGTCCTGGTCGAAGCCGATGCCGGTCACCCGCCGCCCGCCGAACCCTGAGCCGAGACGGCGGAAGGCGGTGGGGTCGCGGTCGACGACGGCGACCGTGTGCCCCTGCTGCTCCAAGGTCTGCGCGAGAGCGGAACCCACTCTCCCGCAGCCCATAATGACGATGTGCACGACCGTCCTTCCGGCTGAATCGACTCGGGCGGCCCTTCGCTCGCGGGCCGGTCCGGAGCGCCTTCCCGCCGTGCGGACGGGCCGGCGAACGATTTCCGGACAAGGGGCCAAGCTACACACGTCCCGGGGCCGGTACGTATCCGCCCGCCCACCGGACCCGTGTCGCGTCAAGGCCGCGTCAAAGTTCGCGCGTACGCGTTAGGACTTCGCAAGGACGGGGGTGGGAGGTGGGTGCGCGCCTGTTCGAGCCCTTAGGATCGCCGCCGTGTCCAAATTGACCGACGTGCCCAAACGGCTCCTCATCGGGCGCGCACTGCGCAGTGACAGGCTCGGCGAGACCCTGCTGCCCAAGCGCATCGCTCTTCCCGTCTTCGCCTCCGACCCGCTCTCCTCCGTGGCGTACGCGCCCGGCGAGGTGCTGCTGGTGCTCTCGGTGGCGGGTGTGTCGGCCTACCACTTCAGCCCCTGGATCGCGGCGGCCGTGGTCGTCCTCATGTTCACGGTGGTCGCCTCGTACCGCCAGAACGTGCACGCGTACCCGAGCGGCGGCGGCGACTACGAGGTCGCCACGACGAACCTCGGCCCGCGCGCGGGGCTCACCGTCGCGAGCGCCCTGCTCGTCGACTACGTGATGACCGTGGCCGTCTCGGTCTCCTCCGGCGTCGAGAACCTGGGCTCCGCGATCCCCTTCGTCGTCGAGCACAAGGTGCTGTGCGCGCTCGTCGTCGTGTTCCTCCTCACTGTCATGAACCTGCGAGGTGTGCGGGAGTCCGGCAAGCTCTTCGCGATCCCGACGTACATCTTCGTGGGCGGCGTCTTCCTCATGATCGTGTGGGGCATCGTCCGCGGCGTCCTCATGGGGCACGACCTGAGCGCGCCGACCGCCGACTACACGGTCAAGGCGGAGCACAAGGGCATCGCCGGTTTCGCCCTCGTCTTCCTCCTCCTGCGCGCCTTCTCCTCCGGCTGTGCCGCGCTCACCGGGGTCGAGGCGATCAGCAACGGCGTCCCCGCCTTCCGCAAGCCGAAGAGCAAGAACGCGGCGTCGACCCTCGCCCTCATGGGCCTGCTCGCGGTCACGATGTTCTGCGGCATCATCGGGCTCGCGATGGCCTCGCACGTACGGATGGCGGAGAACCCGGCCGTCGACCTCCTGCACCACGGCGTGCCCGTGGGCAGCGGCTTCGTGCAGGACCCGGTCATCACACAGGTCGCCTCGGCCGTCTTCGGCAACGGCACCTTCTTCTTCGTCGTGCTCGCCGCGGCGACCGCCCTCGTCCTCTTCCTCGCCGCGAACACCGCCTACAACGGCTTCCCGCTGCTCGGCTCGATCCTCGCGCAGGACCGCTACCTGCCCCGCCAGCTCCACACCCGCGGCGACCGGCTCGCCTTCTCCAACGGCATCGTGCTCCTCGCGGGCGCCGCCGCACTGCTCCTCGCGGTCTACGGCGCCGACTCCACGCGCCTCATCCAGCTCTACATCGTGGGCGTCTTCGTCTCCTTCACGCTCAGCCAGACCGGCATGGTCCGGCACTGGAACCGCTTGCTGGCCACCGAGCGCGACGAGACCGCGCGTCGCCGGATGCACCGCTCGCGCGCCATCAACGCCTTCGGCGCCGTCCTCACCGGCATCGTCCTGGTCGTCGTGCTCATCACGAAGTTCACGCACGGCGCCTGGGTCGCGGTCCTCGGCATGGTCATCTTCTACGGAGTGATGACGGCGATCCGCAAGCACTACGACCGCGTCACCGAGGAGATCGCGCTGCCCCCGCCGGACGTCGAGGACACCGAGGACGTCCTGCGCCCCTCGCGCGTGCACAGCGTCGTCCTCGTCTCGCGACTGGGCCGCCCGACGATACGGGCACTCTCCTACGCCCGCCTCATGCGCGCCGACTCCATCGAGGCCCTCACGGTCGGCGTCGACCCGACCGAGACGAAGGCCCTGCGCGCCGAGTGGGAGCAGCGCGGCATCGAGGTCCCCCTCAAGATCCTCGACTCCCCGTACCGCGAGGTCACGCGCCCCGTCATCGAGTACGTGAAGCGACTGCGCAAGGAGAACCCGCGCGACGTCGTGAGCGTGATCATCCCCGAGTACGTCGTCGGCCACTGGTACGAGCACCTGCTCCACAACCAGAGCGCCCTGCGCCTCAAGGGCCGCCTGCTCTTCAGCCCCGGCGTCATGGTCACCTCCGTCCCGTACCAGCTCGAATCCTCCGAGGCCGCCAAGCGCCGCGTCCGCCGACGCCAGAACTGGTCCGCACCCGGCGCGGTGCGCCGCGGCCCGGTCGAGCGCAGGACGAAGGAACCGGCGGGCACGGGGAGCGCGGGCGGCACCGGTGCCGCGGGTCGTTCCGGTGGCGGGCCGAAGGACTGACAACGCCCGTGGTCCGTACGGGGGACGGCGGGCCCGTAGACTGGAGGGCTGTTGCCCTCAGTGGCCGCCGCACCCCCAGCCCCACCACGCTCAGGAGCCCCCGCCCCATGCAGGCAGAACCGAAGAAACCGCAGTCCGGGGCCTCCCTGGTGGGTCAGGAGTACGAGGTCGAGGTCGGCCCCGTCGCGCACGGCGGCCACTGCGTCGCGCGTACGGAGGAGGGCCGCGTCCTCTTCGTGCGGCACACGCTGCCCGGCGAGCGCGTCGTCGCGCGCGTCACCGACGGTGCCGAGGACTCCCGCTTCCTGCGCGCCGACGCCGTCGAGATCCTCGACGCGTCCAAGGACCGCGTCGAGGCGCCGTGCCCCTTCTCCGGTCCCGGGCGCTGCGGCGGCTGCGACTGGCAGCACGCGAAGCCGGGCGCGCAGCGCCGCCTCAAGGCCGACGTCCTGCGCGAGCAGCTCGAACGCCTCGCCGGTCTCACGCCCGAGCAGGCCAACTGGGACGGCACGGTCCTCCCGGCCGAGGGCGACAAGCTCCCGCCGGGCGAGGTGCCCGCGTGGCGCACCCGCGTCCAGTACGCGATCGACGAGGACGGCCGCGCGGGCCTGCGCCGCCACCGCTCGCACGAGGTCGAGCCGGTCGACCGCTGCCTCATCGCGGCCGAGGGCGTCAGCGAACTCGGCATCGAGTCGCGCGACTGGAGCGGCATGGACACGGTCGAGGCGATCACCGCGACCGGCTCCCAGGACCGTCAGGTCATCCTCACCCCGCGCCCCGGCGCCCGCCTGCCCCTCGTCCAGCTCGACAAGCCGGTCTCCGTCCTGCGCGTGGACGAGAAGGACGGCGGCGTCCACCGCGTCCACGGCCGCGCCTTCGTCCGCGAGCGGGCCGACGAGCACACGTGGCGCGTCGGCAACGGCGGCTTCTGGCAGGTCCACCCGAAGGCGGCGGACACGCTGGTGCGCGCCGCGATGCAGGGCCTGACCCCGCGCAAGGGCGAGACGGCGCTCGACCTGTACTGCGGCGTCGGCCTCTTCGCCGGGGCGCTCGCCGACCGCGTCGGCGAGAAGGGCGCGGTCCTCGGCATCGAAACCTCCAAGCGCGCCGTCGAGGACGCCCGCCACAACCTGGCGGAGCACCCCCGCGTCCGCATCGAACAGGGCAAGGTCGACCAGGTCCTCCCGCGCACCGGCATCACCGAGGCCGACCTGATCGTCCTCGACCCCCCACGCGCCGGCGCCGGCAAGTCCACGGTCCGCCACCTCACCACCCTCACCCCCCGCCGCATCGCCTACATCGCCTGCGACCCCGCCGCCCTGGCCCGCGACCTGAAGCACTTCGCGGAGAACGGCTACCGGGTACGGGTCCTGAGGGCGTTCGACCTGTTCCCGATGACGCAGCATTTCGAGTGCGTGGCGATCCTGGAGCCGGTGGCGAAGGGGGCCTGAGCTGCTGTTTCCCCCGTGCGCAATATGCGCGGTGTGGGCGTTACGGGCGAGATATTGACGCTGAAACGACGCTCGTGACGCTCATTAGCCAACGCCGTGACCTGCGGCGTCTGGCCGTCGAAGGTCGTTGACCTGCATGAATGCCCTTTCGGTTGTTTCAAGCTCGTCCTGGCTGATGCGACCGGAAGTCCCAGGAAGATCTCAGAGAACTCCCACGGGCAGGCGCCACTCTTTCGGCTCTGTACAGGGCATGCGAGTGCGCTGTGGGCTGGTGATCGTGGATCGACACCCGAATGAACGGCAACGCGCACCGCTCGAACGGCTGGCGGCCGGCGAGGAGCATCCCGCGGCCTGGACGCCGGAGGATTGGCGGTCGGCTTGTGCCTTGCGCGATCGAGGGATCGTAAAGGGCCAGTCATGTACGGGGCGACGGACCCCTTGACCCGGCTGCCGAGGATGCCGGATACACGTGGGCCGATGCAGGAGAAGCTCAGGCCGCATCTGAAAGAGCGGTCCCTGTACGGACCGGAACGACGGGCTGAGCGGTAACGGGGGAGGGAGCAGCCCGTCAACGGTTCCGGAATCAATGCTGTCAGTGCCCCGGCATGGAGTCGGCCCACGGCATCAGGCAGCCGCAAGGAAATCCCGGCGCCGGTCACCAACCCTTGTCCGGGAACCAGTGAGCCTTTTCAGAGCGGCCATCGGTCGGGTGAAGGCGATGAGGCCGCAACGCACGAGGCACGCGTACCGTTGAGGGAGGTGTTCAACGTCTCAACTCATCAGCGCAGATGCCTCGTTGGATCCCTCTCCTGCCGCACTCGACCTGCCGCAAGCCCTCGTCGAGTGGGTCACCATGCTCATCGTCACCCGCGAGGGTGACCGCCGCCGAAAGCTTTCGCCGTACCCGCGCGCGCTCGTCGCTCTGGTGTACCTGCGCAAGCACGACACCCTGGCCCAGCTCGATGCGGCCTTCGGCATTTCGGTCGGCACCGCCCACGCCTGCACCACCTCGGTCATCCGCGTCCTGGCCGACCGGTCCTCTGGCCTGCTGAAGACCCTGCGCGAGACAGACGCGGAGTACGTCCTGCTCGACGGGACCCTCGCCGAGTGCGACCGAGTGGGCGACGGGAATGCCGTTTACTCCCACAAACGCCGCCGCCACGCCGTGAACGTCCAGGTCCTCACCGACCCCTTCTGCCGCATCCTGTGGATCTCACCAACCCTGCCCGGCCGATGCCACGACCTGACCGCCGCCCGCACCCCCCCGCATCATCCGCATCTGCGAACGCCAAGGCATCCCGATCCTGGCCGACATGGCCCAAGGCCAACCACGCACGCTGGCCCGGCCGCCGCCACCTGCCGGTGGTCAGCGGTCAGACATCGCCAGCGGCGACGACATCAGGTGCATGTCGCCCGAGAGGATGGCCCGCTGCAGATCTTGCAGCGGGCGCCCGGGCTCGAGCCCCAGCTCGTCGTTGAGCGTCTTGCGTACCGACTGGTACGCCTTCAGCGCGTCCGCCTGCCGCTCCGAGCGGTAGAGCGCCAGCATGAGCTGGCGGTAGAACGCCTCGCACATGGGGTTCTCGGCGGTGAGGGCGTAAAGCATGCTCACCGCCTCGCGGTGCCGGCCGAGTTGGAGCTGGCACTCGACGAGCATCTCCTGGCACTCCCGGCGGATCTCGGTCAGCCAGGTCGAGAAACCGCCGATGATCGGGCCCTTGGCGCCGGTTCCGTCGCACCTGTGGCCCGGGATCGGGCCGCGCCACAGCGCGAGCGCCTGGCTGAAACAGGAGGCTGCCTCGTCCGTGCGCTGCTCGCGGAGCAACGACCTCCCCACATCGACGAGTTCGGGGAAGATCTGGGCGTCTATCTGGTCGTCGCCCTTGTGCAGCACGTAGCCCGGCGTCCGGGTCTCGACGGGGTTGCCACTCGCGCCGGCCAGTTTCAGGAACTTGCGGAGCCGGGAAACGTACACGTGCAGGCCCGCGGCGGCGCGTCGTGGCAGATTCTCGCCCCAGATCTCCCGCATCAGCTGTTCCGGGAAGACCAGATGGTCCGCCCTGATGAGCAGAACCGTGAGGACCATCTCCACTTTCTGCGCATGAAGCGTGAAGTACGTGTTCTCGTCCCGGACGCGGAGCGGGCCCAGCATCTCGTACCTCACCGGGTGCCCTCCCCCGCTGTCGTGGGTATCAGGGGACGGTGACCGCCGACCGATACGCCGGAGTGGGGGCGGTCCGACACAAGAGGGGGGAGAGAGGCAGGCACGATCTATCCCTTCGCCAGGAACGCTGACAACGTTCTCGCCACATCGCGGAGCTGGGCCCGATCATGCACGGCTCAAAGATTAAACGGCAATATAGAATAGGCGACAACGGGGCGGAATGAGACATTCTATATTCTGTGTCGCGCGTTTTTTGGACGCCAATGGTGTGGCATTTTGGAGAGGATCATTACCTCCCCTCGGTTGAATATGGCGAGACGCCGCTGACCTGGGAGATCATTAGGGCTTCGGTGACGACCGGAAACGCTCTGTTCTCTGAGGGGGGCCGGAGCAGGATTCATCGGCGCCACGATGTGTCTTGTTGTTTTCTGCCACGGGCCGTGCGGAACGCCCTAAACCGGTCGCCGCTGGACGGCGTCGGTGATCACCGCGGTCACCAACCTGTCGACGGCGTCCGTGGCCGGCGGGTCGGGGTCGCGCTGCGCGAACAGGAGATGGCCGCCACCGGTCAGGGAGAGCGTGAGCGAGTCGATGTCGACGTCGGCCGCGATACGCCCCCGGTCGCGCTCGGCGGCGAGATAGGCGGAGATGGCGCTCGAGGCCTGGGCGAGGATCGCGATGCCGCCACCGGGCATGACCTGCCGCAGCCGGGCGCGGAGCTCATCCCGGAACGTGATCAGCGGGATGATCGCCACCGGCACCGGCCCGAACAGGGTGAACAGCGCGCTGGTGAGGTTCTCCGCCACGGTGCCGGTCCCGGCCGACTCGCGCAGCGCGCTCGCCTCCTTCTCCAGCTGCCCGGCCCGGTCGAGCACGAGGTCGGTGAGGAAGGCGTCGAAGTCACTGAAATGCCGGTACAGGACGCCCTTGGCGCAGCCCGCCTCGTCGGTGACGGCCCGGCCCGTCAGGCCGTTCGGACCGCTGCGCAGGAGCACGCGCTCGGCAGCGTCGAACAACTGCTGTCTCGCGTCGCGAAGGTGCACCCCAGTCGGCACTCGCCCGTCCTCTCGTACGCCGGCCCGCCCGCGCCCGGTCGTCGCCCACTGAGCGCGCGCCCATAAAGATGGGCATCTGCTCATCTTACCGTGAGGCAACAACAACGTCTTCGGTCAGGGCGTGCAGGCGCCGACGACCCTCTGAAAGGGCCGCGCCCGCCGCGACGCGTCGAGATTTATCCGGCGACGATCCCGGCGGCGACCGCCAGACCGACCAGATGCGATTTGGTGCTGGCCCCGACACGGCGCCGCGCCTCGGTAAGGTGTTCGTCGACGGTGGTCTTCGAGATGCCGAGCCGCCGGGCGGTCTCCTTCGCCGTCAGACCCAGTGCCGCGAGCCGCACCACCTCGGTCTGTCTCGGCGTGAGCGCGTGGGCGACATCTGAGATGTCCGGTTCGAGGATGGCCATTCTGGTCCTCTCTCGTGCTCAGGCTCTGGGACGGGCTCGACGTGTTTCGGAAGTGCTCTGCGCTTTCGGAATATGACTGTGCGTCATGTCGCGGGGGCTGCGCGTTTTGCGACCATCCTGAAGGGCGCCCCTAAAGCTGTTCTTGCGCGAGTCTTGCGCCGGCCGGTCGCCGCATCGTCCCTCCGGCCCGGGTCCTCAGCGGGGGGCAGCTCCGCGCAAGACCCGGGCTAGGCCGGCTTCAGCCGCACGGGCCACACTGTGCCGGGCCGCCCGCCCGTGCATCGCGTGCCGGCCAACTACCGCCTGCCCCCGCAACGCCTACGGCGACGGCGAGGAGAACCCATGAGTAACCGGCTCGCGCACATCCTCGACGAGGTACGTCAGTACCACCGAGAGACCAGTGACGACAGGGAATTCGTCGCCGGCGTCACAGAGATCTGGCCGTCCGGGGCCGTGCTCGACGCCGCGGACAGGGCGGCCGTCGTCGAAGCGGCCCTGACCCTGCGGATCGCGGCGGGCCGATCGGCCCGCAAGTTCGAATCGGCCTTCGCCCGGCGCATGGGCCGCCGGAAGGCGCATCTCACCAACTCCGGTTCCTCGGCGAACCTCCTGGCCCTCACCGCCCTCACCTCACCCCAGCTCGAACAGCGCAGGCTCGTGCCGGGCGACGAGGTGATCACGGTGGCGGCGGGCTTCCCCACGACCGTCAACCCCATCCTGCAGAACGGCCTCGTCCCGGTCTTCGTCGACATCGACCTGCGCACGTACAACACCACCGCGGAACACGTCGAGAAAGCCATCGGGCCCCGCACCCGGGCCATCATGATCGCGCACGCCCTCGGCAACCCCTTCGAGGTGGCGGAGGTGGCCCAACTCGCCGCGGAGCACGACCTGCTGCTCATCGAGGACACCTGCGACGCGGTCGGCAGCACCTACAAGGGACAGCTCGTGGGAACCTTCGGCGACCTCGCCACCGTCAGCTTCTATCCGGCCCATCACCTGACGATGGGCGAGGGCGGCTGCGTGCTCACCTCGAACCTGGCCCTGGCCCGGATCGTTGAGTCGCTGCGGGACTGGGGCCGGGACTGCTGGTGCGAACCGGGGGAGAGCGACACCTGCCGCAAACGGTTCGGCTACCAGATGGGGACGCTGCCGACCGGCTACGACCACAAGTACATCTTCTCCCACGTGGGCTACAACCTGAAGGCGACCGATCTCCAAGCCGCACTCGGCCTGACCCAGTTGGACAAGCTCGACGACTTCTGCGCCGCGCGGCGGCGCAACTGGGGGCGGCTGCGCTCCGGTCTCGCCGAGGTGCCCTGGCTCTTGCTGCCGGAACCCACGCCCGGCAGCGACCCGAGCTGGTTCGGCTTCGTCATCACCGTCGACCCCGAAGCGCCCTTCAAGCGCGCGGAGCTCGTGGACTTCCTGGAGAGCCGCAAGATCGGCACGCGCCGGCTCTTCGCGGGCAACCTGACCCGCCACCCCGCCTATCTCGGCCGCGAGTTCCGCGTCTGCGGCGAGCTGGACAACAGCGACATCGTCACCGAGCACACCTTCTGGATCGGCGTCTACCCCGGTCTGACCGAGGAGATGATCGACTACGTCATCGCCTCCGTCACCGAGTTCGTAGGGGCCCACAGGTGACCGTGCCCAACTACATCCGGACTGAGCCGCGGCTCAAGGCCCGGCGGGCCGCCGCGTTGCCCGACCGGATCGCCCGGTCCGCGGCCGCGCCGGCCTGCGAAAGCGCGGACGAGATCCGCCAATGGATCGCGCGGCGCCGCGCGCGAACCTCGTTCGCGGTGGATCGCATCCCTTTCGAAGCGCTGGAGGACTGGTCGTTCGCCCCGGAGACCGGAAACCTCGCCCACCGCAGCGGCCGGTTCTTCACCGTGGAAGGGCTGCACGCCGCGATCGGTGAGCATCCCGAGCGGACGGAGTGGCACCAGCCCGTCATCGTGCAGTCGGAGGTCGGGATCCTGGGCATCCTCGCCCGGGAGTCCGACGGAGTGCTTCACTTTTTGATGCAGGCCAAGATGGAGCCGGGCAACCCCGGACTGCTCCAGCTCTCGCCCACCGTGCAGGCCACGTACAGCAACTACACCAAGGTGCACCAGGGCGCGGCCGTCCGCTACCTGGAGTACTTCACCGACCCCTCCCGGGGCCGCGTCCTTGCGGACGTGCTGCAGTCCGAGCACGGCGCCTGGTTCCACCGCAAGCGCAACCGCAACATGATCGTCGAGACCAGCGGGCCGGTACCCGAGCACGAGGACTTCCGCTGGCTCACCCTGCGCCAGATCCATCAGCTCCTGCGGCACGACAACACCGTGAACATGGACGCCCGTTCGGTCCTCGCAGCCCTGCCGGTGCGCGGAGCGCCACACGCGTTGCACTCGGACACGGAGCTGCTGTCCTGGCTGGCCCTGCACCGGGCCGCGATCCCCATCCGCAGCGAACGCATCCCGCTCGCCGGTGTAGCGGGCTGGACGCGCGGCGCCTCCTCGATCGACCACGACGACGACCGCTACTTCCGCACCGTGGCCGTGTCGGTACGGGCGAGCAACCGCGAAGTCGGCCACTGGACCCAGCCCTTGATCGAGCCTCGCGGTCAAGGCGTGATCGCCTTCGTCACCCGCACGTTCGCGGGCGTGCCGCACGTGCTGGCCCGGGCCCGTGCCGAAGGCGGCTCCACCGAGGTGGAGCTGGGCCCCACGGTCCAGTGCCAGCCCAGAAGCCATGCCCATCTGCCCGTCGCGGAGCGACCGCCCTTCCTCGACCTGGTCACGACGGCGCCCTCGTCGCGGGTCCGCTACAGCGCCCTGCACTCCGAGGAAGGCGGCCGTTTCCTGAACTCGGTGAGCCGCTACCTCGTCGTGGCGGCCGACGAGGGCGACGCGCCGCTCGACGCGCCGCCCGGGTTCTGCTGGGTCTCGCGGAACCAGCTCGCCGCGCTCACCCAGTACAGCCACTACGTCAACGTCCAGGCACGGACTCTGCTGTTGTGCCTGAACTCGCTGGACGGATACGCCTGAGTCGGCACCCGCTCACCGCCCGGGGCCACCGGCGAGCGGTTCCCACCAGGAGCGGTGGTCCCGGTACCAGGCAACCGTCTCGGCGAGCCCGGACTCGAAGTCGCGCCGAGGGCGGTAGCCCAGTTCGCTGCGGGCCTTGACGTCGAGGATCGAGTACCGCCGGTCGTGCCCCTTGCGATCCGCCACGTGGCGCACCTGGTCCCAGGTGCCGCCACAGGCCTTGAGCAGCAGCTCCGTCAGTTCGCGGTTGGTCAGCTCGGTGCCGCCGCCGAGGTTGTAGACCTCGCCCGGACGCCCGCCGGTGCGTACGAGATCCACCCCGCGGCAGTGGTCCTCGACGTGCAGCCACTCCCGTACGTGCTCGCCGTCGCCGTACAGCGGTACTTCGGCGCCCGTCAGCAGTCGGCAGACGAAGAGGGGGATGATCTTCTCGGGGAACTGCCGCGGCCCGTAGTTGTTGCTGCACCGGGTCACCCGGACGTCCAGGCCGTGGGTGCGGTGGTAGGAGAGAGCGACCAGATCGGAGCCCGCCTTGGACGCCGCGTAGGGGGAGGTGGGGCCGAGAGTGTCCTCCTCGGTGAAGCGGCCGGCCGCGACGGACCCGTAGACCTCGTCGGTGGACACGTGCACGAAGCGGCCGACCCCCCGGCGCAGTGCCGCGTCGAGGAGCGTCTGGGTGCCGGTCACGTTCGTACGCACGAACGCGTCCGCGCCGGCGATGGACCGGTCGACGTGGGACTCGGCCGCGAAGTGCACCACCTGGTCGGCCCGGGACATGAGGCGGTCCACCAGCGCGGCGTCGCAGATGTCTCCCTGGACGAAGCTCAGCCGCGGGTGCGTGACGTCCAGGTTGTCGATCCTGCCCGCGTAGGTCAGTTTGTCCAGCACGGTGACATGGGAGACCTCGACGGGGCCGGGCGCGAGCAGCATCCGGACGTACGCGGAACCGATGAAGCCGGCCGCGCCGGTGACCAGCAGACGCATCACTCCTCCATCAGCTCGCCGGGTGTCGGGTTGAGCTGGTGGGCGAGGGCGCTGCGCATGACGTACTGGCCGTAGGGCGAGCCGTCCATCTCGGCGCCGAGGCGGTAGCAGGCCTCCGCGCCGATGAAGCCCATGTACATGGCGATCTCTTCGACGCAGCCCAGGCTGATGCCCTGGTGATGCTGTATGTCCCGGACGAACCGGCCCGCGTCGAGCAGCGATTCGTGGGTTCCGGCGTCCAGCCAGGTGACGCCCCGGCCGAGCCACACCAGGTCGGCGCGGCCCTCGGCCAGGTACGCGCGCAGGACGTCCGTGATCTCCAGCTCACCGCGCCTGGAGGGGCGCAGCCCGCGGGCGATGTCCGTCACCGTGTCGTCGAAGAAGTACAGGCCGGGGATCGCGAGGTTGGAGCGCGGCTGCTTCGGTTTCTCCTCGATGGAGACAAGCCGGCCCTTCGCGTCGATCTCGGCGACGCCGAAGTGCTGGGGCTCGGCGACCTGGTGCCCGAAGAGGACACAGCCGCGCAGCTTGCGCACCGTTTTGCGCAGCATGGAGGGCAGCTTGGCGCCGTGGAAGAGGTTGTCACCGAGGATCAGGGCGCACTCCTCGCCCGCGATGTGCGAGGCCCCGACGAGGAAGGCGTCGGCGACACCCCGCGGCTTCTCCTGGGCCGCGTAGTCGATGCGCATGCCCAGTCTGCTGCCGTCGCCGAACAGCTTGCGGAACAGCACGAGTTCCGCGGGCCGGGCGATGATGAGCACGTCGTCGATGCCGGTGAGCATCAGCATGGACAACGGGTAGTACACCATGGGTTTGTCGTAGACCGGAGCGAGCTGTTTGGAACCCACGAGGGTGAGGGGCTGGAGCCGGGTCCCGTTGCCGCCCGCCAGGATGATGCCCTTCACCGGTGCGGATTCTTGTAGAGGGCCTGCCAGAGGTAGCTCCACGGAAGGGCGCGGCCGTCACCGACGCAGGTCCAGGCGGAGCCCGGCCGGTACCCGTCGACGAAGGCGGGAACCGCGGCCCGCACCGCCTCGCTGTCGTGGATGTCCAGCAGCTGTCGCAGGGGCCCGTTCTCCAGCGCCATCTGTACGGCCTCCTCGCCCTGCAGATAGCCGTCCAGGCTCTTGTCGATGTACTTGCCGACCGGGTTCTTCACGTAGAAGGCCGAGCAGGTCGCGTCGATCAGGTCGAGATAGGACCGGACCGTCTCCGGAGCCATCTCGGTCATCGAGTGGATGTTGATGCACAGGTCGAAACGCTCCGAGCGCAGGGAGGTGCCCGCCAGGCTCTCGACCTCGATGAAATCGATCAGCTTGAAGCGGGGCTCGTCCAGGACCTCGCGCAGATAGGCCCTGCTCAGCTCCAGCGTGTTCTTCAGATCGACGATGCAGTAGCCGGAGAGATCGTGGTTGGACATGATCATGTGGCACGTGCGTCCGTAACCGGCGCCGATCTCCAGGACCCTGGCGGCGTCCAGGTCGATCTCGCTCTCGATGAAACCGACCTCGAACGTTGCCTGCAGATAGTCCAGGCAGAGCGTCTCGCCCTGGCACCGAACCGTGGTCGGGCCGCCGACCTCCCGGTTGGGGGTCCTGCTGATCCGCGCCAGCTCCTGCGGGGTCAGCGCCATGCCCAGGTTGTAGGCCAGCGTCTTGAGGTAGCGGACCCCGTTCGTCGACGGGTCCCAGAGGGAGAGCTTGAAGTTCCTCGAGTCGGACTTCAGCTGCGTCAGGTCGGCGCCGGCGTCCTCAGTGATCCAGCGGTTCTGTATGCGCTCCCACTGGCGGCTGGCCTGGAAGTTGTGTTCCATTTCGCTCCATCCTGGTGTGACGATGCGGTGCGAACGCCTCGCGGAGCAGATCGGCGAAGGGCTCCGGGTGTTCCTGGAAACCGGTGTGTCCTGCGGGGAAGGCGGCCAGCGGGGTGTCGAGCAGCTCGGCGAGGGCCGCCGCGGTCCGGTGGTAGAGCTGCCCCCGGGACGTCGTGCCACCCGCCACGACCACGGGGACGGACGCGGTCCGCAGCGCGTCGACGTCGGGCTGGTAGCGCGTGGTGGGCTGGAGAATGCGGCCGAAGAAGCGGTCGAGGATCGCCCGGACGTCCTTCGGCGGCGTGTACAGCGCACGGGTCGACGCCTGCCCGGCCGGAGGCGGCGAGGCGAAGCCGACACCGGACAGGGCCGAGTACTTGCGCAGGGCCACGTCCCGGCGCCCTGCGGCGTAGTCCTCGCAGAGATCGTCGATGGCGGCCCGCACCTGCCGCGCGTCGGGCAGGAGCTCGGTCACCGGGGGCTCGTGCGTCACCAGGCTGCGCACCGCGTCCGGATGCCGGGCGAGCAGGGCCAGACCGGTGGTGGCTCCGCCGCTGTTGCCGAACACGTGCGCCGGTCCGGCGTCCAGCTCCGCTATCAGCCGGCGCACGTCGTCCGCGACCAGCTCGGGCGGGGCCGGCTGTTCCGGGTCGCTGAGGGTGCTGCGCAGGATGCCGCGGGGGTCGTAGGACACAACGGTGAAGTCCGCGGCGAGCAGGGTCGCGAGGGCTGTGAACCCCCTGCTGCCCATGGGCGAACCGATCATCAGGAGCAGGGGGCCGTGGCCGCGTACGTCATAGCAGAGCCGTGCTCCCGGCACGTCCAGGGTTCGGGTCGTGGTGGTGACGTGGGTCGGGCTCTCCTCGTCCGCGCCCTGCCGGGCGCCGTCCGTCGCCGCACCCATCAGTACGCTTCCTTGGCGTTGACCCAGTCCGGTACGTAGCGCTGCCCCGGCACTGGGCGGTAGTGGTCCCAGCGGGGCTTGTCGCCCGAGGGGGTGTCGCCGAGCACCACGACGCGCAGGCCCCGGCGGTGCTCGGAGTAGTCGTCGACCGCATAGTGCTGCGTGACCCTGTTGTCCCAGATCGCCACCGAGCCCGGCCGCCACTGGTAGCGGCAGGTGAACTCGGGGGAGGTGGAGAAGCGATAGAGGTACTGCAGGAGCGCGTCGCTCTCGTTCCGGTTCAGTTGCGCGATGTGCGAGGTGTGAGCCCTGTTGACGAACAGGGCCCGGCGGCCCGTCTCCGGGTGGACCCGCACGACGGGGTGCTCGGCCTGGCTGTCCAGGCCCGGAATGTGGATGGAGTGGACGGCGGTGAGCCCGTCGAGCAGATCGCGCAGCGGCGCGGACAGCCCCTCGTACGCCAGATACTGGTTCGACCACATCGTGTCGCCGCCCTGTGCGGGACCGTCCACGATCTGCAGGACGGAGCCGATGGGCGGGTTCGGGGCGTAGGTCATGTCGGTGTGCCAGATCGGGATCTTGCCGTTCTGCTCCGAGTCGATGATCTGGATCTGCGGATGCCCGTCCAGGTGAGGGAGGTAGGCGTGCTCCTCCAGCTCGCCGAACCTGCGGCCGAAGGCGATGCGCGACTCGGCCGACCAGCCTTCCTGGTCCGGAATGAAGATCACCAGGTGCTTCAACAGCAGCCGCCGCAGCTCGGCGAAGTCCGCGTCGGTGATGTCCTCGAGGCGTACGCCGTGGATCTCGGCGCCCAGCGCACTGGTGAGCGGCCTGACCTCGAAGGCCGTGGTGATGATGTCTGACACGTCAATCCCTCTGTCCGTTGTCTCGGCCTGCCGGGGTTCCACTGCCGGCCCGGTGCCCGGCAGATCGCGGGGGCGTGAACGACCGCGCTCGCAGATCGGGTACGACCCCCAACTGCACGAGCCGGTCGAACCTGGTGAGCGGGCGCATGCCGAGGCCCGACATGTTGTACGTGACCAGATAGCTCAGGCGGCGGCTTCCGGCGGTGCCGCGCATGAGGCGCCGGCCCATGATCCGGCCGCCGCGGGAGGTGCTGGTCATCATGCGCGCCGCGTTGTGACTCATGGCGTGCACGGCCTCGATCCTGCTCATCCGGTCGTCCTCGTAGCCGCGCAGCGCCCGGTCGACAGCGGGGCCGTCGGTGATGTCAACGTCCGCGAGCCGGGACGCCAGCCCCTCCGCCTCGTCGATCGAGGTGTTCATCCCCTGAGCCGCCAGGGGATGGACCACGTGCGCCGCCTCCCCGAGCAGGACGATGCCGGGCCGGACGAGCGCCGGTGCCCGGTAGTGCCAGACCGGCATCAACTGACGGTGTTCCAGGTGCGCTTGGAGCAACCCCGCGATCGGGCGCAGCGCGGGTACCTGATCAACGAGCCCCGCGCACCAGCGCCGCAGCCCGGCCGGTCCGGCCCCGCGGAGTTCGCCGGCCCCCACCTGGACGTAGACCCGGATCCGCGCGTCCGGCAGCGGATAGAGCATGACCAGGCCGCGGTCCGTGACGTGGGCCGACACCTCGTCGTCCACCGGCAGCGTGCCGGGCAGCTCGAAGGAGAGCAACCGGTGGTCGTACGCGACGGGCTCGGCGTCGATCCCCGCGAGCCCCCGCAGGCGCGAGGACATGCCGTCGGCCGCCACGACCAGGCGGGCCCGGATGTCTACGGCCGTGCCGTCCACCGTGGCGCGCACCCCCGAGACACGGCCCCCGCCGTCCGTGGCGAGCTCCTTGGCCAGCACACCGCGGCGCAGACGCACCGTCGGGCCGAGCGAGGCGGCCATGCACTCCAGAATCGTCGAGTAGCCGTGGGCGAGCATCCAGGGCCGCTCGCCGCCGAGCGTCGCGAAGTCCATCGCCATCAGCTCCTCCCCGTCGGCTGTGCGGGCGACGAGGCGGCTCAGCCGGACCGCCCTCCTGGCTTCGAGGTGGCCGAGCGAGCCCCACGTGTGCAGGGAGTCCAGGGACCCGGGCTGGAGCACCTCGCCCTTCCAGAGCGAGGGCTGGGTCTGCCGCTTGTCCACCAGGGTCACCCGCAGACCCACTCGGCCGAGGGCGCAGGCCGCCGCCGTCCCGGCGACCCCGGAACCGCAGATCAGCACGTCGGTGTCGAAGGCGGTGTCCGGCTGTCCGGTCGTCACGACGCCTCCCGTCGCGCCACCGGGCCGGCAGCGAGAGCGCTGCGGTAGGCGCCCAACGCCCGCAGTACGAGCCCGTTCCCGATCAGGCCGTCCGCGTAGTAGGCCAGACGCCGGATGTGCAGACAGACCGGGTTCGCGTCCCAGAGGCCGTCGTCGCCCTGCGCCGAGACGATCCATTCCGCCGCCCGCCGCAGCCGGTCGTCCTGGGCGGGCAGACCGGCGGCGAGCAGGCCGCGCAGGGCCCAGGCGGTCTCCTCGACGGTGCCCCGCGACGGATCGTCGCCGGGCGTGCCGGTATCGCCCGGGCCCCAGGAACCGTCGGCCAACTGTCCTGCCAGGAGCGCTTCGCGGGCGCGCCGCGCCGCGGGGTGGTCGCCCACTCCGCCGCGGGCCAGGGCCACGAGCGCCGTCGCCGTCGCCGCGGTGAGGCCCCGATACCACAGGGCCTCGTAGGTGCCGTCCGGCCGTTGGGCTGCGAGCAGCCAGTCCAGGGCCTTGGCGATCCGGGGGTCGCCGCGGGACAGACCGCCGTCGAGCAGGGACTCGACGCACTGGGCCGTCGTGTAGGGGCAAGGGCCGTCGTTGGCGAGTGTGGTGTCCGGGACGAAGGTCCCCCACGAGCCCCGGCCGTCCTGCCGCGAGACGAGCCAGTCGAGACCGGTCCGCAGGTGTTCCGCGGGCTCCTCGCGGCTGGCGGGGGTGAGCGCGGCCAGCACATTGGCGCTGTCCAGGAAGTTCGGCCACCCGTGGGGGCCTTCCCAGCCCCAGCCGCCCGGCGGGGCGTCGTAGAGGGGGAACGCCTGGTCCTGCTGGCACCCGCGCAGCCACTGCCGGGCCCGGGCCAGCCGCGGATCGTCCCGGTAACCGGCGTCCGCCAGGCCGCGGGCGACGTAGGACCCGCCGATCAGGTCGAGCCCCTGCATGATGTGCCAGGAGCCGTCGGGCCGTACGTTCGAGCGCAGGTAGTCGACGGTGGCGGCGATCATGTGCGCGGGGGCCCCGGTGCGGCACAGGCCGATACAGACCACGGCGGCGAGCCAGTTGTCCCCGCCGTATCCTCCGCGGTCGTTCTCCCCGCGCTCCATCTCCTGGAGCAGGCGCAGCGCGGTCGGCCGGGCCAGCCGATGCAGGAGCCCTCCGACGCCCTTCGGGGCGGCGTCGTGTGCCTGGATGAACGCCATGGCCACGAAGGGCGCGGCCCGGAAGGAGAGCCGCGGCCGCCAGAGCCGCCGGGGCAGCAGCAACAACTCCAGGGGGATGCGCCGCGATCCGTGCAGGCTCCGCAGCCCGGCGAGGGCGAGGAACGTCGTGGCCATGTGGACCATCCCGGGGTCGGCGAGCGACTCCACACCGCCGAGCGACCTGATCAGGTCCAGCGCACGCCGCGCAGGCTCCCCGGCCGTTCGCGGAGCCGTCAGCGTGAGGGCCGACGCCGTCACCACGGTGGGCACCAACTGCGAGGCGGCGCGGGGCACACCGCCCCAGCCGCCGTCCGCGTTCTGGGCGGCCACCAGCCACTGTGCCCCCCGCTCGATCAGATCGCGTGAGCGCTCCGGGTCGGCGAGGTGCAGGGCGACCACGGCGCCGGCGGTCCCCAGGACCGCGGTGGGGCGACGGTTCGGCCAGGAACCCTCTGGACGCTGGATCGCGAACAGCGCCTGCGCGGCGCGCGCGACCGAGCTGTCCACTCGGCTGTCCACGTCTGAGCACAAAACGAACCGTCCTCCTCAGGAAAAGCGGGCCGGTGCCGCCGCGTCCCCGTCGGGGCGGGCGGGAACGCCGTGCGGGAACTCGTGCCGGGCACGCATGGCCTGCTGGGTGCCGAGCGTGACGGCGAGCATCGGAGCGAGAATCCCGATTGCGACGAGACCGCCGAGGCCCGGTACCAGGAACACGGCAGCCAGCACCATCCGTTCGACGACCAGGACCTCGTGCGACCGCAGGGCGAGATGGGCCGGGGGCTCGGGTCCGGACGCGTACAGCATGCCGAAGGCACCGCCGCCGAGTCCCGCCGCGACCAGGAGCGTCACGAGGCCGCCCTCCCGGTCCCCCGCCATGGTGAGCAGGCCCGCCGCGGCCGCGGAGACGGCCAGCGCGTAGAGCCCCGCCGCCGTCCGGACGGCTGTCCGGGGCCCGCGGCGGACCGGGAAGGTGGCGTATCCGCCAGCGCGGTCACCGGCGACGTCGCGCAGCGTGCCGACGAGATTGGACGCGGCGTCGTGCGCCCAGAACACCGGGACGAACAGGAGGATGCGCACCGGAGGGAGGTCCGAGGCCGTCATTGCCCCGAAGACGAGCGCCCCGCCGGTCAGCGATCCGCGCACCAGATTGCCCAGCAGCCCCCTGGCCTTGAAGAAGCCGTTGTAGGCCAGCGCCCCGCCGATACCGGCCGCGGTCACCATGAGGGTGCGGTAGTTGACGACGGCCGCCGTGACGACGGCGGCCGCGGCCAGGACAGTGCCGCAGCAGACCGCCGTGCGGGGGCGGATCAGACCCGAGGGAATGGGCCGTTGCGGTTTGCTGACCGCGTCGAGCTCGCGGTCGAGATAGTCGCCGAGATAGTGCGCCGCGACCCAGATCAAGGTGGGCACGGCCCAGGCCGCCACCATCCGCGCGTCGTCGCGCCGGTCGCTGGTGATGGCGTGTCCGGCTAGGCCGACCAGGCCCACGTACCAGAGCGTGTACGGCCGCCAGGTGCGTACATGGGCCATGAGCGTGGCACCGAGCCCGTGCCCGCCCACCTCAGGCGCTCCTCGTCGCAGGACGGTCCGCGACGCTGCCGGCCGGCACGCCGCCGTTCACCGTCGGGTCGGGCGTCCACAGCCGGTCCGTCGCCGCGCCGACGGTGTGGCTCAGGGTGCCGATCCCTGCAAGGGACACCTCGACCCGATCGCCCACCGACAGGGGGCCCGAGCCGGTCGGGGTCCCGGTGAGGATCACATCGCCGGGAAGCAGAGACATGTGCCGGCTGACCACCGCGACGATCTCGTGCACCGGGGTGAGCAGGCCGCGGGTGCCGCCGTCCTGGCGGACCTCGCCGTTGACCCGGCAGGTGATCGGTACGTCCGCCGGGTCGAGATCGGTGGTCAGCCACGGCCCCAGCGGCGTGAAGGTGTCGAAGTGCTTCGCCCAGACCGGCGGGTGCCCGCTCGGTTCCTCCGGGGCCCTGCGCACGTACGCGGTGAGGTCGTCGGCGCAGGTGTATCCCGCCACGACCTCCGCCGCGCGCTCTGCGGGGACACCCTTGCAGGCCGTCCCGATCACCACCGCTAACTCGGCCTCGTGCCGCAGCTCCCAGGGCTCTCCGGGGTGGCCGACCACGGCTCCGTGCCCGACCAGCGTCGACGGCGGCTTGAGTACAACGGAGCAGGCCGCGGGGTTCGCAGGGCGCCCGGGGCCGGTCGGCGACCCCTGCGGCGCGTAGTTGAGCGCGACACAGGCGATCTTGGTCGGCTCGGCGGGTGGCAGCAGCGTGACCTCGCTGAGCGGACGCGCCGGACCGATGCCCCCGACCCAGCGCCGGGCCCGGCCGTCGTACCGTACGGGCGCGAGGAGATCACCGTTCTCTTCGTGTACGACGCGCCCGTACCCGCGCCGGCCGTGGTCGGTGTATCTGCAGATCAACACCTGTGTGCTCCCTGTTCACCAGTGCAGACGGTGGGTCTTACCAGGCGACCGGCAGCTCCTCGAGGCCCAGCGTCACGTGCCCGCCCCGCCAGCCGAGGCTCTCGAGCGGCACGGCCGGCCGCAGGTCCGGCAAACGCCGTAGGAGCGTCGAGAAGGCCGTCTTGAGTTCGAGCCGTGCCAGGGCCGCCCCCAGGCAGTGGTGCGCGCCATAGCCGAACGCGAGATGCGGGTTCGGCCCGCGCGTGACGTCGCAGCGTTCGCTGTCGGGGAAGACCGTCTCGTCGCGGTTGGCCGCGTTGACCGACACCTGGACCAGATCGCCCGCGCGGATCTCCTGCCCGCCCAGCCGCACCGTCCGGGTGGCCACCTGGACGCGGTTGACGTCGATGACGGGCTGGTAGCGCAGGATTTCCTCGACTGCGGGGACGACGAGGTCCGGGTCGGCGCGCACCTTGTCCAGCTGAGCCGGGTTGCGGAACAGCCGCACCATCCCGGCGCCGATCGCGGTCTGGGTCGTTTCCAGGCCGCCCGCGAGCACCACGACGGTCAGCGACAGCAGCTCCTCCATGGACAGCGCGTCCTCGCTGTCGTGGGCGTGGACCAGCCTGGTCAGGATGGACGTCTCCGGTGCGAGCCCGCCTCGCGCCGCCGCGCGTTCGACCGGCACCCGACGAGCGATGTAGGCACTCAATTCCTGCCACGCCCGCTGGTCGGGGCCGCCCTCGCCGAGTCTGGTGATGCGCTCGCACCAGCCGCTCAGCACCTGCCGGTCCTCGACGGGGAAGCCGAGCAGCTCGCAGATGGCGAGGGCGGGCAGCGGAACGGCGAGATGCGCCACGAGGTCCGCCGGTGGCCCCGTCTCCTCCATGGCGTCGATCAGTTCGTCCGTCCACGCCTGGATGCGGGGCCTCATGGCCTCGATCCGCCGGACGGTGAAAGCCTTGGAGACCAGGGCGCGCAGTTCGTTGTGGGGGCGGCCGTCCATGTTCACCGACCGTGCGCCGTCCGGTGTTTCGCCGGCCTGCCGGGCGCGCTCACCCATGACGTCCCGGGTGAAGCTCCGGTCGCTCAGCACGGTCCGGACGTCTTCGTTACGGGTGACCAGCCAGGCTTCTTGCCCATCTGCCAGCAGCACCCGCGGAAGCGTTTCCTGGCGGCTCAGTTCGACCAGGCGCGGCTGCAGTTCGCCCGCGGAGTCCGCGGAACTGAGAAAATCAAGAACACGGTCCATCGTCGGAAATCCGATCTGGGTGATCCGCGTGAAAGGGAGCCCTCATGGCTTCGCGTGGGCGGCTCGGGCGGCCCTCGCAACGTGGCATCACCCTGGCAGCTGCCCTCGGTGCCGACAAGCCCTCATTAGTGGGGGAGTTCGCCGGTGACGTAGCACGCGCGATCGCGGCATGGCCATCCCTAACTTTTCCCAGTTGTCGATGCCCGGGCCGTCCGACATCGTGACCACTCGAATATGGAAAGGCGGTACAGCCTGTGCCCGACACGCGAGTCTCTTTCTCCGAGGACGCCTTCTCCAACGACGGATTCTCCGAGGACCAGCTTTCCCGACAACGCCGGGTGGCGGAGGGTTTCGGCGCGGACGCCGCACGTTATGACCGGACCCGGCCCAGCTATCCGGAAGGACTGCTCCACCGCATCGTCGGAGCCCGCACCGGGCTCGACGTCCTCGACGTCGGCTGCGGTACGGGTATCTTGGCGCGGCAGTTCCAGGCGGCCGGCTGCACGGTGCTCGGAGTGGAACCGGACCCGCGGATGGCCGGGTTCGCCCGGGGGCGCGGGCTGGAGGTCGAGGAGTCGACGTTCGAGGACTGGAAACCGGCGGGCCGGTCCTTCGACGCGGTCGTCGCCGGGCAGACCTGGCACTGGCTGGACCCGGCGGTCGGGGCGGTGAGGGCGGCTCAGGCGCTGCGCCCCGGTGGGCAGCTGACGGTCTTCTGGAACGCGGAGGTCCCGCCGCCCCAGGTGCTGCGGTCCTTCGGTGAGATCTACCGGAGGGTGGTGCCCGACTCGCTCGTCGCACGCCAGTGGACGGCCAGCACCCTCGACGGATACACGATGCTGAGCGGCAAGGCGGCCGACGGGATGCAGCAGGCCGGTGTCTTCGACGCGGCGCAGGAGTGGCGCTTCCACTGGGAGAAGTCCTACACCCGGGACGAGTGGCTGGACCAGATGCCCACCCACGGCGACCTCGGCCAGCACTCCGCGGACCAAGTGGCGAAGGTGCGGGAGGGCATCAGCGCCGTCATCGACGCCATGGGCGGCGGCTTCACCATGGGCTACACCACGGTCGCGGTGAACGCGGCGCTGATCCTCGCGTGAGCGCGTACGAAGGGACGACCGAGATGACGGCGAGCGAAGAAGGGACCCGGCTGGCCGACCAGTCCGCCGATGCCGCGACGATGCTCGCCTGGTTCCGGCGGATGCGGGAGAGCGAACCCGTCAGCCATGACGAGGAAGCCGGTGTGTGGCACGTCTTCCGCCACGCCGACGTGGAGCGCGTCCTCGCTGATCCAGGCACCTTCTCCTCCGACTTCAGCTCGTTCATGCCGGCGCAGGAAGACGTGGACCGCTTCATCAAGGGCAACCTCCTGCGCAAGGACCCGCCCCAGCACCGCAAGCTGCGCACCCTGGTGAGCAAGGCCTTCACCCCGGGAGTGGTCGCGCGACTCGCCCCGCGAATCGAGGTGATCGCCGACGAACTGCTGGACGCGAAGGCCGGCGCCGACCAGTTGGAACTGGTCGCGGACCTGGCGTCCCCCCTTCCCGTCACCGTGATCGCCGAACTGCTGGGCATCCCCGCCGAGGACCGCCCGATGTTCGGGCGTTGGGCCGACTCCCTGGTCGCCCCGGAGAGCCAGACGTCCTTCATACCGAACGAGGACCGCACGAAGGCCATGGCGGTCGTCATGCGGGAGATGAACGCCTACTGCCTGGAGCACATCCGCCGGCGGCGGGCCGCGCCGAGCCAGGACCTGGTCAGCAAGCTCGTGGCGGCGGAGGTGGACGGCCAGCGCCTGGACGACGACGAGATCATCGGATTCGTGGGGCTGCTGCTGCTCGCCGGACACATCACGACCACCGCGCTGCTGACCAACGTCATCCTGTGTCTGGATGAGTTCCCGGACATCGCCGCGGCACTCCGCGCGGACCCGAGCGCCCTGCCCGGCGCCATCGAGGAGGTACTGCGCTTCCGTACCCCCTTGGCTCCGAGCATGCGCAGGACGACGCGAGAAGTCCGGGTCGGCGAGCACACCGTACCGGCGGGCAGGATCTTGCTCGCCTGGCTGGCCTCGGCCAACCGGGACGAGCGGCAGTTCACGGCGCCGGACACCTTCGACATCCACCGCGCACCCAATCCGCACCTGAGTCTCGGCCACGGGATCCACTTCTGCCTGGGAGCACCGCTCGCCCGCCTCGAGGTGCGGATCGCCGTGGAGAAGATGCTCGGCCGCTGGAGCGGGATAACGGTCGCGGACGGCGTCGAGTGCCACGACGCGCGCGGCATCGTCGGAGCCAAGAAGCTTCCGCTGCGCCTGCGTTGGGCCTGACGGCCCCCAGAAGTGAGGGTACTGCCCGGCGAACAGGGGTGCGAGGATAAGGCGCATCCTCCGTAGAACAGCACGAGAAGGTTGTCTCCCCCGCCGCGTCGGGGAATGACGCACCCTTCGTCAGGAGGAGCGAGGTTCTGTGGGCATGGTCACGGAGAATTCAGAGCCAGTCGATCCCGTTGGCGTTCTCGCTCGACTCGACTCGCTCCTCAGGGAAGTCTGGGACGACCTGCCCGCCGATGTGCCGGTGGATCGCGACGCGTCGTTCCTCAGCCTCGGCGTCGATTCGCTGACGCTGGTTCTGCTGCTCGACAAAGTAGGCGCGGAATTCGACATCGACTGGGAGACCGAGGTGTCACCGGGCGCCGCCAGTTCGCTGCGCTCGATCTCGGATCTGGTCGTGCGAAGGCGCTCCGACAACGCCGTTTGAAAAGGGGGGCTTGTGCGTATCCGGGACATCTACCTCGCCGGAATCGGCGTATTCCTGCCCACGGCGCAGAGCATCGGATCGGCGGTGAAACAGGGTCTCGTCCCGGCCGGCACGGCGGCTGAGTACGGGTTGTCGGGGGTCGTGGTCGCGGGACGGACCGCGGCGCCGGAAATGGCCCTGGCCGCCGCGCAGGAGGCGCTCGAGAGCAGCGGGACGAGCGCCGAGGACATCGGGCTGCTCCTCTACACGGGCGTCTGGCACCAGGGCCCCGACGGCTGGGGCCCCCAGGCGTATCTGCAACGGCACCTGCTCGGCGACGACCTGCTCGCGATGGAGGTCAGGAACGGTTGCAACGGAACCTTCGGCGCGCTGGAACTCGCGGCCGGGTACCTCAAGGCCTTCCCTCATGTCCCGGCGGCGCTGGTCACCGCGAGCGACAACTTCGGCACGCCGCTGATCGACAGGTGGAACCCCGGCGACGGGGTGGCCTACCTGGGAGACGGCGCCAGCGCCGTCGTGGTGAGCACTACACCGGGCCTCGCGGAGCTGCGTTCCTTGTGCACGGCCACGTTCTCGGCGATGGAGGAGGCCCACCGGGGCGGTGAGCCGCTCTTCCCGCCCGGCGCCACCACCGCCACCGCCCTGGACTACGGGGTCAGAGGCGCCGCCTTCCAGCGCGTGGCCGAGGAGGACGGCTCGTGGGTGCGGCTGCTCCTTGGCCACCAGAGGCACAACGTCGTCTGCACCGAGCAGGCGCTGGAGGAGGCCGGCGTGACGGCGGACGACATCACGCACGTCCTCATCCACGGCATGCCGCGCCGGGCGGCCGCCTCCTACCTCAGGATCCTCGGCTTCCCCCTCGAACGGTCGACGTGGGACTTCAGCAGGACCGTCGGGCACCTCGGCGCGAGCGACCACATGGCGGCGCTGCACCACCTGCTGGCGACGGAGCGACTCCACGCCGGGGATCACGTGCTGCTGTGCGGCTTCTCCCCAGGAGTGACGTACAAGGCGGCGGTCGTCCGCGTCCTCGGCACCGACCCGACTCGGAAACGTGAGGCCCAGGCCAGTGGAGTTTGACCTCACCGAGGAACAGCAACAACGGATCCGGCGCATTCGCGACGCCGCCGTCCGCATGCCCCGCCCCGAGCCGGGGGAGGCTGCCGGAAGAGACGTGTGGCAGGCCGCGGGAGAGTCCGGGATCACCGGCCTGTGCCTGCCCGAAATCCACGGGGGCGGCGGGCTCGGCGCGCTCGACACGGCTCTCGGCCTGGAGGCGTTCTGCGCCGGCGGCGCCGACACGGGGCTCGCCTTCGCGATCGCGGCGCACCTGCTGGCCTGCGGCACCGTCCTCGCGCAGCACGCCGGCGAGGCGGTCCGGGCCGAACTGCTGCGTGGCCTCGCCTCCGGCAGGACGATCGCCGCCAACGCGATGACCGAGGACGGCGCCGGATCGGACGTGAGCAGGCTCGCGACGACCGCGGTGTGCGACGGCGATGCGTACGTGCTCGACGGGGTGAAGTCCTTCGTCAGCAACGGCCCCCTGGCCGACATCCTCGTCACCTACGCGGTCACCGCGCCCGCCGCCGGGTTCCTTGGACTGTCCGCGTTCGCCGTCCCCACGGATCTGCCGGGACTGCGGATCGGCCCGCCCCTGGCCAAGGCGGGACTGGACGGTTGCGCCGCCGCCCGGGTGGAGTTCTCCGGGTGCCGCGTCCCCGGCGCGTACCTGATGGGTGCGGAAGGGCAGGGCAGCGCCATCTTCCAGGCATCGATGACCTGGGAGCGGGCGTGTCTGCCCGCGATCTTCCTGGGCACGATGGAGGTCCAGCTGCGGCGCTGCGTCACGCACGCCGGGCAACGGCGGCAGTTCGGCCGGCGCATCGCGGACTTCCAGGCGGTCTCCCACCGTCTGGCCATCATGAAACAGCGCTTGGAGAGCAGCCGCCTGTTGCTGTACCGGGCGTGCTGGCAGGTCGACAAGGGCAGCCAGGACGCGGGTCAGGCGGCGGCCCTCGCCAAGGTCGCCGTCGCGGAGAGCGCGGTAGCCAACGGTATCGACGCCGCGCAGGTGTTCGGGGCGAAGGGATATCTGACCGCGGAGGGCATCGGCGGTCGGCTGAGCGACCTCGTCCCCCTGCACATCTTCTCGGGGACGACGGACATCCAGCGGGAGATCATCGTCAAGGGGATGGGCCTGTGAGCAAGCCGGGCAACCTTCACGCGCTGCTCGCAGACGCCGCGGCGCGCACCCCCCGGGCTCCGGCCGTGGCGGGCCCCTGCGGCACGGCGACCTACGCGGAGCTCGACGCCCGCGCCGACGCCTTGGCCCGCGTCCTGGCAGGCCAGGGCGTCGGCCGCGGCGACCGGGTCCTCGTATGGGGCCCGAAATCGGCGGACGTGCTCGCCGCCATGCAGGCCGTCCTGCGGCTCGGCGCGGTCTACGTCCCGGTCGACCCCCAGAGCCCCGCGGAGCGGGTCGAGACCCTCGCCCACGAGTGCGCGGCACGTGCGCTGTGCGCCCCGGCCGAACTGTTCCCACGCGTTCCCGACCTCCTGCGCACTGCTCTGGCCTGCGTCGACGTCGAGATACCTAACGGCGCCGCCGGGACGGGCGGGGACGCGCGCGAGGCGCCGCATGTCGTCGTCGACGAAAACGAACCCGCCTACATCCTCTTCACCTCGGGTTCGACAGGCACGCCGAAAGGCGTCACCATCAGCCACCGCAACGCCCTTGCGTTCGTGGAGTGGGCCGTCGAGGAACTGTCGGCCGGTCCCGGGGACAGGTTCGCCAGCCATGCCTCGTTCTCCTTCGACCTGTCGGTCCTCGACATCTACGCCGGGTTCGCGGTGGGCGCGGCGGTCTGCCCCGTCCCCACCGAATTCGCGTATGCGCCCGAACGCCTGGTCGAGTTCCTGTACCGGGAGCACATCACCGTCTGGTACTCCGTTCCTTCCGTGCTCACCCTCATGCGGCGCGACGGCGGCCTGCTCGACCGGCCTGCCCCTGAGGCGCTGCGTGCGGTGCTCTTCGCGGGCGAACCCTTCCCCGTCCACCAGGTCCGGGAATTCGCCGAGTGGACCGACGCCCGGCTGCTCAACCTCTACGGCCCGACCGAGACCAACGTGTGCACGTACCACGAGGTCCACCCCGAGGACCTGGAGCGCGACGTCCCGGTCCCGATCGGCGCTGCCTGCAGCGGCGACCGGGTCTGGGCGGCCGGTCCCGACGGCCGGGCGGCCGGACCCGGTGAGGAGGGCGAGCTGATGGTCGACGGCCCGACCGTCTTCCTCGGGTACTGGGGGCGGCCGGCCCAGCACGGCCCCTACGGCACGGGAGACCGGGTCAGAGTCCGGCCCGACGGCTCCTTCGACTACCTCGGGCGCGCCGACGGACAGGTCAAGGTCCGCGGTCACCGCATCGAGTTGAGCGAGGTGTCGGTGGCACTGCACACGCATCCGGAGGTGGCCGAGGCCGCGGTCGCCGCCGTGGGGGACGGGCTCGAACGGCATCTGGCCGCGTTCGTGGCCAGGACCCCGGCGAGCACTCTGGGGAACATTGGGCTCAGACGCCATCTGGCACGGCGGCTGCCCCCGCAGATGATCCCCGACGACGTGCGTTTCGTCGACGCGCTGCCCCGCAACGACCGGGGGAAGCTCGACCTCACGGCCCTGGTCTCCGCACACAACATACGAGGGGTGTCAGTGACAGCCAGGCAGGAACGAGAAGAGATCGCAACGAAGCTGCTCGCGTTCATCCGGGAGAGCTTCCTGTCCGGAGACCCTCAAGGAGAGCTCGTGGGTGACACACCACTCCTTGAACTGGGCATTCTCAACTCGCTGAACACCACGGTTTTGATCGCCCACATACTCGGCGAGTTCGAGGTCAAGCTGCCCTGGAGCGATGTCACTCCGGAAAGCTTCAAGAACGTCGACAATCTCAGCGCGATGGTGTACGAGAGGCGGTCGTCCGCCCATGCGTGAGCTGAAGTCCGACATGTTCCTCCTGCACGCGCCGAGCGTCTTCGACTTCCGCGAGCGCGACGATCTCCTCTTCGCGTATCTGAGCGACAGTGACAGCGTCAACGTGACCTCTGTATACGAGATGTATCCGATCGGCTGGTTCTCGATCAAACAGCATCTGGCCGAGCACGACGTGCAGTGCGACATCGTCAATGTCGCCTCGCTGATGCTGATGCACCCGGAACTCGACGTCGAAGCGCTGATGGGCCGGCTCGAAGCACCCATCTTCGGTTTCGACCTGCACTGGATGACGCAGTGCTACGGCGCGATCGAGCTGGCGAAGCTCGTCAAGCGGATCCATCCGGACGCGCTGACCGTCTTCGGCGGCATCTCGGCGACCTACTACGCCGAGGAACTCGCCCGGTACGACGCGGTGGACGTCGTCGTGCAGGGCTACGACACCCTCGAACCCGTCCGCCTCCTCACCGAGAAGGTGCTGAGGGGAGACCGGGACTTCCGCTCGATCCCGAACCTTCTCTACACCTCCGGCGATGAGGTCGAATCCACGGGGTTCGACCACAAGCCACAGACCAACTACAACAACGTCGCCAACAGTTGGTCGTACTACAAGAAGTCGCCGGTGACGCCGCTCTCCAGCAAACTCATCATGACGCTGCCGAACACGGGATGCGCCCACGACTGCGGCTGGTGTGGAGGCTCCCGCTTCGCCTACCGCAACATCATGGACGTCCGCAAAACGCTCGTGCAGAAGGACAACGACCTGATCATCGAGGAACTCAGGACGATGGGAGAGGCGGCCAAACACACCTCCATCTACGCCCTGCAGTGCTACTCCGAGAACAAGACCCGCATGCACAGCTACCTCGACGCCGTGCACGACTTCGGTTACCGGAGCGTCTACTTCGAGCAGTTCAACCTGACGCCGGACGACACCCTGAAGAAGATGGGCGAATCCACTGACGCCTACGTCCTGCTCTCGCCCGAGTCCCACGATCCCAGGATCAGCAAGGCGGCGGGGCGCGGCACGTTCACCATGGAAGAGATGGAGCGGTGGATCCCCCGCGCGCTGGACGCCGGGATCAAGGGCGTCATGGTGTGGTTCTTCATCGGCATGCCCTACCAGGACCGCCAGTCGGTGATGGACACCGTCGCCTATTCCGAGCGCCTGATCCGCAAGTTCGACGGATGGCCCGCACTGCCGCTCATGTGCCCGATGGTGCCCTTCCTCGACCCGGGATGCCGCTTCTTCGAGGAACCCGACAAGCACGGCTACCGGATCTTCCACCGCACGCTCGAAGAACACCGGCAGGCCATGATCGAACCGATCTGGTACCGCCGCCTCAACTACGAGACGCAGTGGCTCAGCCGACGCGATCTTCAGGACGTCTCCTACGAGGCGATCGCACGGCTCGTCAGTATCAAGGGCGAATACGGCGTGCTGCGCAGCGAATTCTGCGAGGCCGTACTGGAGACCATCGACCAGACCCGGCGACTGCTCGGGGAGATGGAACGCGCCCTCAAGCTGGACGGTGAGCTGCCCGCCTCCCTCCGGGACGAGATGCGCGCGTACAACCGCAAGATCCTCGCCTACTCCAGCGATCAGATCCTGCCCGTGCCGCGACCCTTCGGCGGGCGCTGGTTCGACGACGTGACGGTGCCCGCCGAACTGATCAGCGAGTTGTCGGGCCCGAGCGCCCGGGAGGTGAGCCACCCCGTGTGAGACCCGCGTACCCGGCCCGACGGATTTCCGTTCCTGCGCATGAGACTTCCGAGGTGAGCTGTGCATGCCGAGACGGCAGCAACCCAAGACCTACGCAATCCCATCCCCCGGGACGCCGCGTCGAGGGCGACCCCGCCGGAGATCGAGCGCGTGAACCGGATGGTGACCCCGATCCTCCATCAGGCGGTCACCCGGTTCGACGACCGGCTCCGGCCCATGGTCGCCCACCACTTCGGGTGGCCGTCGAGTGATCTGCCGACGGCTACCACCAGCGGCAAGATGGTCCGCGCGACCCTCACCGTGCTGACCGGCGAGTGTTTCACCACCGATGCCGAGGCGATCTCGCGCGTCACGGCCGCGGGCGCCGCCGTGGAGATGATCCATAACTTCTCTCTCATCCACGACGACGTCATGGACGGTGACAGAGAACGCCGCGGCCGCCCGGCCGTCTGGCACGAGTACGGGATCCCGGCCGCCATCCTCACGGGCGATCTGCTGCTCGCGCAGGCCCCGTTGATGCTGGACGGGCCCTGGGCCGCCGACCCGCGCGCGACGCGGCTGCTGGCCGAGGCCGTGGCCCGGCTCGCCGCCGGGCAGATGGCCGACCTTTCGTTGGAGGGCCGGCCCGAGGCCAGCCCGGACGAGGCGCTCGCGGTTGCCGCGGACAAGACCGGGGCGCTCCTGGCCTGTGCCTGTGAGCTGGGCGCCCTGCTGGCCGGCGCCTCCGAGGAGGCGACACGACGGTTCAGCCGGTTCGGTCTCCGGCTCGGACTCGCCTTCCAGATCGCCGACGACATCCTGGGCATCTGGGGCGACCCCCGGCGCACCGGCAAGCCCGTCGGCTCGGACCTGCGCAGCAGAAAGGGCAGCTTCCCCGTGACGTCCGCCCTCGCCTCCGACACCCCGGAAGCCGCCGAACTGGCCCGCTTCTACGCCGACGAGGGACCGGTCGGGGAGGACGAGGCACGCCGCGCCACCGACCTGGTCACCCGGGCCGGCGGCTGGACGAGGGCGGTGCGGGAGATCGAGCGCTTCGAGATGCTGGCCCGCCAGGAGCTCAGCTCCGTACCGGGACTGCCGGTGGACCGCGTGGCCGCCCTGCTCTCGCTCACCAACTACCTCTCCAATCGGAACCATTGATGGGCCGGCACCCCGCACGAGCCGGAATCGGAGGCCCCGCATGAGTACCGTCGCGCGCGTCCCGCTCGGACGGCCCACGCCCCGGCGCCGTAAGACACGACAGATGATGGTCGGCTCCGTCGGCGTCGGCAGCGACCACCCCGTCTCCGTCCAGTCGATGACGACGACCGTGACCGCGCACGTGGACGAGACGCTCCAGCAGATCGCCGAACTGACAGCCGCCGGCTGCGACATCGTCCGGGTCGCGGTCCCCTCGCGAGACGACTGCGAGGCCTTGCCCGCCATCACCGCCAAGTCGCCGCTCCCCGTCGTCGCCGACATCCACTTCCAGCCCCGCTACGTCTTCGCGGCGATCGAGGCGGGCTGCGCGGCGGTGAGGGTCAACCCGGGCAACATCAAGCGTTTCGACGACCAGATCAAGGACATCACCCGCGCCGCGAGCGACCACGGCGTGCCGCTGCGCATCGGCGTCAACGCCGGGTCGCTCGACCCCCGCGTCCTGGCACGGCACGGCTCGGCGACCGCGGAGGCGCTGGTCGAATCGGCGATGCGGGAGGCCGAACTCTTCACCGAACACGACTTCCACGATTTCAAGATCTCCGTGAAGCACCACGACCCGATGGTGACGATCGAGGCGTACGAACTGCTGGCCCAGCGGTGCGAGCAGCCGCTCCACCTGGGCGTCACCGAGGCCGGCCCGATCCAGCAGGGCACGGTGAAGTCGGCGACCGCCTTCGGCTGCCTGCTCCGTCAGGGCATCGGGGACACCATCCGGGTCTCGCTCTCGGCGCCGCCGGTCGAGGAGGTGAAGGTCGGGGTCGAGATCTTGCGGTCGCTGGGGCTGCGCCCGCGGCAGTTGGAGATCGTCTCCTGTCCCTCCTGCGGACGGGCCCAGGTGGACGTGTACCGGCTGGCGGAGGAGGTGTCCGCCGGGCTCGAGGGGCTGCCCGTGCCGCTGCGGGTCGCCGTCATGGGATGCGTGGTCAACGGCCCCGGGGAGGCGCGCGAGGCCGATCTCGGAGTCGCCTCCGGGAACGGCAAGGGCCAGATCTTCGTCCGCGGCGAGGTCGTGCGGACGGTACCGGAGAGCCGCATCGTCGAGACGCTGATCGAGGAGGCGCTGCGGATCGCGGAGGAACAGGGGCAGGAACCGGGTCTGGAACCGTGGCACGAGGGCGGGCGGGGCGAGACGCGGTCATGAGCTTGCTCCAGGACATCACCTCACCCGCCGACCTCAGAAGGCTCGATCGGTCCCGCGACGGGGAACTGTGCGCGGAAATACGCGAGTTCCTCGTCCACGCCGTGGCCAGGACGGGCGGCCACCTCGGTCCGAACCTCGGCATGGTCGAACTGACCGTCGCGCTCCACCGCGTCTTCGAGTCCCCGCGTGACGTGCTCCTCTTCGACGTCGGCCATCAGGCGTACGTGCACAAACTGCTGACCGGCCGGGCAGAGCGGTTCGGCGGCCTGCGCTCCGCCGGCGGGCTGTCGGGCTACCCCTCGCGGGCGGAGTCCGACCACGACGTCATCGAGAACTCCCACGCCTCCACCGCACTCTCGTACGCGGACGGTATGGCCAAGGCGTTCGCGCTGCGCGGGGACCATGACCGCAAAGTGGTCGCCGTCGTCGGCGACGGCGCGCTCACCGGCGGACTGGCATGGGAGGCGCTCAACAACATCGGGGCCGCGCCCGAGCGGCCTCTGGTGCTGGTCCTGAACGACAACGGGAGGTCCTACCGGCCCACGACCGGGGCGCTCGCACGTCATCTGGACGGGCTCGGCAGACAGTCCACGGACCGCTCGGACTTTTTCGAGAGTCTGGGGATCGCCTACCTGGGAGCCGTCGACGGCCACAACTGCGCCGCGGTGGAGGAAGCCCTGCGGACCGCGGTGCGGCTGCGGCGCCCCGTGGTCGTCCACTGCCTGACCGACAAGGGGCGCGGCTACCCTCCGGCCGCCCGTGACGAGGTGGACTGCTGGCACGCGGTGGGGCGCTTCGACGCGGCCACCGGTGCCGTCGCGACGCCCGGCGCACCCTCATGGACCGACGTCTTCGCCGACGAGATGCTCACCCTGGCGACCGAACGCCCGGAGGTGGTCGGGATCACCGCGGCCATGACCGTCCCGGTCGGCCTGCACAAGTTCGCTGCCAAGTTCCCCGACCGGGTGCACGACGTCGGCATCAGCGAACAGCACGCGGTCGCCTCAGCCGCGGGGCTGGCCACCGCCGGGCTGCGGCCGGTGGTGGCGATCTACTCGACTTTCCTGGCCCGGGCGTTCGACCAGGTGCTGATGGATGTGGCCCTGCACCGTCTGCCCGTCGTGTTTGTGCTGGACCGGGCCGGTGTGACCGGGCCCGACGGACCGAGCCACCACGGCATCTGGGACCTGTCCTGGCTGTCGCTCGTGCCCGGGCTACGGGTGGCCGCCCCCCGCGACACGGCACAGCTGGGCCTTCTGCTGCGCGAGGCGCTCGACCGGGACGCCGGCCCGACGGTGCTGCGGTTTCCGAAAGGGCGGTCAGGAGCGGGCGTTGAGGCTGTCGAGCGGATCGACGGCCTGGACGTCCTGCGCGCGCCGCGGAATCCGGACGTGCTGCTGGCCGCCGCCGGCCCCCTGGCGAGCGCCTGCATGGAGGCGGCCGTGCTGCTGGCCGATCAGGGCGTGGAAGCGACCGTGGTCGACCCGCGCTGGGTGGCGCCCGTTCCCGACGCGTTGGTGGCGCTGGCGAGCACGTATCCGCTGACCGTGACCGTCGAGGACAACGTCGGCCGCGGGGGGTTCGGCGAGCGCCTCGGCCGGTCCGTCGCCGAGACCGGCGCCAGGAAGCGCGTGGCCTGCCTCGCCCTGCCGACGGACTTCCTCGGGCCCGGCGACCGGGACGCGTTGCTGCACGCTCACGGTCTGTCGGCACCGGGGATCGCGGAGCGGGTTCTCGCCTGGACGAGGGCGACCACCGGCACGGAGGAGGGCGCATGACCGACACCACGCGCACACAGCCCGGCAGCGCCGGACAGCCGCCCGGCGCGCGGGACATGGCCGGCGTGAAGGCCCTGGTGACGGGAGGGACCAGCGGGATCGGCCTGGCGACTGCGATGGCGTTCGCCGGGCGCGGTGCGGACGTCGCCGTCACCGGGCGGGACGAACAGCGTGGGCGGCAGGTCGTCAAGGCCATCGCCGAGGCCGGCGGCGTGGCGGACTTCATCGCCGCCGAACTGCGCGGAGAGTCCTCCGCGAGGCGCCTCGCGCAGGCCGCGGTGGCCCGGTTCGGACGGATTGACGTACTGGTCAACAACGCGGGTGTCTTTCCGTTCGGCCCGACCGAGCGGACGACGGAGGCGGACTTCGACGCGGTGTTCGGCCTCAACGTCAGGGTGCCGTACTTCCTCGTCGCGGAGCTAGCGCCCGCGATGGCCCGGCGCGGGCACGGCGCGATCGTCAACGTCACCACCGCGGCGGCCGCCTACGGCGCCGCCGGCCTGGGCCTCTACGGTGCCAGCAAGGCGGCCCTGGTGCTGCTGACGAAGGCGTGGGCCGCCGAGTACGGTCCGCGCGGGGTCCGGGTCAACGCGGTCGGCCCCGGCCCGACGCGCACGGAGGGAACCGCCCCCCGGGGCGCCGCCCTCGACCGTGCGGCGCTGGCCGGGCCCGCGCGGCGGCCGGGCACGGCGGAGGAGATCGCCGGTGCCATCGTCTTCCTCGCCTCGGAGCAGTCCAGTTTCGTGCACGGGGCGGTCCTGCCGGTCGACGGAGGCCGGGTCGCCGTCTGACGACAGCGCCGGTGGCCGGGACGGGGTCGCTGGTCGACCGGGGGCAGGTCACGCCCGCCTGTCGGACCAGAAGCGCACCGGGGACGGCTCCTCGAACCCCTTGCTTCCCCATCCCCTGCGCGCGAGCTTGCGGAACAGGCCACCGACCGGGCAGTCGGTGTCCAGGTACGCGTCGATGCGCTGCTCGCGCACCGCGGCCTGCATGTCCAGGTAGCCCTCGACGAAGCGCGCCTCGTCGAATGCCGCGGTGGAGGACGCCCCGATCCCCCGCGACCCCTTGGCCATTCGGGAGATCTGCCCCTTGTCGAGTTCCGCCCCCAGCAGCCCGGCGAACCTGTCGGCGGCAACGAGCCCCATCGCGTACGCGTTCCACTCGGCGCGGCTGGGCAGGCTGCGCGTATCGGTCTCTCCGTCGCGGATCCAGCCCGCGATCTCCTGGGCGAGGATGCCGAAGGAGTACTGGTCGGGCGGGTTGAAGACATCACGCTGGTCCGCGAGGTTCGTGCTCACGGTGACGCAGAACGGCTTCGCCGCGTTCGGGTAGGCGAGCGAGACGGACCACCAACCGAACGCGTAGTGGCCCACCGAACGGACGCAGTGGTCGGCCGTTGCCGGATCTCCGGAGAGATGGACACCGAACCCCACCTGGCTCCCGTCCCGCGCCGTCGTGCGCGGCCGCAGGATCTCCTTCGCGACGTCGCCGCCGAACAGACCCTCGCGGCCGGTCAGCGCCAGCATCAGCCGCGTGTAGTCGGCGCAGGACATGACCGCTCCGACCGCGTGGTAGGTACCGCACTCGTGCCACGGCAGCGGGACGGCGCGGTCGCCGAACACCATGTGCCCCGTCGTGCAACGGCTCCGTACCTCGTCCCAGTCGGGGCTGTCGAGCCAGGCGGTGGAACGCATGTCGAGCGGGGTGAGGATCTCGGCCTTCACGTACTCGCCCAACGGCATCCCGGTCACCGCCTCGGCCGTCAGCGCGGCCACCTGGTACATGAACGAGGACGACTGCCATCCGCTCGCGTCCGCCGAACTCACGAAGCGGGGCGCGTTCGTGCCGTACTCGTGGACGACACCGCGCTTGACCACGCGCTCGATGTAACGCATCGCCGGCTCGGGCCGCTCGACCCAGTCGTATCCGTCCGTGGCGGCGCCGCTCATCATGGACAGGGCCTTGGCCAGCGTGATCGTGCCACCGAGCGCATTGACGACCGGAAAGGGCAGATGCGCGTCGATGGGCGCGTCCAAGTCGAGCGCGCCGGAGTCGGCCAGGCGCGCGATCGCGGTGGCCACCAGGAGTTTGCCGAGGCTGCCGACGCGCATGGTGTGCGACTCGGTCACCGGAGCGCCGCTCTCCACGTCGGCGATGCCGTACGCCATGGTCAGGGGGGTCTCATTCGCGAAGCCGACGCTGATGAGAGCGCCGGGGGTGCTGGTGACTTCCAGCACCGGGGGAGCGACCCGGTCGACGGCCGCCCGCAGCGCTTCCGGCGTCAGGCTCATCGGGGTTCCTCTCGATCTTCTTCCATCGGCCCGCCGGGGGCGGACCTACCAAATGACAGGGAGGGACGTGGGAATGGCGGCGAACGAACCCGGGCGGACCGTCAGGTCCTCGACCGGAACCGTCAGGCGCATCCGCGGAAAACGCGTGGTCAACTGGGTGAGGGCGGCTTGCAGTTCAAGCCGGGCGAGGGGAGCCCCGATGCAGTACCGCAGTCCGAAACCGAAGCAGAGGTGCGGGTTGTCCTCGCGGGTGATGTCGAACCGGTCGGGGTCGGGAAAAATGCTCTCGTCATGGGTCGCCGCGTAGATGTCGAGCATCACGAGCTCGCCGCGGCGCACCTCGGCCCCGGCGATCTCCAGGTCCTCACGCGTGTACCGGATGACCGGGGGCAGCAGCCGGCTGACGACCCGCACGCTCTCCTCCGCCGCGGTGGGCGCCAGTCCGGGGTTCTCGCGCAGCGCCCGCCACTGCTCCGGGGAGTCCAGCAGGAGCGCCGTGCCGACGCAGAGCGCCGTCGCGGTGGTCTCGTAGCCGGCGAACAGCACACCCATCGCGAGCTGGGCGACCTGATCGTCGGAGAGGGTGCCGTCCTCGCACAGCCAGGAGACGACGTCCTGCGTCGGGTGCGCGCGCTTACGGGCGGCCAGTTCGTGGCCGTAGCGGTGCAGGGCGGCAAGTCCAGCCGCCGAGCGCTCCCTGTCGCGGGCGTCGCTCACCGCCGTCGTCCACTCGTCCAGCAGCTCCCTCTCCTCCACCGGGACACCCAGGAGCTCGCCGATCACCTCCCGTGGCAGGAGCAGCGCGAGGGCCTCGGCCAGATCCGCCGGCGGGCCCTGCTTCTCAAGACGATCCAGGAGTTCGCCGACCAGCGCCTCGACCCGGGGGCGCATCGCCTTCACATGTCCCGCCGAGAAGAACGGCTGGAGCCGCGAGCGCATCGTCGCGATCCATTTCTGCTCGGTGTCGTAGTCGCCGCGCGGACCGTCGAGCAGCTCCGACGCGCCACTGCGCGCGGCGTTCTCGGGGTCGTGATGGCTGCGGCCGAGACGCGGATCGGCGAGCAGCTGTTTGATCTCCTGATACCCGGTCACGAGCCAGGCGGGGTCTCCCACGGCCGTGCTGACCCGGTGCACCGGAGCCCGTTTCTGCAGCGCCCGTAGGTTGTGCTGGGGTCGAGCGGGATGCGGTGGGTCGAGCGGAAGTTGAATCTGGGCGGCCATACCTGATTACCTCTTCCTGTAAGCACCGGACGTCACCTTTCCGAAGGCCGTCGGGGTCGAACAAGCCCCGATTTTGCGGGGGGTTCCCCCGTCCGTGCCCCCGGCGTTAACATCCACCATGTCTGTGGAAAAGCGACCGGGACCGGTGAGATTCGGTGTGATCGGTTGCGCCGACATCGCGTGGCGGCGGACACTGCCGGCGATGCGGGCTGAGCCCTCCATCGAGATACGCGCGGTGGCGAGCCGCGACCTCACGAAGGCCGAGCGGTTCACCGGCAGTTTCGGCGGAGCGGCCGTAAAAGGCTACGCGGAACTGCTGAAGCGGGACGATGTGGACGCCGTCTATATTCCGCTGCCTGCGGCATTGCACACTGAGTGGGTGGAGCGTGCGCTCTTGGCGGGCAAACACGTCCTCGCCGAAAAGCCGCTCACTACCCGGTCGCCGGAGACCGCACGCCTTTTTGACCTCGCGAGCGAACGCGGGTGCCTGCTGCTGGAGAACATGATGTTCCTGCACCATCCGCAGCATCGCCGCGTCGACGAACTCGTCTCCCGCGGAGCCATCGGTGAACTCCGTTCCTTCGAGAGCACGTTCACGATTCCGCCGAGGCCGCCGGAGGACCCCCGCTACCTGCCCGACGTCGGGGGCGGCTCCCTGGTGGACATCGGGGTCTATCCCCTCCGTGCCGCACTTCACTTTCTCGGGGCACGCCTCCGTCTCGTGGGCGGGGCGCTCCGCGTCGAGCGGGCGCGGGGCGCCGTGGTGGGCGGCAGTGTGCTGCTGTCCGACTCGACCGGTGTCACGGCACAGCTCCACTTCGGCATGGAGCACTCCTATTGCAGCGCCTACGAGGTGCGGGGCTCGTCCGGGCGCCTCCGGCTCGACCGGGCGTTCACGCCGCAGCCGGACCATCGCCCCACCTTGTGGGTCGAGGGGCGGGACGGAGCCGAGGAGATCACCCTTCCCGCAGGAGACCAGTTCGCGAACATCGTCGCCGCCTTCGCCACCGCCGTACTGTCCGGCGACGGCGACGTCGCACGAGACCTGGCCGCCCAGAACGCCGACTCGCTCCGACAGGCCGAGCTCGTCGACGCCATCCGCGACGGGTCCGAGTACGCATACACGTCCTGAGCCGCGCCTCCCGGGCCGCATCAAACATGTCCGGCCGACGCGTCGAACGCGTCGGCCGGACAGCGTGACAGGCTGGCCTACGGAGCCGCGATCCCCTTGGCCCACCGCAGCATGAGGGCGCTCGTGGCCGGCGCGGTCGTCGCCAGCGCCAGATCGTGACCCGTCTGCGGGACCATTGCCACCTTGAGCTTCGCCTCCGGCAGGTAGAACTGCGACTCGTGGGCGAGCACGCTACTCGGGTCGGCGCAGTCGTACGCGGTCACCCCCTGGCACTCCAGCCAGTCCTGCGCGCCCGCGACGACGAGCACCGGCACCCTGATCCCGTACGGCGGAGCCGCCGGCTGGGTCACCGCGACCGGCTGGACGTCCTTGGTCTCCTCGTCCTTTGCCACCACCGCCGGGTCGGTCGTGGCCGGGTAGTAGAACATGGAGCCGCGCGTGCCCGGCCTGGTGGTCAAGTACCCGTTGTCGTAGCCGCTGTCCGCGAACTTCGGGTCCTGCGTCGCCGGATACGTGTTGGCGCTCACGATCGCGGCGTGATCCGGGTTGTGGCTGTTCAGCGCGCTGGTGAGGATCGCCCCGTCCACGTCGCCGTACCGCGGTATCTCGCGCCACGCGTAGAACGAGCCGAGTGCGTGTCCCACCCAGAGCACCTTCTTGAACGCCTGCCCGCCGACCGTCCCCTTGCGCAGGGCGGTGATGGCGTCGTGCAGCGCGACGGTCCCGGCGTCGCCGGTGACCACGCTGCTCTGCGGGTGTGAGCTCTTGCCCGAGCCGATCGGGTCCACGTTGAAGGTGGCGTACCCGGCCGCGACGGCGTGGCGCACATAGGAGTAATAGCCCTTGCCGACCGGGAAATCCCAATAGGCGTGATTGTAGAACCCACCGTGCACGAGGAACTGCACGGTGGTGGGGTGGCGATCGGCGGGCCGGCACAGCTCACCCCACATGGTTTCGGTCGCCTCACCCGAATCGGAGAGACGGACCGGCAGCGAGTACGACGTGCAACTCATAGCCTGCGACGCGTCTTCCGCCGCCGTGGCGGGCGTAGACGTGGCGACCAGGCCGCTGACCGTCATGAGTGCCGCAATGAGTAAGTATTTCCAGGATGCATGTCTGACTGACAAAGGATCACTGCTCCGCAACCGAAGTGAACGAATGGCACGGGGAGTTCCGGTGGCACCAGGGTCCGGACCGGAGTGGGCACCAGCTCACTATGGGGCCTGTGTTCACCTTGTCAAGAGCGCGCAGCCTCCCGTACCAGATATGCCCCTGCGGCGGTACCCCGATCAGCAAGGCTTGTCGCGACGGCCGCGGAGAGGCCACGCTGGGGGCCCACCGCCACATCTGCTGAAGAGAATGGTCGGGTATCGGATGCGCATACTGTTCATTCCGGCTTCCGCGCCGTCGCACTATTTCCCGATGGTGCCGCTGATGTGGGCCTGTCGTACCGCCGGTCACGATGTCTGTGTCGCCGCGCAGCCCTGGGGCGAATCGGTCGTCGTGAGTTCCGGGATGCCGATGGTCACCATCGCCGAGTCCTTCGACATGACCGAGGAACTGGCGAGGCACCGGAGGAGGGGACCGGTCGAGACCGCGCCGGGCGCCCCGCCCGCGCTGTATCAGACGCTGGTCGAGGCCCAGGTCCGCTTCGCCGTGGAAGCTGCGGACGAGGTCGTGTCCCTGGCCCGCGACTGGCGTCCCGATCTGGTGGTTGCCGACCCGCTCGTGCTCGCCGCGCCCCTGGCGGCAACGGCGGCGGACGCACCGCTGGTCCACCACCTCTGGGGTCCTGACCTGCTGCGCGGCTCCGGGTACGGCTACCCGGGATGCGGCATGGCGCCGGACGACTGGCCCGAACCCCTGCGCGAGCTGTACGCGCGCCATGACTGCGAGCCCCGCACCGAGAACGCGGTCACGGCGGTCGATCCCTGGCTGGAGAGCATGCAGATCTGCGAGATCCCCTCGCGGATCCCGCTGCGTTTCGTCCCCTACAACGGGACCAATGTGCTGCCGCCCTCGGTTCTCGCGCCCGCGAAGAAGCGGCGGGTGCTTCTCACTTGGGGGTCGATGCTGGTGATCAGGGACGGTATGGAGGCGTTCCCGGTCGCCGACATCGTCAAGACGCTCCACGAGCACGACGTCGAGATCGTTCTCGCGGTCAAGGGAACCGACCGCGGCCTGGTCCCCGACCTGCCCCCGGGGGCGACCGTGGTGGAGAACGTCCCCCTCAACGCGATCATGCCGTCCTGCGACGCGGTCGTGCACCACGGCGGAGCGGGCACGATCATGACGGCCGCGTACTACGGGGTCCCGCAGCTCGGCGTCGCGGCCACGCGTGACGTGCAGACCTGCTGCGCCCGGCTCGCCGCGACGGGCGCCGGTATCGCGGTCAACAGGGAGGACGCGACCGTGGACGCGCTAGCGAGCGCGGTCGCCTCCCTCCTGACCAGTGATCGGATCGGACCCGCCGCCACGGCGCTGCGTGGGGAGGTCCTCGCCCAGCCGAGCCCCGCCGAGGTGACCGACCGCCTCGCCGTCCTCGCCGCCGGCACCTCCCAGTAGCCGAGGCCGCTCGGAGGGGCGTGAGCCCCTCCGAGCGGTCAAGAAGAGAGCGCGTCCGCCACGCCGACGAGGCCGTCGTGCAGCCGGACGCGTGGCTGCCAGCCCGTGGCCGCGGAGAAGGACGACGGATCGGTGTGCACGTTGCCGAAGTCGGTGGTGTCCGCCCAGTCCGGCGGCGCCACGGTGACGACGGGCACGGGCGGGCGTCCGGTCCGCGCGGCGACGAGTCCGGCGAGCGTGCCGAACACCTCCCCGAGCCGCGCGGACCGCCCGCTGCCCACCGGCCAGCTCGCACCGCTGAGCGCCTCGGGCGCGCGCATCGCGGCGACGAAGGCGCGCGCCGTGTCCGTGACGTGCACCAGGTCCCGCTCGACGGTGCCGTCGTGCCACATGGTGATGGGCTCGTCGGCGAAGGCTTTACGGGCCATCGCGGCGACCACGCCGCGGCCCGTCGCCCCAGTCAGCGGGGTACTCCCGTAGACGGTGGCGGGACGGAGCACTATCCCGCGTACCGCGCCGTTGCGGGTCGCCTCCCGGAGCACCTTCTCGGCCGCGATCTTCTCCCGTACGTAGTCGTTGAGCGGTGTTCCCTCGGGGGCCGCCGCCTGGATGGTGCTGGCGAACACGACGATGGGCGGCTTGCCGCGCACGGAGCGGACGAGCGTGTCGAGCAGGCCCGTACTCAGCCGCTCGGAGTCGCTGCCCGGCGCACGCCACGAGCGCCCGTCGGGGAGGTGGGCCGCCAGATGGATGACGGCGTCCGCACCGTCGACGGCGACCCGTACCGCACGTGGATCGGTGAGGTCCGCGAGGTGGGTCTCGGCCGAGGAGGCCGGCAGCGGAAGTTTCCGTTCGCGGGAGACGAGTCGAAGGCGTACCGGGGCGTCGATGAGTTCGGCGGTGACCGCGGCGCCGAGAAAACCGGATGCGCCGAGTACGGCTACGAGCGGTCGGTTCCTGGTCGAGGGCAGCACGGTTGCTCCTCTCTGTCCGTCAGGCGGGGCCGGTGTAGCGGGGGAGTATCCCGGACGCCGCTGCCTGTCGCAGACCCGGCGCGGCCCTGTCCTTGTCGGAGATGACCGGTTCCTCGGAAAGGTCCCAGGGCAGGGCGAGTTCCTGGTCCAGCGGGTTGATGTCGATCTGGGAGCCCGGGACGAACCGCTCCGCGCACAGGTAGGTGATCCGGGTGTCGTCGGTGAGCGCCTGGTAGGCGTGGCCGAGACCGGGGACCAGGAAGATCAGTTCACCGGAGTCCTCGGTGAGGGGAGCGGCCTCGAACGTGCCGAAGACCGGCGAGCCCACCCGCAGATCGACCACGACGTCGAGCACCGCGCCGCGCGCGCAGCTGATCAGCTTGGCCTCGCCGGAATCTCCTCCGGTGCCGTGGACGCCGCGGATCGTCGAGCGCCTGCTGACCGAGACATTGCCCTGGCGGACCTGGAAGGGGAAGCCGGTCGCGCGCCGGAGCTCCTCGATCCGGAAGGCCTCGAAGAAACACCCTCGGCAATCATGGTACTTGTCCGGGATGATGCGGAATGCGCCCGCAATGGCCATTTCCTTGATCTCCAACGGTCGACCACCTCCGATCCGGAGACGCCTGCTTGCGTCATTGTATTGAGAAAGTAAAATACTGGTCATGCGTTCTCCAGTATTTTGCTGGAGGGGTGACCCGACGTCATCCCCCTATTTGTTGGGGTTGCATTCCCGAGTGGTTTTGCGGCTGCTTTTCTGGCTCATTCGTGACCAGCGGAAACGTGCATGGTGAAAGATTTGACCGGCGTCCGGTCGCAACCATCCATCACGGTTATCTGCCTTTACCTGGATTGGCATGTTGGTCAGGCGGGCGGACGCTTGTTAGCATCATGATCATGACTGAATCCCTGGAAACAACTTCGCCCGACCCGACTCGGAGCGGGAATTCCGATACCGGCGCCACCCCGGGTTATACGGTGCCGAAGCAGGTCAACGATATGTGGCGGGAAAAGCCTGTACGCAGATTCTCGATGCGGGACGGCCGCGAAGCCTGGCTGGTGACCGGAAGGGCCGAGGTGCGCACCGTCCTCGCCGATCCGCGGTTCAGTCGCGTCGAGGCGCGGCGGCTCGACGCCGTGATGAGCCCGGCCGTGATCTTCACCAGGCCCGGCATCCTCGACATGGACCCGCCGGAGCACACCCGGCTGCGCCGTCTGGTCGCAGGAGAGTTCAGCGCCCGCCGGATGCGCGCTCTTCGTCCCCGTATCCAGCAGATCGCCGACGAACTGATCGGGACGATGAAGGCGGCCGGGCCGCCCGCGGACCTTGCGGAAGGGCTCTCCTACCCCTTACCGATCGCCGTGATCTGCGAAATCCTCGGCGTCCCCTACGCGGACCGGGAACGCTTCCGCGCCTGGGCCGACCGGGTCAGCGCCCCCGGGACGCAGCCGCAGGAGGCGATGGCGGCGCTGCGCTCCCTCTTCGACTACATGGGCGGATTGGTCGACGACAAGCACGCACACCCGGACGGCAGCCTGCTCCACGGCCTTGTCACCGCCCGCGACGAGCAGGGCCGCCTCGACAACGAGGAGCTGGTCACCCTCGGCTGCGGTCTTCTGCTGGCCGGCTACGAGACGACCGCGACCATGCTCGGCAAGGGGCTGCTGGCGCTGCTGGACAACCCGGACCAGCTGGCCGTGGTGCGCAGCGACCCACGGGCCGTGCCCGCCGCCGTCTCCGAGGTGCTGCGCCACGTCACCCCCGGCGTCGACCCGCACACCGGGCTGATCCGCGCCACCACGGCCGACGTGGAGCTGGGTGGCACCGTCATACCCGCCCACAGCGTGGTCGTCGCGTGCAATACGGCCGCCAACTTCGACCCGGCGACGTTCAGGGACCCGGACCGCTTCGACGTCACCCGTGAGAACGCCGCGGCGCACCTGACGTTCGGACACGGGATGCACCGCTGTGTGGGTGCGCAGCTCGCTCAGATCGAACTGGAGGCCGCGTTCGCTGCCCTCTTCCCGGCGATTCCCGGACTGCGGCTCGCCGTCCCCGCTGACGAGATCACCTACACCCAATCCACGCTCATCAGGGGTCTGCGCTCTCTTCCGGTCCTTTGGTGAGTGTGGGGCAAGTGCTTGTGAAGAAGGGCGCAACCCTGGGTTGACGTAGTGGGCGCACGCCCACTACAGTCAATCCATGGCGAATTCGAAGCTCGGCGGAGAACTCCATCAGCAGCGTGGCACAGCCGAGAACTACGGCCTGGACGCAGAACGCTACGATCGAACTCGACCCCGTTATCCGGATGGCCTGGTGGACCGTATCGTGCGGTCGTGCCCGGGTGAGGAACTACTGAATGTAGGCGCGGGCACGGGTATCGAAGCGCGTCAATTCCAGGCGGCTGGATGCACGGTTCTCGGAGTTGAGCCGGATGCCCGGATGGCGGAGTTCGCGCGGACCCACGGGACGGAAATCGAGATCGCGCGCTTCGAGGAATGGGACTCGGCGGACCGGCGCTTCGACGGCATCATCTCGGGCCAGGCATGGCACTGGGTGGACCCCGAGGTGGGTGCGGCCAAGGCGGCGTCGGTGCTGCGCCCGTCGGGATGCTTCGCCGCGTTCTGGAACGTCGCGGAGCCCCCGGCGGCGGTCCGCGAGGCCTTCCGGAAAATCTACGTCGAGGTGGTGCCGGACGCGCTGGCCACGCGGGCCTACAGCATGCCAGCCCCGCCCCAGATCAGCAGCACGCCGCTGCTCACCAAGACCATCGAGGGCATCCGCAAGGTCGGCGGGTTCGGTGAGCCCGAGCAGTGGCAGTTCGAGTGGGAGTACGTCTACAGCAAGGACGAGTGGCTCGACCAGCTGCCCACCCAGGGGGATCACGGCCAGTTCCAGCCCGACAAGCTGGAGAGGGTGCTGACGGAGGTCGGCGCCGTGATCGACGTCATGGGCGGCAGCTTCGACATGAAGTACACCGCTGTCGCGGTCACCGCGACGCGTTCCGCGTCCTAGCCAAGAACGTGCCGGAAGGGCGCCTGAGCATCCTCCGACCAGCACTGCTGCTGCCCCCGACCGAGACAGTCCGGTTCGGGGGCAGCAACCTGTCGGGGGGAGCGACGCAACCCCGACGGCCAGGACGGGGGCTTCGTCCCGCAGCCGAAGCGGTGTCGAGCAGGCCAACGGCACCCTCAAGCTGCACCGGTGCCTCGCGCGCGACTACGACCGCCGACCCGACAGCCTGGCCGAGCTCGCCGCCCGCAAGGTCATCGACGGCCTCGCCCCTCCCGACCATGCAACGGCCCCCGCGGAGACCGCCACCGCCACCGTCTACAGCGCATCCGTGACCACGTTCAACGAGAACCCCTGGAAGGTGTTCCGCGTCCGCGATCCGCACGAGCACCTCGGCCTGTCCACCGACGAGCCCTCCATCAACGTCACCCGCTCCCGCCTGGGAAGACTCGTCGGCCAAGGAATCCTCGAACCGCCCGGACGTGGCCGGGCGGTAGTGCGGTTGGGCATTGGGGCGTGATTCTGGTCGTCGCCGCGACGCTCGTTTGACGCTCTCGGCCGGGTGAGGACGCCCAAAGGACCTTCTGACCCGCATCTTTGTTCGTGACAAGGCTCGTCACATGTTTCCGATGACGCAACGTTTCGAGTGCGTGGCGATTCTGGAGCCGGTCGAGAAGGGCGCTGAGCCGGGGTTCGTGGCGCAGGCGGTGCGACCGTCCTGTTCCTCTCCGGGCAGCGGGCCGAGTGGGTCGATCGCTCCTTGAAGGTCGTTCGAAGGCAGCTCACCGTGAAGGGGTCGCCCGCACGGTGCCGGGGCACACCACACGGTCGTCCTGGTCATCGCCGAACTCGTCGCTCAGCAAGGGCCTTTGGGCGAAACGGGGGTGCCGCCCCGGCGGGTTCGCGGGGCGGCTCCTGCCCAGGTCAGCGCGTCGGCGGGCGCGTCCGGGCCGACTCGATTTCGGGGACGTGCTGTTCGGCCCAGAGCCGCACCGCGCGCAACGGGACGAGCAGGGAGCGGCCCAGCGAGGTGAGCTCGTACTCGACGCGGGGCGGGTTCTCGTCGTACTCCCGTCGGCTGATCAGGCCGTCTGCCTCCAGGGAGCGCAGGGTCTCGGTGAGTGCTTTCGACGTGATCCCCCGGATGTGCGCCTTCAGTTCACTGAAGCGGCGCGGGCCGTCCTCCAGGGCGTTGACGACGAAGACGGTCCAGCGCGCGCCGATGCGGTGGAGCACCGTGCGGCTCGGGCAGGTCGCCGCCATCACGTTGTACGCCTTTCCCATGACCGTCCCGGTTTCGTTGAAGATACCGGTATCGAATCTATACCGTCAGTCGCGATTCGGAGAAGGGACGTGGAGTACGTGGACAGGATTCTGGTGATCGGCGGGGCGCGTGCGCTCGGTGCCGCCATCGCGAGGCGCGCCGCGAAGGATGGGTACGAGGTCGTGGTCGGCGCGCGCGACGTGGCGGCGGCCGAGGCGTTGGGCGCCGAGATCGGTGGCGGGGCCTTGCGGATCGACCTCCAGGACGAGGCGTCGATCGCGGCGGCGGCTGAAGTGCTGCGGGACGGGGTCGCCCACATCGTGACAACCGGTTCGGCGCCGCACGACGTGCGCGTGACGGAGCTGGACCGGGAGGGCTTGCTTGCCGCTTTCACGGCCAAGGTGATCGGCCCGATGCTCGTGGCCAAGCATTTCGCCCCGGTCCTGCGGCCGGGCGGTTCGATGGTGCTGTTCTCCGGTGTGGTCGGCTGGCGGCCGGGGCCGGGCTCGCTGGTCAAGGGGGTCACGAACGGTGCCGTCGAATACGCGGCGCGCCACCTCGCCGCGGAGCTGGCTCCCGTCCGCGTCAACGCCGTGTCGCCCGGCGTCGTGGATTCGGGTGCCTGGGACCGGCTAGGCGAGAAGCGGGCCGCTGTGCTGAGCGGAAGTGCCGCCAAGACTCTCGCCGGACGGCACGGCGAGAGCGAGGACATCGTGGACGCCGTGATGTGGCTCCTCGGCGCGGGTTTCGTCTCGGGCGAGACCATCCACGTGGAGGGCGGCTCCCGGCACAAGTTCGTCTGACCGGCCGGACGCGCGCGTCCGCTGAGGGGACGGGATTCTGCAGACCACTCAGGCCCGTCCCCCTGCCGCCGGGACGCCCCCGAGCAGGAGGGGGTCGACTTGGCGATGGCCGTGCACACGACCGAGTCGGACTCGTTCCCGTACACGGCGATCGTGGAGACGCCGGGGTTGCCCGGCCACAGCCGGGAGACCGTGACCCCGGCGCACGACAAGGCTGCGATGCGCGACAGACTGCGCGAACAGGGCGTCGACGCCACAGCCTCGCGGACCTGCCCCGGCTTTTCGCGCGCGCGGAGGAGCCGGGGGAGGACGAGCCGGGGCTCCGCGACGCGGTTCGGGCTGAAGCCGAAGGTGCGGCGCAGCGAGAGGGGCGCCGCGCTGCCCTCCACGCGTACGGTCGTGATGTCGTACGCCTCGTGCGGGGCCCAGCTCGCGCGGAGGGCGACGGAGACGCCGCCGGAGGTGGGCGGAAGCCGCGCGCGGTGTCCTCGACGTCGCCCGCCGGCCCCCGGCCCGCGCGTCGGCGCCGCGCCAGGAGGTGGCGTGGGACTGCCCGAGGAAGTCGGCCGAGACTGAGCCGAGTACCCGCGTGTAGTGCGCGACCGGGCCGAGCGACGGGCCGACCGCGTCGAGGGGGTGCCAGCCGAGATCCACGAGGGCACCGCCGTTGGAGAGGACGCCGCGGGTGAACCAGCCCCCCAGGTCCGGCACCCCCTTGGCCCGTACCCACGTCGCCTTGCCCGCCCACTCCGCGCCGTGCGCGTGCGCGGCGTCCTGGATGAGCGGGACTCCGCTGTCCGCCGAGAGCTTCGCGCGCGCGTCCATGCCGCACTTCTGGTCCGTCATGTGGACGGGCATGATCGCGGCGGTGCGCGGGGTGACCGCCGCGGCGGCGGCCGTTGTTCGCGAGCGGCAGCACCGGCGAGCGGGGATGCGCCAACTTCGCCCGTTACTTCTTCCTCGACCCCGGCTCCCGGGACTCCTCTGTCCACTGGCCGGACGGCGCGAGGGCCACGGTCACTGTGCTCCGCGCCGAAACCGGACGTGAACCCGAGGACCGGGCCCTGCGCGAGCTGATCGGGGAACCGTCCGCGCGAAGCGCCGACTTCCGCGACATGCGGGCCCGTCATGACGTCCGCATCCGTCACGAAGGCACCGAAGGGCTGGAGCATCCGGACCTCGAACGCCTGGAGTTGACCTTCCGGCACCTTGAACTGCCCCTGTCCCGACGTGCCGTCCACGACTCGACCGTCTACGCGGCCGAGCCGGGTACCCCCTCGGAAGACCGTCTCGGAGTCCTCGCCCGTCGGACCGGTTCCGCGGGCCTCGACCGCGGAACCGGTCCACCCGCCCCACTGATCTCAGGCGCTGAGGGACCGTGCCGCCTGCTCCAGGAGTTCCTGGATGCGGAGGCCGCGTGCCGCGTCCGGGGCGGTGGTGACTCCGGTGCGCACGGCGGTGGCGAAGGTGGTTCGCAGGATGGGCCAGCACTCCTCGTGGTCGATGCCCGCCGTGTCGTAGACCAGTTCCTCGTCGGGGCCGAAGAGTTCGACGCGCGTGCGGGTGCGTGGCAGGCGTACGGCGCCCGAGAGCGAGGCCTGGCTCGTCGCGCCGTTCTCGTGCGCGCAGGTCAGTTCCGTCCAGCGGCGCGGGTCGCCCGTGGCGCGGACCGAGACGATGGGGGAGACGGCCGCGTCGAGCAGGTCGAGCAGGTGGGGGCCGAGGTCGAGGAGGGCGCCGTGCTCCAGGCGCCAGGCGGTGGCCTGGTCGCCCTCCAGGAAGGCGCCGTGCAGGTAGCAGGAGCGCGCGCCGCTCGTGTCGTGGTGCGCGGCGCGGGCCAGGAAGTCCTGGGTCGCGGGGTGGTAGCGCTTGGTCAGGACGAGCTGGGAGACGACGCCGTGCTCGGCGACGGCGTCGGCGACCGCGCGTGCGGCGGCCAGGTCCGCGCCGAGCGGCTTCTCGAGGAGCAGCGCGCGACCGGCGGCGGCGGCCCGTACCGCGAGCGGGGCCTGGACGGCCGGGGGGACGGCGAAGGCGACGGCCTCGCAGGTGTCGAGCAGTTCCTCGAAGGACCCGGCGGCGGTGGCGCCGTGCTCGGCGGCGAGCGCGGCGGCGGCCTCCGGGCGGCGCGCCCACACGGCGGTGAGCCGGGTCTCGGGGCCCGCGGCGAGGACCCGCGCGTGCATCGTGCGGGCCCAGGGGCCCGCGCCGACGAGTCCGACGCGGACCGGGGCCGGGTTCCCGGCGGTGGGGGCGGCGGGGTCGTGCATGGTGTTCTCCGGGTGGTACGGGCGGGCCCGCGAGGTCAGCGGGCGGCGCCGGTGGTGGCGCGGGTGAGCGCGTGCAGGCGCGCGTCGGCCCGCTCGGGTGCGTAGAGGTGGTCCACGACCATGATCGCGGCGCCCAGGAGGCCCGCGCGGTCGCCGAGTTCGGAGGTGAGGACCTGGAGGTGGGCGGTGGTCCGCGGCATGGCGCGCTGGTAGAGCAGTTCGCGTACGCCGGTGAGGAAGGGGGTGCTCGCGAGGTCGCCGCCGAGTACGAGTACCCCGGGGTTGAGGAGGGTGACGACCGTGACCAGGACCTCGCCGATGCGCTGCCCGGCGCGGCGGCTCAGGCGGACCGCGTCCGGCTGTCCGGCGGCGAGGTGGGCGCGCACGTCGTGCCCGGAGGCGGTCGGCACGCCCGCCTCGGTGAGCTGAGCGGCGATGGCGCCCCCGCTCGCGACCGCGGCGAGGCAGCCGGTGGAGCCGCACATGCAGACGACGTCGGGCCGGTCGTGCAGCCGGATGTGCCCGATGTCGCCCGCGCCGCCGTCGATACCCCGGTAGAGGGCGCCGTCCACGACGACCCCGGCGCCGATGCCGGTGGACGCCTTGACGAAGACGAAGGCGCGGCAGTCGGGGTGGAGGGCGCGTTGCTCGCCGAGTGCCATGAGGTTGGCGTCGTTGTCGACGAAGACCGGCAGCGGTTCCTCGCGCGGCCGGCGGCCGACGTGGGCGGCGTAGTACTCGCGGAAGCGTTCGCGCAGCGGGTAGCCGTCCCAGCCGGGCATGATCGGCGGCTGGACGAGCAGCGCGCGTTCCCAGTCGACGGGGCCGGGCACGCTCAGGCCGACGCCGCAGACGCGTTCGGGCGGTTGGCCGCTCGCGTCGAGCAGTTCGGCGAACCAGCGCGCGAGTTGGTCGAGGACCACGTCGGGGCCGTCCGCTATCACCAGGGCGTCGCGGTGCTCGGCGAGGACCGTCCCGGCCAGGTCGACGACGGCCGCGCGGGCGTGCCGGGTCTCCAGGTCGGCGACGAGGACGACCGCGTGCCCGGGGTCGAACTCCAGCCGCGCGGAGGGCCGCCCGCCGGTGGAGGTGCCGCTGCTGCCGCGCAGCCAGCCGGCGGCGAAGAGCTGGTCGAGCCGGTGGCCGACGGTGGAGCGGGAGAGGCCGGTGGCCTCCTGCAACTCCCCGCGCGTGATGGCCGCGCCGCTGCGGATCAGCCGCAGGAGGTGGCCCGCGCTCGCCTGGGTGTGCGCCATCAGCGTCCTTCGTCCCCCTCAGTCGTGGCCGGGACTTTCCCCGGCGCTCACCCGGTCAGCATGCCGCGTCCTTGTTACGGGCCCGGGGCGGCCCCGTGTCCCCGGGGTCCCCCGTTCCCATGATCCACGGCTGTCGCCGTACCCGGCAGACGGTACCGCCGGTGGCGAGGGCTCCGTCCGGGACCTGTCCGGTCCTCAGCCCTTGTCGGCGCCCGCCGTCAGACCCTCGGTCAGCATCTTCTCCGCCGCGAAGAACAGGGCGACGACGGGGATGGTGAGGACGACCGAACCGGCCATCAGGACCGTCTTGGAGACCTCGATGCCGTTGGCGAGTTGCTGGAGTCCGAGGGAGACGGTCCACTTGCCGGGGTCGGCGGCGAGGAAGAGGAGCGCGAACAGGAACTCGTTCCAGGCGATCATGAAGACGTACAAGCCGGTGGCCATGAGGGTGGGCAGCGCCAGCGGCAGGATGATCTTGCGGACTGTCTGGAGCCGTGAGGCGCCGTCTATCGCCGCCGCCTCCTCGATGCTGTACGGGATGGTGACGAAGTAGTTCTTGAGCATGTAGATCGACACCGGCACCGTCTGCGCGATGTAGACGACGGCGAGGCCGACGAGGCTGCCCGAGAGGCCCATCTTCGCGAACATGACGAAGAGCGGGACGGCGAGCAGGGTGGCAGGGAAGAGGTAGACGGCGAGGAAGAGGGCGCCGACCTGCCGGTTGCCGAAGAACTTGAGCCGGCTGACCGCGTAGGCGCCCGGAACGGCCGCCGCGAGGGTCAGCAGCACCGTCGCCACGGCGACGAGCGCCGAGTTGAGGAGCATCCCGAGGAAGCCCTGCCCGCCCTCTGAGGTGGGCTTGAGGACGCTCTCGTACGTGGCGAACGTGAACTCGCGGGCGCTGATCCACAGCCGCCCCGGGTCGAGCAGCAGCGCGTCGATGGGCTTCAGCGACAGCAGCAGCATGTAGTAGAAGGGCACGATCGTGATGAGTGCCAGGAACAGGATCACGACCCAGCGCAGCACGCCGAAGAGGCGTTCCTCGAACTGGGCGCGGGTCATGCGGGACGCGCGGCTCATGCGGACTCCTCCTGCACCTTCTTGGCGAAGAACTTGAAGTAGACGCCCAGCAGGAGCATGAGCACGACGGCCAGCACGAGCGCCTGGGCGGAGGCGGCTCCCACGTCGAAGCGCGAGGTGAGGAAGTCGTAGACGCGCACGGCCACCACGTCGGTGCCCGAGCCGCCGCCGGTGAGCAGGTACACGTCGTCGAACTTGTTGAACGTCATGATGAAGCGCAGCACGCTCAGCAGCGCGATGACCGGCATGAGCTGCGGCAGCAGGATGTGCCGGAAGCGCTGGGTGGGGGTGGCGCCGTCCACCTGGGCGGCTTCCTCCAGCGAGTCGGGTACGGCCTGGAGGCGGGCCAGCAGGAAGAGGAAGGCGAAGGGGAAGTAGCGCCACGTCTCGAAGGCGATGACCGTCAGGAGTGCCAGCGGGATGTCGAAGTGCGCGCCGAGCAGGCTCACTTCGTAGGACCGTGTGGACAGGAAGGCGATCGGGTCGTCCCAGCCGAAGAGCTTGCGGCCCCACTCGTTGACGATGCCGTACTGCGGGCTGAGCGCGACCTCCCACACGAAGGAGACGGCGACGACGGGTGCCACGTAGGGCAGCAGCATCGCCGCGCGCAGCAGGCCCCGGCCGCGGAAGGGCCGGCGCAGGGCGAGGGCGGCGACGAGGCCGAGGATCACGGAACCGGCGGTCGCGCCGACGGTGTAGGCGAGTGTCGTGCCGAGGCTGCTCCAGAAGCCGGGCGAGCCGAAGACCTGGGCGAAGTTGTCGAGCGTCCACCGGCCGAAGAGCCCGTTGTCCTGGATGTCGACGAGCTTGGCGTTCTGGAAGGCGAGCAGGACGGTCCACAGGATGGGCACGATCACCACCACCAGCACCACGAGGAAGGTGGGGGTGACGAAGGCGATGCCGGCGCGGTTCTCCCGCCGGCTCGCGGTGCGCGGGGTGGCGCGGCGCTTCGTCGCGTCGCGCGGGGGTGTGCTCATGGAGTTACCTCAAGGGGGTACGGCCAGGGGAAGGGGCCTGCGGGGGACACGGCCCGGGGGAGGGGGAGCGGGGCAGGGCGGGAGGCGGACGCCCGCGGTGCCGGGCGCGGGGGGCGTCCTACGGCACCGCGCGGGGCGTCACTGGAGGGACTTGCGCAGGGCCTCGACCTCGGAGTTCGCCTCCTCGGCGGCCGAGTCCGGGGACTCCTGACCGCCGGTCATCGCGCCGATCGCCTTGGCGACGGGGAGTTCGCCGTTGGTCGCGCCCACCAGGGTGCCCTGTCCCTCGGTGAGGCCCCAGCGCCGCATTCCCTTGATGCCGTCGAGCAGTTGGTCCGTGAGGCCGTCGGGGTACGCCTGCTTGAGCGAGCGCTTCTTGTCCACGCCCATGTCCGCCTGGCGCCAGGCGGTGCGGAAGACGTCGGGGTCCTTCGGCGTGCCGTTGCGGACCGGGATCTTGCCCTCCGGGGCCATGCCGAACCAGTCCGCGTAGCCCTTGCCCATCATGTAGTCGACGAAGGAGCGCGAGGCGGCGGTCTCGGCGGTCCGGGTCACGGCCCAGGAGGTGATCTCGCCGAACTGGGCGGGCCGCTGGGCGTCGGGGCCCTGGAGCGCGGTGACGATGCCGGTGTTGCGGGCCAGGAAGTCCGGGTCCTTCTTGCACTGCGGGCAGCTCGGGAGCGCGTCGGAGCGCAGACCGGCCAGCTCGTCGAGGAGGAAGGAGGACCAGACCATCATCGCGGAGCGCCCGGCGAAGTAGGTGGCGCGGGTGGTGTCCACGCTCTGGGTGCCCGGGGCGCCGTGCTCGCGGGCCAGGGTGTCGTAGGTCTTGAAGGAGGTGCGGCAGGCCGGGGAGTCGAGGGTGACCTCCCCCTTGTCGTTCACGAGGCGGCAGCCGTTGGCGAGGGCCAGGTCCTCGAAGCTCTGCTGGGTGAACACGTCGGAGGGGTCGGTGGCGAGTGATATGCCGTCCATGTCGCCCTTGTCCAGCTTCGCCGCCGCCTTGAGGGCGCTCGCGTAGCTCGTCGGCGCCTTCAGTCCGGCCTCGGCGAAGAGGTCCTTGCGGTAGACGAGCAGTTGAAGCCACGCGTCGGACGGGACGGCCAGCCGCTTGTCGCCGTCGGCGGTGAGCGAGAGCGCGTTGGACTGGAAGGTCTTCGGGTCGAGGTCGGCGACGATCTTCCTGGTGACGTCCGTGTTGAGCAAGCCGTTGCCGTACATCTGCCAGACCTGGCCGAGCGGGACCGCGCCGATGACGTCGGGCAGCTTCCCCGCCGCCGCCGCGGACATGATGAGCTGCGGCAACTGCGCCTCGTCCACGCCCACGAGGTCGACGTGCACGCCCGATTCCTTCTCGAAGCGCCGCACGACCTTCTTCGTGGCCGCCATCCGGGGCGGCAGGTTCTCCTGCGTCCAGACCGTGATCCGTTTGTCCGGCTGTTGTTCGCCCGAGTTCCCGCACCCGGCGAGCAGCCCGGCGACGAGGGTCGCGGCGAGCCCTGCCAGAGCCGTCCTGGTCCCTCGGGCCTTCCACGCCATGCTGTTTCCTCACGCTACTTACGTTGATCGTCAACGCATCTCAGCATCACTTTTGCTTCTTGACAAGACATAAGCCTGGGATATCTTCGACGGAAGTGAGTGATCACCCGCACCACCTTCCCCTCACGACCGGAGCAGTCCCGTGGAAAGCGTCGTCCAGTTCACCGGCCCCCGACAGGTCGAGGTCGCCTCGCACGAGAGCGCCGAACTTCCCCCCGGCCACCTGCGGGTACGCACGCGCTACAGCGGGATATCCGCGGGTACGGAACTCACCGCGTACCGGGGCACCAACCCCTACCTGACGCGCACCTGGGACGCCGAGGCCCGCCTCTTCCGCGACGGCGCGGCCGGTATCGAGTACCCGGTGGCCGGCTGGGGCTACTCCGAGGTGGGCGAAGTGACCGAAGTCTCGCCCGAACTCGTCGGCCGCCCCGGCGTACCCGCTCCCGGCGACCTCGTCTGGGGCATCTGGGGCCACCGCAGCGAGGGCATCGTCCCCGTCGAGCGCATGACCGGCCACACCCTCCCGAGCGGCCTCGAACCGCTCGCCGGTGCCTTCGCCCGGGTCGGCGCCATCGCCTACAACGCCGTCCTGGCCGCCGACATCCACGTCGGCGAGGACGTCGCGGTCTTCGGACAGGGCGTCATCGGCCTGCTCACCACCCGGCTCGCCCAGCTCAACGGCGCCCGCGTCACCGCCGTCGACGCCCTCGACGGCCGCCTCGCCACCGCCCGCTCCTACGGCGCGACCCACGCCCTCAACGCCCGCACCGACGCCGTCGCCGAGCGCATCCGCGAAGCCACCGACGGCGCCGGAGCGGACGTGGCCATCGAGATCAGCGGCGCCTACCCCGCCCTGCACGAGGCACTGCGCTCGGTCACCGTGGGAGGCCGCGTCGTCGCCTCCGGCTTCTACCAGGGCGACGGCGCCGGCCTGCGCCTGGGCGACGAGTTCCACCACAACCGCGTCCAGCTCATCTGCTCCCAGATCGGCGGGGTGCCCCCGCAGCTCGCGGGCCGCTGGACGGTCGAACGTCTCCAGCGCACCTTCCTCGCCCTCGTCGCCGAGGGCAGGGTGGACGTCTCCGGCCTGGTCAGCCACGTCGTCCCGGTCGCCGAAGCAGCCGACGCCTACGCCCTGCTGGACGAGCACCCCGCCGACGCGCTCCAGGTCGTCCTCAGCTTCTGAGAGCGCGCGGGACGCGGCGGAGAGCCCCGGTTCTCCGCCTCGTCCCCCCACGCCGCATCCGGCCCCGCCCCATCCACGTCCCCCGCGTGTCGCGCCCGCGGCACGGAAAGGCCCCGCCAAGCCATGTTGAAGATCGCCTGCCAGGAACAGCTGCTGCCCGGGGGGAGCCTCCAGGAGAAGTGGGACTTCGCCCAGGAGGCCGGCTACGACGCCGTCGAGCTGCGCTCCCAGGGCGAGTTCCGCTTCCGCGACCGGCTCCCCGAACTGCTGCGCGCCCGCGCGGACGGGGTCGTCATGCCCACCGTGTGCGTCGAGATGCCGCACTTCTTCGCCGCCTTCGACGACGACCTGCGCCGCGACGCCCTGGAGCAGATGAAGTCGCAGCTCAGCGTCGCCGCCGAGATCGGCGCGCTCGGCGTGCAGACCCCCGCCTCGTACGGAATGTTCTCGCGCCGGCTGCCGCCCTTCGAGCCGCCGCGCTCCGAGGAGGAGGACCGCGAGGTCCTGCTCTCCGGGCTCACCGAACTCGGCGAGCACGCCCGCGCCGAGGGTGTCACCCTCTTCCTCGAACCGCTCAACCGGTACGAGGACCACATGGTCAACCGGCTCGACCAGGCCGCCGGACTGATCGCCGCCGTCGGCCTCGACTCGGTGCGCATCGGCATCGACAGCTACCACATGAACATCGAGGAGTCCGATCCGGCCGCCGCGATCCTGGCCGCGGCCCCCTTCATCGGGCACGCGCAGGTCAGCGACTCCAACCGCTTCCAGCCCGGCGCCGGTCACCTCGACTGGTCCGCGTGGCTGGGCGCCCTGCACACCATCGGCTTCGACGGCTACCTGGCCGCCGAGTGCCGCCTGACGGGCGACCCCCTCGAGGCCGTCCGCTCCCTCCCCGCCTTCCTGCGGAGGTCGGGGGCGTGACCGAGCCGCTCACCGCTCCCGTGCCCACCGCCGCCACGGACCTGACGCTGTGGCGCGGTGCGGCACGGGTCCTGCTCCAGAACTGGCGGGGGGACTCGACCGTCCCCTCGCCGGGGCTCTACCCCCACCAGTGGAGCTGGGACTCCGCGTTCATCGCCATCGGCCTGCGCCACCTCTCGGTGCGCCGCGCCCAGCGCGAACTGGAGACCCTGACCCTCGCGCAGTGGGGCGACGGACGCATCCCGCACATCGTCTTCAACCCCGCCGTCCCGCTCGCCGCCTACTTCCCGAGCCCGGACTTCTGGCGCTCCTCGCGAGCCGGGGCGGCGCTCGGCGCGCCCCGCCACATCGAGACGTCCGGCATCGTGCAGCCGCCCGTGCACGCGCTCGCCACCTGGCTCGTGCACCGCTTCGACCCCGCGCTCTCCCGGCGCCGCGGCTTCCTGGAACGGCTGCGCCCCCGGCTCGCCGCCTGGCACGACTACCTCACCGGGCAGCGCGACCTCGGCGGCGGCGGCCTCGCGGCCGTCGTGCACCCCTGGGAGGCGGGCATGGACAACAGCCCCGCCTGGGACGGGCCCCTCTCCCGCGTCGAACCGGTCCCGGCCGCGTCCTACCGGCGGGCCGACCTCGACCACGGCGCCTCCGCCGAACGCCCCACCGACCTCGACTACGGCCGCTACGTGCGCCTCGCGACCGACTACCGCGACGCGGGCTACCTGGACACCGCGCCGTTCTCCTTCGCCGTCGAGGACCCCTGCGTCAACGCCCTGCTCATCGCCTCCGAGCACGCCCTCGCGGACATCACCGCCGAACTGGGCGGCGACCGGGCCCCGCACGAGCGGCGCGCGGCCCGCTTGACGGACGCGCTCGTCACGCGCCTGTGGTCGCCGGAGGAGGGCATGTTCCTCAACCGCGACCTCGGCCCGGACCGGCTCGTGCCCGCGCGCAGCGCCGCCGGACTCGTGCCGCTCCTCGTCCCGGGGCTGCCCACGCACGTGGCGGACACGCTCGTACGCACGGCCAAGGGCGCGAGCTTCGGCCTCGGCACCCTGCCGCTGGTCCCCTCCTACGACCTGCGCGGCCCGGACTTCGACCCCTCCCGCTACTGGCGCGGACCCGCCTGGTTCAACATCAACTGGCTGCTGGAGCGCGGACTGCGCCTGCACGGCTACACGGGCGAGGCCGACCGGCTGCGCGCGTCGATGCTCCGCGAGGCGGGGGCCAGCGGCTTCGCCGAGTACGTCGACCCCCGCACCGCCGAGGCGCGCGGCACCCGGTCCTTCGGCTGGACGGCGGCCCTCGGCCTCGACCTGCTCGCCGCCCCGAGCCTTCCCACGCCTCGCGGGGGCGGGGACCCCGCCCCCGCCGCGACCCGGCCCGGTGCCCGAGAGAGGACCGCCGTATGAGCACCACCGACACCACTGTCCTCGTCCACGAGGGCACCTTCGCCGTCCTCGGCGCGGACGGCGGGCTCACCGGCCGCCGCGGCAGCGGCCCGGACGGCCTCTTCCGCCGCGACGCCCGCCACCTCAGCCGGTACGAGCTGACGGTGGACGGGGCGGCCCCGCAGGTCCTCGTCCCGTTGCGCGAGGAGGACGGCGGCGCCACCTGCGTGCTCGCCCCGGCCGGCACCCGGGACACCCCGCCCGCCCACACGGTCGTCCGCGACCTCGCCGTCGTCTCGGGGGCGCTCGTGGAGCGCGTCCGGCTCGTCAACAACGGCCCCGGGGCGCGCACCGCGCGCCTCGCCCTCCTCGTGGACGCCGACTTCGCCGACCAGTTCGAGCTGCGCTCCGACCAACGTGTCTACGCCAAGGACGACGCCCGCCGCACCGTGCGCCCCGAGGCGGACGGCCTGCGCTGGACCTACACGCGCGGGACCTGGGAATCGGCCACCACCCTCACCGCCTCCCCGGCGCCCGCGGCCGTCGAGGAGGCCGGGACCACCGCCCGGTGCTTGCTGTGGGACCTCGACCTGCCCGCGCTCGGCTCCGCGGAGGTCCTGCTGCGCGTCGAGGCGCGAGCGCACGGCGCCGCGGAGCCCGCGCCCGGCACCGACCCCACAGCCATCGCCGCTCGCGCCCGCGCGGACACGGGTGCGAGGAGCCTGCCCGTGCCGCCGCAGGCGCCCTCGGGACTCGCCGAGGCGTGCCGGCGCGGGCTCGACGACCTCGACCGGCTGCGCGTCACGGCGCACGGCCCGGCCGGTGCGGAACTGTCGGTCCCGGCCGCCGGGGTGCCCTGGTTCCTCACCCTCTTCGGACGCGACTCGCTGCTCACCTCGTTCTTCGTCCTGCCCTACCGCCCCGCGACCGCCGCCGCGACCCTGCGGGCGCTCGCCGCCCTCCAGGGCACCGCCTACGACGCGGAGCGCGGCGAGGAACCGGGCCGTATCGTGCACGAGGTGCGGCACGGCGAACTCGCGCACTTCCGCCAGGTGCCCTACGGGCGCTACTACGGCTCCGTGGACGCCACCCCGCTCTTCCTCGCGCTGCTCGGCGCCTACACCGAGACGACCGGCGACCCGGGCCCGGCCCGCGAACTGGAGCGGCACGCGCGCGCCGCCGTGGACTGGATGCACGGCGACGGCGGGCTCGACGCGCACGGTTACCTCGTCTACCGGCCTGACCCGGACGGCCTCGTCAACCAGAACTGGAAGGACTCGGCCGGGGCGATCTGCTTCCGCGACGGCACCCAGGCCGAGGGCCCGGTCGCCGTCGTGGAGGCCCAGGGCTACGCCTACGACGCGCTGCTGCGTACCGCCCGGCTGGCAAGGGAGCACTGGGACGACCCCGCCTACGCCACGCGTCTGGAGGAGACGGCGACGGCGCTGCGCGCACGCTTCGCACGTGATTTCTGGCTCGCCGACGAGGACTTCCCCGCGCTCGCCCTGGACGGAAAGGGCCGTCAGGTCGACGGCCTCGCCTCGGACGCGGGCCACCTGCTGTGGTCGGGCATCCTCGACGAGGACCGCGCCCGCCGCGTGGGCAACCGTCTGCTGGAGCCGGACTTCTTCACCGGCTGGGCGGTGCGCACGCTCGCCGCGGGCCAGCCCGCCCACCACCCGCTCTCCTACCACCGGGGCAGCGCCTGGCCGCACGACAACGCGGTCATCGCCCTCGGCCTGGCCCGCTACGGGATGGGGGAGGCGGTGCGCACCCTCACGGCGGCGCTCGCGGAGACCGCCGCCCACCACGGCGGGCGCCTCCCGGAGGTACTGGCCGGGTACGACCGGTCCCTGCACGCGCGCCCCGTCCCCTACCCGCACGCCTGCAGCCCCCAGGCGTGGGCGGCGGCTACCCCCCTCGCGCTGCTCACCAGCCTGCGCACGGTGGAGGAGGGGACGGCCGGTACGCGGGGCTGAGCCCGCTCCGCCCGCACGGCCTTCCGCGGGCGAAAAGCCCGGCCCGGCCCCGCGTGGTGCGGAGCCGGGCCGGGGTGGTGCGGGAACGGGACCGTGGGGTCAGTTGCCGCCGGTGGACACGGGCTTGGTCGTGAGGGCCGCGTCGAAGAGGTGCAGGACGCCCTTGTCGCTGGACTGCGGCAGGACCACGGACTTCACCCGCTTCGCCGGGTCCAGGGCCTCGGGGGCTGTGCCGAAGACGACCGTGCGGGTCGTGTCCGCGGTGCCGTCGGCGCGGTTGCGGCCCGTCGTATCCACGAGCGGCACGTTGCCGAAGCGGTAGTCGGTGCCGGGGGTCCAGTCGGTGAGCGCCACCGTCACGTCCTGCGTGGTGCCGTCCGTGTACTCGACGCGCGCCGTGCCCTGGGCCGGGCCGTTGGTGGCGAGGCCGAGGAAGGAGATCCCGGCCGCCGCGGTGCCCGTACGGCCGCCGAGGGCGATCCGCTGGCCGTGCGGAATCCAGTTGTCCGGCTCGCCGGGCGCGGTGCGCGGCCACGTGAAGGTCACGCCCGTGTCGCCGAGCGGGATCTTCGCCCCGGGAGCCGCGCCCGCCGCCGAAAGGCGCTCACGGGACAGGGAGTTGTCGCTCAGGTCGAGCGAGCCCGCCGACTTCGCGCCGTCCGCCGTCGTCCCGACGTCGTTGCGCGCGTCGGAGCCCGCGTCGTACGACGGCGGTACGTCACCCGCCCGCGTGCCCCAGTCGCCCGGCTTCGCGGCCATCGTGAAGTCCAGCGTTCCGCCGCGCCGCGCGAAGTCCTCGCCGACCCAGCTCGCCGTGCTCGTCCGGCCGTTGACCTTGAGCGAGCGCACGTACGGGCGGTCGCCCGTCGTGCCCCGCGCGTTGAGGCGCAGCGTGCGCGCGCTGTCCTGGCTGCGGATCGTGACCTGGTCGAAGAGCGGGGCGCTCAGGACCAGGTTCGCGGTGCCGTAAATGGTCGGGCTGAGACCGAGGTTGGCCCACACGTACCAGGCGGAGAGCGCGCCGAGGTCGTCGTTGCCCGGCAGGCCGTCCGGGCCCGTGCCGTACAGCTCGCTCGTCGCGCGCCGCAGCGTCTCACCCGTCTTCGCGGGCTGCCGCAGCCAGTTGTAGACGTACGGGGCCGAGAAGCTCGGCTGGTTGGAGAGGTAGGCGCCCTTCGTGCCGTACACGCCCGCGTCCAACTGGCTCAGGTGCTCGTCGAGTTCGGCGCTCACCTTCGCCTCGCCGCCGCGCGCGGCGATGAGCCCGCCGATGTTCTGCGGCACCATCCAGCCGTACTGGTAGCCGGTCGCCTGGTCGAACTGGTTGCCGCGCTGGCCGAGGTCGAAGGCGCGGTCGAAGCCGTTGCGCGAGCGCGGCCGGATCTCCCGGGTGACCGGGTCGAAGACGTTGCGCCAGTTCTGGGCGCGCGCCATGAAGCGGCTCTCGGTGTCCTTCTCGCCGAGCCTGCCCGCCAGTTGGGCTATCGCGAAGTCGTCGATCGCGTACTCCAGCGTCTTCGAGGTCGCCGAGTCGCCCTTCGCGTTCTCCACGAAGCCGGTCCCGAAGTACTGGAGCGCGGCCGTGCGCCGCGTGTTCGTGGCGGGGAGCGACTGCGTCCGGACCATCGAGCGCAGCGCGCCCTCGCGGTCGTAGTGCGTGCTGCCGAAGGCGTCGATCGCGGAGAGGACCGCTTGGAGCGAGTCGCCTGTCATCTTCTGCTGCGCCTGGTTCAGGTGCGGCCAGTTGGGCCAGGTGCCGGTCTGCTCGACCATGTCCACGAGCGACTGGTTGACGTCGTCGCCGACCTTGGGGAAGAGCAGCGCGAGCAACTGCGCCTGCCCGCGGTAGGTGTCCCAGCCGGAGTACGTCGTGTAGACGTGGTGGCCGCGCGCGACCGTGCGCACCTTGCCGTCGTAGCCCGGGTAGCGGCCCGAGACGTCGTCGGTGACGTTGGGGTGCAACTGCGCGTGGTAGAGCGCCGTGTAGAACTTCGTCCGCTCCGCCGCCGTGCCGCCCTGGATCTGGACGGTCCCGAGGTTGCGGTCCCAGGCGCGGCGGGCCAGGGCGCGTACGGCGTCGAAGGAGCGTCCGGCGCTCTCGGCCCGTACGTTGGCCGCGGCGCCGTCCACGTCGACGTAGCTCAGCCCGGTGTGCGAGGTGACCTTCGCGCCGCGCGCGAAGGTGAGCCAGGCGCCCGCGCCGTGCTTCCGGTCGCCGCCGTCCGCGCTGTCGGCGCCGGGCGTGACGCTGTCGCCCTGCCAGGTGCCGTGCGCCGTGAACGGCTTGTCGAAGGTCGTGGAGAAGTACGCGCGGTAGTGGCCGCCGCCCTCGCACACCGAGGCGGCCTCGACCCAGCCGCTCACCGTCCGCCCGGAGACGCTGACGTGGCTGTCGTAGACCTTGTTGTTGGAGCCCGCGACGTCGAGCAGCAGCGTCGCGCTGTCGCCGTCGCGCGGGAAGGCGTACCGGCTCACGGCCGAACGCGTCGTCGCCGTCAGCTCGGCCGTCACACCGTCGCCGAGCCCCGCGCGGTAGTAGCCGGGCGCCGCGTCCTCGGCGGCGTGGTCGTAGTCGAGGTAGTAGGGGGTGATGTCGGCGGCCGGGCTGCGCGGCAGGCCGCTGTCCGGGAGGGCGCCCGTGTACGGCAGGACGGGGAAGTCGAAGGCGCTGAACCGGCCTTCGCAGCCCGTGCCCGACAGGCGCGTCATGCCGAAGCCGCGCAGCTTGTCGGCCGTGTACTCGTAGCCGCCCTTCTGGTCGCCGTCCGAGGTGCGGTACGTCGTCGGGCTCGACTGGACCATGCCGAAGGGCAGCGCGGCGCCCGGCCACGTGTTGCCGTAGGCGCTGTTGCCCTTGTTCTGCGTGGTGTCGAGCTTCGTGCCGATGAAGGGATCGACGGAGTCGTAGGCGCTCGCGGCGCGGCCCGGCGCGGGCCGGGCGTGGGCCTCGGCGGCCGGGACGCTCGCGGCGATCAGGCCGAGCGAGGTCACGGCGGCGAGGAGGAGGCCCGCGCCCCGGCGCCGGGCGGGCGGTGCCGGTTCGCGGGCGGGTGTACGGGGCGTGCGCATGGCGCTTTCCCTTTCGGCGCGGTGCCCGGGGCGGGGGAGCCGGGAAGGCTGCGGCCCTCGGACAACGTTGTCATGGTGAGGCACGGTGACCGTATCCCGCTCGTGGCCAACGGGGGAGGGGCTGGTACGCGAATTCTCGGCGCCCCGCGAGGAAAGTCCCCGCGCCCTGTGCCGCCCTGCCCGGGGACGATGCGCCTGGGCAGGGCGAGTCCGAAGCCGCCGAATCCGGCCAACACGACCCCAACTCGCCGTTCGGTGAGCGTTGTTGTGGCCTTGACAGGTTCCCGGCGGCCCCGTTTCCCTGGCCCTGGAACGTATCCGCGGCCAAGAGGGAAGGTGTGGCGAGGATGAGAACGTCCGTACGCTCTGGGAGGGCGGCCCTGCTCGGCTGTCTGCTCGTCGCGACCGCGCTGGCGGTGCCGGCCACCGCCGCGCACGCGGCGGGGCAGGTGTGTAACAAGTTCTGCGACACGCGCGACCCGGCCGCCGCGAACGGCGAGCGCACCCCCGTCAGCGCCTCGCTCTACGGGAGGACGATCACCCTTCACCTGTCCGACAACGATGTCATGGGCTGGGGCTCCCTCGACAACGGCAACCCCGGCGACCAGGTGTGGCTCGACCGCTCCTTCGACGGCGGGCGGAGCTGGTCCTCGGGCAGCAAGCTCGGCGTGACCGCCGTCCCGGACGGGCGCAAGAGCTGGCGCACCCTCATGTACAACGTGGACGACTGGAACACCGGCGGCATCGGCGCCCTGCGCGCCTGCGGCAAGGCCGGGGACCGCGCCGAGATCGCCTGCACCGGCTGGGCGCGCACCGACTGGAACTCCTGGAGCCGCAGCACGGCGGCGGCGACCGCGCTCATGGCGAACTACGACCGGGGCAGCGGGAAGTTCGCCGGCTGGTGGACCTCGGCGACCGCGCTCACCTCGGTCATCGACAACATCCGCGTCAGCGGGATGCCCAGCTACAAGTACGCCATCTCCACCACGTGGGAGAAGCAACGTGGCGCCGAGGGCGGCGACTTCACCAACAGCTACCTGGACGACACCGGCTGGTGGGGGCTCGCCTGGGTCGCCGCGTACGACGTGACCCACGAGCAGCGCTACCTCGACACGGCCCGCAAAAACGCCGACCACATGGCCGCCTACTGGACCGGCACGTGCGGCGGCGGGGTCCAGTGGGCCACCGACAAGCCGTACAAGAACGCCATCACCAACGAGCTGTACCTCCACCTCAACGCGGCCCTCCACAATCGCGTCGGCGGCGACACGACATACCTCAAGCGCGCGCAGGACGAGTGGTCCTGGTTCAAGGGCAGCGGCCTCATCAACTCCGGCCACACCATCAACGACGGCCTCAAGGACTCCTGCGCCAACAACGGCGACACGACCTGGACCTACAACCAGGGCGTCGTCCTCGCGGGGCTCGCCGAACTGCACCGCGCGACCGGCGACGCGGGCCTGCTCGACAGCGCCCGTACCCTCGCCGACGCCTCCACCTCCTCCGGCTACCTCAACCCGGGCGGCACCCTCCACGAGCCCTACGAGCCGGACGGCACCGGCTGCACGTCGGACGGCGACTCCTTCAAGGGCGCCTACGCGCGCGGTCTCGGCATCCTCGACAAGGAGCTGCCCGACCACCCCTACCGCGCCTACCTCGACCGTCAGGCCGACACGGCGTACGCCAAGGACCGCAACAGCTTCGACCAGTACGGGCCGCACTGGGCGGGCCCGCTGACCGGCACGGGCAACGGCTGCCAGCACAGCGCCCTGGACCTGCTGAACGCGGCGGAGGACGACTGAGTCCGGGCGGGCGGCGCCGCACCGGCCGGGTGCCGCACCGCCCGCACCCGCCCCGGCGCCGTACCGCCCCGCACCCGCCCCGGCGCCGTATCGCCCCCACATCCGACCGGACGCCGCACCGCCCCGCACCCGGCCGGACCACTCCGCCCCGCCCCCCGGGAGGAAGCGCACCGTGACACCTACCCCCAGAGACCGCACGCGGCCCGTCGCCGCGGCCGTCCTCCTCGCCCTGCTCGCCGCCTTCCTGCCGCTGGGCGGGACGACGCCCGCGGCGGCGGCCGAGGGGGACCTGCTCACCGGGCAGTGCCCCGGGGCCGTACCGGCCGGGAACACGAGCGTGACGACGAAGGACCCCTCCTACGGATCGAGCGACCGCATCATCGACCTCGCCAACATCGGCGCCGCGCTCGCCTGGGACATCGGCGCCGTCATCGGCGCGATGATCGTGGACGAGGCGCAGAAGGCGCAGCGTGTCGAGACGTTCGTCGGCGACGTCCAGGACTGCTTCCCCGGCTACAACGTCATGGTCACCCAGCCCAAGGGCCTCACGACGCAGCACATGAAGGGCATGCTGCTGGCGAAGACGGTGTCGATCTCCAGCACCTCGTACCGCGTCCTCGTCTTCAAGGAGGGCACGTTCCACAAGGACGGCGACCTCGGCTACAAGAACTGGGGCTACAGCGGGTACTTCTCGCGTACGGACGAGAACCGCACGGTCACCTTCACCGCCCCGCCGCGGGTGACCCGCAAGAACGACTGGTACGCCTCCTCGGTGGGCGAGGAGACTCCCATGTCCTGCGAGGTGAACGGCGTCACCGCCCCCGACGCCGACCTCCAGCTCGCCGTGGGCGACGGCAGCGACGAGAACCGCGCGCGGGCCGACGAGAAGCTCCTCGCCCGGGCCATGCACTGCTGGCCCAGCCACAACATCCTGCTCCTGCACGACGGCGGCGCCGCGAAGTTCACCGGCACGGACTCGCTGAGGATGGCGGACGGCAAGCCCGCGTACAAGAAGAAGTTCGACATCGGCAACCGCACCTTCTGGCTGTACGTGACGGACACCGGGAAGGTGACCTCCACCGGGGACGGCGGCTGGCTCAACTGGGGCTACGGCGGCCACTACCAGCGCACCGAGAAGGACGGGGACGTCACCGTCGACTTCACGCGCCCCGCCGAGGCGGACCTCAACCCCTCGGGCCCCTGGACCGGCGCGACGACCGATCTCGCGCTCCCCGACGCCGCCCACTACGTGTGCGCCGGGCCCCCGCCCGACGGCGACGGCACCTTCGCCCAACGGGCCGCCGCGCGGCTCGCCGTCTGCTACCCCGGCACCAACATCCTCGTCGTCAAGAGCCTGAACGACATGCAGTTCGCCCGCGCCGAGGGCCTCCGGCACGTCTGGGAGGGCAGCGACGGCCACACCGGCTACGACGCCTTCGTGCTCCGTTCCGGCGACGTGCTCAACACCGGCGACGGCGGCTACACCAACTGGGCCTTCTCCGGCTGGTACGAGCGCCCCGAGGGCCAGGACGGGTACGTGTCCTTCTCCGCGCCGCCCGGCGACGGCGGCCAGGACCCCCGGGTGCCCGAGCTCGGCTCCCGTCCGGCGACGTTCACGGTCCGCTCGGGGAGCTCGTCCTTCGACGTCTCCCAGCCCGCCGACTCCCTCGCCACGTACGTCCTCAAGGACGGCCAGAAGCCGAGGATGACGCTCAGCGCGGCGGACGGCGCGAAGCTGAAGTACACGATGGACGACTTCGACGTGAGCGCGCAGGGACGGCAGCCCACGGCCACCGTCACCGTGGACACGGCGAAGACCCACCAGAAGATCGACGGCTTCGGCGGCGCCATGACCGACTCGGCCGCCTCCCTCATCGCCGCGTCCCCGCACCAGGACGCGATCCTCTCCCAGCTCTTCGGCACCGGGGACAAGCAGGCCGGACTCACCCTCGTGCGCTCGCCCATGGGCTCCAGCGACCTCATGGCGAACGGCACCGACGTGCACACCTACGAGGACACCAAGGGCAGCTTCTCGGCCGACGCCACCCCCGCCGACAAGCGGCAGATCGCCATGCTCCAGGCCGCGAAACGCGAGACCGGCGGCGACTTCAAGCTGCTCGGCACCCCCTGGAGCGCCCCCGCCTGGGCCAAGCGGGGCGGCAAGCTCCTCGGCGCCGAGTGCGGCACCGAGCAGAACGAACTCGACCGCGGGAAAGTGAACGAATACGCCGACTACTTCGCCAAGTACGTCAGCGCCTACGACAAGGCGGGCATCAGGCCCTGGATGGTCTCGATGCAGAACGAGCCCGAGAACTGCAAGACCCAGATGCCCACGACCCTCCTCAACCCGGACGACGAGGTCGCCCTCTCCAAGGCGCTCACGTCCCGGCTGCCCGGTGACGTCGGAGTCCTCGGCTTCGACCACAACTGGAACGACCCCGACTACGTCCGCACCCTCACCGGGCAGGGCAAGGTCGACGCGATCGGCTACCACTGCTACGACGGCACGCACTACGGCGCTCAGACCCGGAGCGTGAAGACGCTCATGACCGAGTGCTCCGGCTTCGTCGACCAGTCCTCGGACGTCGCGGGGAACATGGGCTGGGAGGTCGCCAACCTCCTCATCGGCCCGCTGCGCAACGGCTCCACGGGCTCCGTCTACTGGTCCCTCGCCCAGGACGCCCAGGGCGGCCCCGCCCTCTCCACGCCCGACGCCTGCCACACGTGCCGGGGCATGATGACCGTCGGGAGCGACGGCAGCTACACGCCCTCGCAAGACCTCTGGTTCTGGGGGCAGTTCGGGAAGTTCGTCCGCCCCGGAGCCGTACGCGTCGACTCCACGAACACCGGCGACCTCTCCACGGTCGCCTTCCGCGACGGCGACACCACGACCCTCGTCGTCCTCAACTCCCGTACCCACGCGGACGGTGGCGCGCCCGGCTCCAGCGAGTCCGACTTCCGCGGCAAGATCGTGCAGTACAAGGACGACGGGAACGCGCAGAAGACCTCCTGGCTCGTCGGCGCCGACGGCTACCGCCGCTGGGTGAGCGATCTCGACACGTACGGCTGCCTCAAGGACGAGGCCGGGAAACCGGACGCGGGCGGGCAGCCCGGCGGGACCCTCGACAAGTACGTCAACCTCAAGGACGTGTGGGCCGTGTGCGGCGCGAGCGTCATGGGCACCAACAGCGAGCTGGAGACCGGCACGTACCTGAAGTCGGGCGGCGGTGCGCGCCTGACCCTCGGCAAGGACGGCAAGCTCGTCGCCAAGGACGCCTCCGGGACCGTGCGCTGGACCGCGCCCGCCACGGGCGACCGGCTCGTCCTCCAGGAGGACGGCAACCTCGTCCTCTACGACGGCCCGTCGGCGCGCTGGGCGAGCGGCACCGACGGCAAGGGCGCCGCGTGGCTCTCGCTCCGCGACGACGGCACCTTCATCCTCTCCACGAAGGCCGACAAGACGGTGTGGACGAGCCCCGTGGACGCCGCCGCCTACCGGGGGCAGATCGTGCAGTGGGACGGCGACAAGGCGGAGCAGAAGACGTCCTGGCAGGTCGGGCACGACGGCAAACGCCGGGTCGTCCACGACTGGGACACCTTCAAGTGCCTGCACGACGCGGGCGAGGGCGACTCCCGCTCCGTCTCCAGCGACACCCTCGACAGGCTCCCCGACCTCACCGGCGTCTGGGCCACCTGCGGCGCCGACCGCGTCGGCGCGCGGGGCTCGCTGGAGAAGGGCGCGTACCTGAAGGCCGGCGACTACACCCTGGAGATGCAGACGGACGGCAATCTGGTCGAGTACCGGAGCGGGAAGGCGGTCTGGTCCACCGGCACCAAGGGGAAGGGCACCGTGCAGCTCACGCTCCAGTCCGACGGCAACCTCGTCGCGTACGCGGACGACGGCCACGCGGTGTGGGCGAGCGGTACGAAGGGGAAGCGGCCCGGCTGGCTCGTGCTCGGGGACGACGGCTCGCTGCGGCTGTACGACGCGGACGGGAAGCAGATCTGGACGCGCTGACCCGGGCGGCGGGGTCGGCCGGGTGCGTTTCGTTCACCCGGCCGACGCTGTGCGCTTGTTCCGCGGGGCGAGCCCGGCGTGCGTGTTCCGTCCAGCCCACCCGGTCAGGGCCGGTGCCGTCCGGTCGGGCGGATCAAGCGGTCCCGGCCGCTCAGCGGTCCGTCTTCACCCAAGGGGTCACGCCGAGCTTGCCCGTCGTGCCGAGGTCGATGTGTTCGGGGAGCGTCACCGGGGCGGCCCCGCTCTTCGCGCGTACGCGGGCGTAGGGGGCTGTGACCGGTGTGCCGAGGTCCGTCGTGTTGCGCCAGACGAGGTCGGCCCTCGCGGTCTCACCGGGCTTGAGGGTGACCGGGCGCGGGGGCCCGTCCCCCTCGATCGCGCTGGTGATCTCCCGGCTGCCGCGAAGGACGCGGACGCCGTCGATCGGCTCGCGGGTCTCGTCCAGGAGTTCCAGTTCGGGGTAGCCCTCGACCTCGTACTCGCGCTTGCCGCAGTTCACGAGGTGCAGGCCCACGACGCGCAGGCCCATGGCCGCGTCGCCCTTGTCGGTGCTGACCCGGACGCCGGAGGACGGGCAGGTGCCGTCGGCGCCCTGGGCCTCGGCGGCGGGCACCTCGGCGACCTCCGTCACCTTCGCGCCCGTGATCCGGGGGGTCGTGGGCGGCAGGGTTCCGGCCCCGACCCTGCCGCGCACGGTCTTTCCGGGGCGGACGCCGGGCACGGTGGTGGTCTCGTTGGCCATCGCGCCGCCGTCACCGCTCGTGAACGTGATGGTGACCGTGTAGGTCAGGGTCTCGGTGCCGTGGTTGATGATCTCGTACGCGGCGCTGATGCCCGAGTCCCCGCCGAGGTCGAGGCTCTCGGCGGAGACGGACCGGCTCCGGGAGGGGCTCGGCGAGGGGGAGGGGCGCGGCAGGGTCAGGGAGGTGACGCGGACGCCGTCCTTGCCGGGGTCGTCGACGCTCGTGCGCGAGAACGCCGCCGCCGGGGCCCCGGCCGTCGCGGAACCCGCGTCCTCCGCCCCGCAGGCCGTGAGCAGCGCAGCGGTCGCGGCGAGGAGCGCGAGGAGGGGGACGGGACGAGCGGCGGCCGGGCGGAGCGGCGTGCGTCTGTGCATCCGGTCATCTGATCAGCACGTTTCGTCGCCCGTGTGTGACGGAGGCCATAGTTCCGGTCACAGCGCTGTCACAAGTCGCCGGGGCGGGAGAATGCGGGCTGTGACTGATGACGATCCGAATCTGTGGCTGGAAGACATCGAGGGCGAGGCGGCTCTCGCCTGGGTGGGAGAGCGGAACGCCGAGGCGGAGGCCGCCCTCGCGAAGGACCCCGGGTTCACCGCGCTCGAAGCACGGGTGCGCGAGGTGCTCGACGCGGGCGACCGCATCCCCTACACGACGCGAAGGGGCACCTGCCGGTACAACTTCTGGCGGGACGCCGAGCACGTGCGCGGGCTGTGGCGGCGCACCTCCACCGAGGAGTACCGCGAGGACGCGCCCGCGTGGGAGGTACTGCTCGATGCCGACGCGCTCGCCGGGGCCGAGGGCGTCGACTGGGTGTGGGGCGGTGCCGTCGTGCGCGAGCCGGACCGGGAGCGGGCGCTCGTGCGCCTGTCGCGCGGCGGCGGCGACGCGGTCGAGGTGCGCGAATTCGACCTCGTGCGGAGGGAGTTCGTCGCCGACGGTTTCCGCGTCGCCGAGGCCAAGACCCGCATCGGGTGGATCGATGAGGACACCGTCCTCATCGGCACCGGGCTCGCGGGCGGCTCGCTGACCGACTCCGGGTACGCGCGCACGGTACGGCGCTGGCGGCGCGGGACTCCGCTCGGCGAGGCCGCCGTCGTGTACGAGGCGGAGCGGGGCGACGTCGTGGCCTGGGGCTGGCACGACCGCACACCGGGCTTCGAACGGGACTTCGTCGGCCGGGCGATCGACTTCTTCACCAGCGAGCTGTACCTCCTCGCTCCCGGCGACAGACTCGTCAAGATCGACGTGCCCGACGACGCCGAGGCGTACGCGCACCGCGAGCACCTGCTCGTGACGCTCCGGAGCGACTGGCTCGGGCACCCGGCGGGCGCCCTCCTCGCCTTCGGCTTCGACGCCTTCCTCGCGGGCGACCGCACCGCCCGCGTCCTCTTCGCGCCGGACACCCGCACGGCTCTCGTCGGCCAGGCGTGGACCCGCCACCACCTGCTCCTGACGACGATGCGCGACGTCAGCACCCGCGTCGAGGTGCTCACGCCGACGCCCGAGGGCCCCTGGACGCGCGCGCCGCTCGCCGCCGTACCACCGCTCTCCGACGTCGCCGTCATGAACACGGACCCGGACACCGACGACGCCTACGACCTCGACGTGGAGGGCTTCCTCCAGCCGTCCACGCTCTCCCAGGGCCGGATCGGCGCGCCCGCCGAGGTCCTCAAGCGCGCCCCGGCCCGCTTCGACACCGAAGGGCTCTCGGTACGGCAGTACTTCGCGATCTCGCGGGACGGCACGCGCGTCCCGTACTTCGTGACGGGCCCCGACCACGAGGCGCGCGGTCCTGGCCCCACGCTCCTGTACGGCTACGGCGGCTTCGAGGTCTCCCTGACCCCGGCGTACGGGGCCGTGGCCGGCCGGGCGTGGCTGGAGCGCGGCGGCACGCGCGTCGTCGCGAACATCCGGGGCGGAGGGGAGTACGGGCCCGGCTGGCACCGCGCCGCGCTGAAGGCCGAACGGCCGCGCGCCTACGAGGACTTCGCCGCCGTCGCCGAAGACCTCGTCGCGCGCGGCATCACCACCCCCGCCACACTCGGCGCGATGGGCGGCAGCAACGGGGGCCTCCTGATGGGCGCCATGCTCACCCGGTACCCCGAGCACTTCGGCGCGATAGTCGCCGAGATCCCCCTGCTCGACATGCTCCGCTACCACCAACTCCTCGCGGGCGCCTCGTGGATGGCGGAGTACGGGAACCCCGAGGACGAGGCCGACCTCCCGCACCTGCGCGCCCTCTCCCCGTACCACGGCCTCCGCGCGGACCGCTCCTACCCGCCCCTCCTGCTGCGCACCTCCACCCGGGACGACCGCGTGCACCCGGGCCACGCCCGCAAGTTCGCCGCGCGGATGCGCGAACTCGGCCACTCCGTCCTGCTGTACGAGAGCCGGGGCGGCGGGCACGGGGGCGGGAGCGACAACACGCAGGCGGCGTTCAACAGCGCGCTCGCGTACACCTTCCTGTGGCGCCACCTCGGTCCGCGGCGTGCCGGCGGATCAGCTCGGCCAGACCGGGCGTGAGCCGCAGGCGGTCCAGGTCCTCGGGGGCGAACCAGTGCACCAGCACGCCCTCCCGCAGGTCCACCGACTCCGCCGGGCCGCTCCACCGGCCCTCGTAGACCCGCACGGGAATGCTCAGGCCGTCCGGGCTCGTCTCGTACTGGTCCTCGTACGGGGACAGCCCGGTCGGCACGAGCCCGGGAACCTCCTCGCCCAGCTCGCGCCGCAGCGTGGCCTCGGGACTGTCGTCGCCGGGCTCCCGGCCGCCGCCCAGGAGCGCGAACGCGCCGGGCTCCCAGATGCCTTCGCGCATGTCCCGGAGATGGAGGAGGTAGCGCCCGTGCCCGTCGTGCAGGAGGAGGGAGGCGTTGAGCGGCTGCGGGGTGCCGTCCAACTCCCTCTCAGCGGCGAGCAGTTTGGCACGGAGCGTGGTGGAGCGGATCGCGGGGAACGGGAGCCAGGTGGCACCCGTGACCTCCTCCTCCTGGAGCGCGAGGGCAGGCGGGGCCTCGTCGGTGAGGTAGAAGAGGAACCGGAAGTCGTAGTGCTCGTGCGCCGGTTCGCCCTTCTCCGGTCGCGCGTCGATGGCGTGGACGTCGATGTCGAAGGGGGCGTCGAGCGCGTACGGGGTCAGGCACAAGCGGCTCGCGGGCAGCCCGGTCTCCTCGCCCACCTCGCGCACCGCGACGGCGAGGAGGCTCGTGTCGGCCTCCTCGGCGTGGCCGCCCGGCGTCAGCGTGAGGCCCGAACTCCGGTGGCCGATGTGGAGGACGCGCCGGGCGCGGTCGATCACCACGGCGCCGCACGTGACGTGCCCGGGGAGGGTGGTGCGGGCGGCGGGGAAGCGCTCGCCCGAGTCGTCGGCCAGGAGGGCGAGGAGACCGGTGAGTGCCGGGCGGTCCTCCGGGTGGAGGGCGAGGTACGTGTCGACGAGAGGGCGGAGGGCGGCGGGGGTGAGTGGCACGGGGGCACCTCGCGTGTCGGGGTGACCAGCGAAGCACGGCTCCTCAGCGCGGGACGGTCGATTCCCGCACGACCAACCTCGGTTTCAGACACAGGTGTTGGTGCCGGTGTGCCGGGTCGTTCTCGTCCAGGAGGAGCCGCGTCGCGCGCGTGCCCAGGGTGTGGGCGGGCTGGTGGACGGAGGTGAGGGGGACGGTCGCCGCGGCGGCGAACTCGATGTCGTCGTAGCCGACCAGGGCGATCTCCCCGGGCACCCGGACGCCCGCCGTGTGGAGGGACTGGAGCAGGCCGAGGGCGAGGAGGTCGTTGGCGCAGAAGACGGCGGTGGGGCGCCGGGAGAGGCCGAGGAGACGGGCGCCCGCGTCGCGGCCGCCCACCACGTCGAGGCGCTCGCCGGCCACTTCGCGCAGGGCCGAGGGAGGCAGGCCCGCCTCGGCGAGCGCCCGGAGCGCGCCGGTCCTGCGGTCGCGCACCTGGCGCAGGTGCGCGGGCCCGCTGACATACGCGAGGTCGCGGTGCCCCCCGGCGAGCAGGTGCCGTACGGCGAGCGCGCCGCCCGCCACGTCGTCCACGCCCACCGCGCACCCCTCGCCCCCCGCCGCGCACCGGTCGACCACGACGAAGGGGATGCCGTGGCGCCGGAAGTCGCGCAGCGCCGCGGGCCCGGGACCGGTCGGGGCGAGGAGGACACCCCGCACGCGCTGCTCGGCGAAGAGCGCGAGGTAGGAGGACTCCTCGGCCGAACTCCCCGCGCTGTTGCACACCATCACGCCGAGCCCCGCGGCGCGGGCCGCGCGGTCGGCGCCGCGCGCGAGGGCCGCGTAGAAGGGGTTGCCCATGTCGTGCACGAGCAGGGCGAGGATGCGGCTGTGCCCGGCGCGCAACTGCCGCGCGGAGTCCCGGCGTACGTAGCCGAGCCGCTCGATGACCGCGCGCACGTGCCGCCGGGTCGGCGCGGCGACCCGGTCCGGCTGGTTGAGCACGTACGAGACGGTGCCGGTCGAGACCCCGGCGGCGCGGGCCACGTCCTTGATGCCGAGCGGGCGGTCCGGGCGCGCGGGGGCGGGGTCCAGCGGTGCGGGTCCGGGGTCCGGCGGCGGGCGGTGCGTCACGTGCCGTCCTCCCCGTCCCCGTACCGTCGCCGCCGGACCCGTACTGTCGCCCGGCACCCCAACCGTCGCCCGGAGATCCGTACCGTCGCCCCGGGACCCGCGCCCCTCAGAAGTGGTAGTCGCCGATGTTCTTGGCGTCGAAGACGGTCGGCTTGCCGAGGCTCACCACGCCGTCCTCGCCGATCGTGAACGAGCCGAGGTCGCCGGCTTCGAAGGTCTCGCCCTGCTTGCCCGTGATCTGCCCGGACTCCAGCGCGACGGCGGTGTGCGCGGCGAGCGCGCCGAGCTTCGCCGGGTCCCACAGCTCGAAGGCGTCGACCGTGCCGTTCTTGACGTACGCGCGCATGTCGTTGGGGGTGCCGAGCCCGGTGAGCTTGACCTTGCCCTTGTACTTCGAGCCGGAGAGGTACTGCGCCGCCGCCTTGATGCCGACCGTGGTCGGCGAGATGATCCCCTTCAGCCGCGGGTGCTCCTGGAGGAGCCCCTGCGTCTGCTGGAACGACTTCTGGGCGTCGTCGTCCCCGTACACGATCTTGACGAGCTTGATGCCCTTGTACTCCGGCTTCTTCAGCTCGTCCTTCATGAAGTCGATCCACGTGTTCTGGTTCGTCGCCGTCTGGGCCGCCGAGAGGATCGCGATCTCGCCCTTGTCGCCGATCTGCTTCGCCATCTGCTGCACCTGCGTGCGGCCGAGGTCCTCGGCGCTCGCCTGCGAGACGAAGACGTCGCGGCAGCCGGTCCTGGTGTCGGAGTCGTACGTGACGACGCTGACGCCGTTCTTCATGGCCTGCTTGAGCGCGGTGCACAGCGCCCCGGGGTCCTGCGCCGAGACGGCGATGCCGTCGACCTGCTGCTGCGTGAGGGTGTTGACGTAGGAGACCTGCCCGGAGGTGTCGGTGCCGCTGCTGGTGCCGACCTCCTTGTACGTCGAACCGAGCGCGGCGAGCGCCTTCTTGCCGCCGTTGTCGGAGGTCGTGAAGTACGGGTTGTTGACCTGCTTGGGCAGGAAGGCGACCGTGAGGCCCTTCTTCGTGGCGGCGCCCGGGTCGGCCTTCGCCGCCGAACCGGAGGAGGACTCCTCCTTCTCGGTGTCGCTCTTCGTGGTGCCTCCGCAGGCGGTGGCGCCGAGGACGAGGGCCGTCGTCACGGCGAGCGCCGCGGAGAGCCTGCGGGTGCGGGCGGTCATGGACATGAGGCTTCCTTAGGGTCCGTACGGGAGGGGCGGGACGAGCCGGGGGATCAGCCGGTGGCCGGGGCGGCCTGCGTGCGCGCGCGGGCCCTCGCCAGGGCGACCCGGCGCCCGACGCGCGGCGCGAGGACGGAGACGACGAGCAGGACGCCCGTCACGACGATCTGCGACTGCGCCGAGACGTTGAGCAGGCTCATGACGTTCTGGAGCGTCCCGAGCAGGAACACCCCGGCGATCGCGCCGCCGAGGGTGCCCCTGCCGCCGTCGAAGTCGATGCCGCCGAGCAGCACGGCCGCGATGACGGAGAGTTCGAGCCCGGTCGCGTTGTCGTAGCGGGCGCTCGCGTAGTGCAGCGCCCAGAAGACGCCGGTCAGCGCGGAGAGCACGCCGGTCGTCACGAACATCGACAGGCGCAGCCGCTTGACCCGTACCCCCGCGAACCGCGCCGCCTCCTCGTTCGCGCCGATCGCGAAGAGCGACCGGCCCACGCGCGTCGCGTGCAGTACGACGACGGCGAGCACGAGCAGTACGAGAAAGGGCACGGCAGCGTACGGGAGGAAGGTCTCGCCGAAGCGGCCCGCGCCGAAGTCCAGGTACGGGGAGGGGAAGTCGGTGACCGAGTCGGAGCCGAGGACGATCTGCGCGATGCCCCGGTAGGCCGCCATCGTCCCGATCGTCACGGCGAGCGAGGGCAGGCCGAGCCGGGTCACGAGGAGCCCGTTGACGAGCCCGCAGACGACGCCGAGGAGCACGCACAGCGGGATGATCGTCTCGATCGCCATGCCGTGGTTCCACAGCGCGCCCATGACGGCGCCCGAGAGCCCCACCGTCGAGCCGACCGAGAGGTCCACCTCGCCCGAGACGACGAGCATCGTCATCGGCAGCGCGATGAGCGCGATCGGCAGCGTGTTGCCGATGAGGAACGAGAGGTTGAGGGCGTTCCCGAAGTTGTCGACGAAGGAGAAGGAGCACAGCAGCAGGACGACGAGGAGGGCGCCGACGGCGGTGTCCCAGCGCACGGCCCCGGCGAGGCGCGAGGTGTCCGGGCGCGCGGTCCCCGCGGCGGGCCGGGGGCTCGTGATCGGCTCAGGCATGACGGGCACTCCTCTTCCGCCCGGCCTGCTTGCGCAGCACGGCGGCGACGCGCAGGGCCAGGACACGGTCCACGGCGATGGCGAGCAGCAGCAGGACCCCGTTGATCGCGGTGACCCACACCGAGTTGACGCCGATGGCCGGGAGCACGCTGTTGATGGAGGTCAGCAGCAGGGCGCCGAGCGCGGCGCCGTAGACGGTCCCCGCGCCGCCCGTGAAGGCGACACCGCCGACGACGACGGCGCTCACGACGGTGAGTTCGTAGCCGTTGCCCGTCGCCGAGTCCACGTTCCCGAAGCGCGCGAGGTACAGCGCGCCCGCGAGGCCCGCGAGGACGCCGCACAGCACGTACGCGGTCAGGACGCGCCTGCGCACAGCGACGCCCGCCAGCGTCGCGGCCTCGGGGCTCGACCCGAGCGCGTACAGCTCGCGACCGCCGCGGTAGTGGCGCAGCCAGTACCCGACGGCGAGCAGCACCACGAGGGCGAGGACGGCGAGGTACGGGACCGCCCACACGCCGTCGTGCCCGAAGTCGACGAAGCCGTCCGGGAGATCGGCGGCGACGATCTGCCGCGAGCCGACCCACACGGAGTCGATGCCGCGCACGATGTAGAGCGTGCCGAGCGTGACGACGAGCGCGGGGACCTTGCCGAGGCTCACGAGCGCCCCGTTGAGCAGCCCGAAGACGGCGCCGACCGCGACCGCGTACAGCACGGCGATCCAGGGGCTGCCCCCGCCGTGCAGGTAGTCGCCCGCCGCGAAGGCGGAGATGCCGAGCACGGAGCCGACCGAGAGGTCGACGTTGCGGGTGAGGACGACGACTGCCTGCCCCGTCGCGACGAGGACGAGGATCGTCGCGTTGAGCAGGAGGTCCTTGATGCCCTGCTGCGAGAGGAACCCGGTGTGGGAGAGCTGGGTCGCGAGGAGCATGACCACGAGCACGGCGGCGACGGCGAGTTCGCGGGCCTTGAGGACCCGGTCGAGCAGCTTGCGGCCCGGGGCGGACGTGGTGGCGGGGACCGGGGCGGTGGACGCGCTCATGCCGCCCTCCCCGTCGCCGCGGCCATCACGGACTCCTCCGTCGCCTCGGCGCGCGTCAGCTCCGCCGTGAGACGGCCCTCGTGCATCACGAGGACGCGGTCCGCCATGCCGAGGATCTCCGGGAGGTCCGAGGAGATCATCAGCACCGCGACCCCCTCGGCGGCGAGCGAGGACAGCAGACGGTGCACCTCGGCCTTCGTGCCGACGTCGATGCCGCGCGTGGGCTCGTCGACGATGAGCACGCGCGGCGCGGTCGCGAGCCACTTGGCGAGCACGACCTTCTGCTGGTTCCCGCCGGAGAGCGTGCCGACGACGTCCGCGAGGCGCGTGTACTTCACCTGGAGCCGCACGGCCCAGTCCAGCGCGCGGCTGCGCTCCGCCGCGCGGTTCATGAGGCCCGCGCGGCTCGTGTCGGCGAAGCCGGTCAGGCCGATGTTGCGCGCGATGGACATGTCCATCACGAGGCCCTGGGCGCGCCGGTCCTCGGGTACGAGGGCGAGCCCGGCGCGCATCGCGAGGCTCGGCGCACCGGGCGTGAGCCGCCGCCCGAGCACCTCGACCTCGCCGCCGTCGAAGCGGTCGACGCCGAAGACGGCGCGCGCGACCTCGCTGCGCCCCGCCCCGACGAGCCCGGCGAGACCGACGATCTCGCCGCGCCGCACCTCGAAGGAGACGTCCGTGAAGACCCCTTCGCGCGTCAGGCGCCGCACGCCGAGGGCCACGTCGCCGACCTCGGCGTCCTGCTTCGGGTACAGCGCGTCGAGGTCCCGGCCGACCATGGCCCGTACGAGGGCGTCCTCGCTCAGCCCGTCGAGCGGGCTCGTGGAGACGAGGGCGCCGTCGCGCAGCGTCGTGACGCGCTGGCACAGCGCGAAGATCTCCTCCAGGCGGTGCGAGATGAACAGGACCGCCGCGCCCTGCTCGCGCAGAGCCCTGACGACGCCGAAGAGCCGCGCCACCTCGCTGCCGGTGAGCGCGGCCGTCGGCTCGTCCATGATCAGGACGCGCGCGTCGAAGGAGAGCGCCTTGGCGATCTCGACGAGTTGCTGATCGGCGATGGACAGGCCCCGCGCGGGCTGGTCCGGGTCGAGCGGGACGCCGAGGCGCGCGAAGAGCCCGGCGGTCGCCTCCCTGACGGCCCGGTGGTCGACGCGGCCGAGGGCGCGGCGCGGCTGACGGCCCATGAAGATGTTCTCGGCGATCGACAGATCGGGGAAGAGCGTGGGCTCCTGGTAGATGACCGCGACCCCCGCGTCCCGCGCGTCGGCGGGGCCGTGGAACTGGACGGGGGCGCCGTCGAGCAGGACGCGCCCGCTGTCGGCCCGGTGCACACCGGCCAGGGTCTTGATGAGCGTCGACTTGCCCGCGCCGTTCTCGCCGGCGAGGGCGTGCGCCTCGCCCGCGTACAGCCGCAAGGAGACGCCGCGCAGCGCGCGCACCGCGCCGAAGGATTTGGTCACCTCCTCCAGCGCGAGGACCGGAACGGACTCCGGTTCGGGATGCGACATGACGTGTCTCCGTGAGAGGTGCGAAGGGGGGAGCGGCCGTACGGACGCGGAGGTGACGCACGGGAGCGGCAGGGACCGGATCGCCGACAAGCAGCGTGTGAAATGTTTCAGCGAAGTTGCCGGGAAGCTAGCCCGCTCGCGGAGGGGCGGTCAAGGGGTGAGACGTGGGATGTCGGCGCGGGGAGCGTCGGGGGCCTCGCGCGTGCGACTGCCTATTTCTGCGTATGGGGCGATACGGGCGGGCGGAGTGCGGGATTGGTGGTGTGGGGCACGATTGGGTAACGCGCGGGTGGAGGGCTGCCGGTGGAGCGGGGGATGCGTTCCTGGTGGGGGGTGTGAGGGTGGCTGTGTCTATGAATCGATTCATGAAAGGGGGTCGGGGAGCCTTCGCGAGAGGCCGGCTCCCGCCGCTCGACGGGGGATCGCTGGGTGGGTCGCGGATCACCTGCCGGGCGGGGGTGGCGCGGAGCTTGCCGTGTCCCGCCCCGCGACCCGGTCCGGGGTGCCGGTGGGAACGTTCTTCGATCCGCGGGGCAGTGCCCAGGGGACCTCGCGGGGGCGCTTTCTCGGCGGTCGGCGACGCGCCTCCGGGGCATCCCTCCGGCAGAGGGGTTGGCTCAACTCTGCTGCCGGGAGCGGAACATACGATGCCGCGAGCATTGACACCTCTGGTGGGCGGCCGTCACGCTCGACGGTGCTGACAACGTTGTCCGCGTGAGGCCGTCGTCGTCTCGCCGGGAGGTCGTGAGGCCAGGAAGTGGGTGCGTGCGCGTGTTCGGGAGATCCGGCCGTGGACTCGTGGCGATCCTCGCCGCTCTGGTACTGGTCCCGCTCGGCGGGCAGCCCGTCGCGGCCGTGACCGGCGGACCGCCGGACGATTCCCCACCGGCCGGAGGGTACTGGTCCGCCTCGTACGAGCCCGGCACCTCGCGGCCCGCCGGGTTCCCGGCGGCGGGAGCGGCGCGCAACCTGCGGGGCGAGACGGCGGGACCCACCGCGCGGGTAGTGAAGGCGCGTTCGGACCACGCCAACGCCACCAGCGTCGACGAGAACGCCGACAGCCTCTTCGACCAGGACAGCGCGACCAAGTGGTACGCGAGCGGCAGCGGCCGGCCGACGGACGCCCGACCGGTCCACGTGATCTACGAGCTGCGCTCGCCGCAGGCGCTCTCGGGCTACTCCCTCACCTCCGCCAACGACGCCCCGCCGCGTGACCCCGCCGCCTGGACCGTCCTGGGCAGCAACAGCGCCGCCGCCGCCGAGAACGCCGACGACAGCTCGTGGAGCGCGCTCGGCGAGGAGAAGGACCAGCGGTTCGCCGCCCGGGGGCAGAGCAACTTCTACGCGCTGGCCACCACGCGCGCGTACCGCTACTACCAGCTCCGCCTGACGGACACCTGCGCCGACAGGTGCGAGGGCGCGACCGGTGACCGCACCAAGCTCCAGCTCGCGGACTGGACGCCGCGCGGCCTCCCGGACGCCGGGACCTCGCCGCTCGGCGTCGCGGTCGAGAACGCCGACGCGGGCGGAGCCGCCGACGGCTCGTACGCGCTGCGGTACGCGGCGCAGGTCCCGAAGTCCGGCCCGGCGCGGTCCTCCGTGGTGCTGCGGTCCGGCCTCGACGTGCCCCTCGGCGAGGGCGCGACGCTGAGCTACGCGGTCCGGCCGCAGGACGCCGCCTCCGCGCACGTGAGCGTCGACGTCGTCCACACCGCCGCGAAAGGACGCCACCCCCGCGTCCGCACCACCCGCCCGGCCGGTAAGCGCGAGGAGGCGGCGGCCCCCGGCGGGTGGCGTACCGTCTCCGTCGGCCTCGGCGCCCTCGCCGGGAGGCGCATCACCGAGGTCAGGCTGCGCTACGACGATCCGGCGGCGAAGGCCGGTTCCCGGATCTCCGGCTGGATCGACGACATCAAGCTCGGCAAGCCCCTCCTCGACGCGTCCACCACTTGGACCTATCTCGACGCGCCGGGCGTCGACCCGGCGGCCGGGGACGCGGACCGCACGGCCTGGACCCGCCCCGGTTCCCCGCCGCGGGGGGTCCCGTGGAAGACGGCCGCCGGTCCCTTCGGCGTCAAGAACCAGGGCACCGACCTCGGCCCGGACTTCCCCGTGCGCACCCGGCTGAACCTGCACAAGGACGGTTCCACGGGCGACACCGTCGAGGCGTACTTCTTCCGCACCGACTTCACCATGGACCGAGCGACGATCGACGCGAGCGGCGGGCTCGTCGGCACCGTCGTCCACGACGACACGGTGACGGTCTACCTCAACGGCCGGCGCCTCGCGGGACGCAACGACGGGGCGATCACGAAGAACCTCCAGTACCAGACCCCCGAGGGCACCTCAGGGCAGGGCGACCCTCTCCGCACCGCCTTCGTCGTCCCCGCCTCCGCCCTCCGCGCGGGCACCAACACGCTCGCCGTGGAGGTGCACCAGTGCGACCGCACCAGCTCCGACGCCTACTTCCGCCTCGAATCGCTGGTACCGGCCCAGGGTTCACTGCCCTTCACCGACGAGCAGCTCAGCACCGTCCACGACTCCGACCGGCTGCCCGCCGCTCCCGACGGCGGCGACTACTTCACGTGGCTCCTGCGCTCGTTCACCGAGGCGCGCGACACCCCGTCCCTCATGGGAGAGAACCAGGCCCTGCCCGCGGGGACGCGCTACGACGAGCTGACCGCGCTGAACGACCGGACGGTCGTCGACATCAACAACGCGCCCGCCGACGCCACCGACCCCGAGGTGCACGAGGCACTGATCGACGGCAGGAGCAGCCCCTACCGGACGATGGCCGACGGCCTGGGCGCCCGGCTCGGCACGCTCTACGCGCAGGCGCTGAAGAACGGCGAACTGCCGCGTACCGAAGCGCTGTTGTCCGGACGTGTCGAACACACCCCGGGCTCCTCGGCGGACTGGTACCAGACGGCCAAGAACACCTACCAGTACAAACGCCCCTTCGTCCGCATGGGCTTCACCGATGAGGACGGTCTCATCAAGCCGTGGGACAGTCGCGGTGGCTACGACGGCCTGGCGAAGGACGGCTCCTTCCCCAGCGGGCACACGAGCCACGGCTACGCGCAGGGCATCGTGCTGGCCACCCTTCTGCCCGAACTCGCCCCGCAGATCCTCGCCCGCGCCTCCGAGTACGGGGAGCACCGCATCCTGCTCGCCTTCCACTACCCGACCGACATCATGGGCGGCCGGATCGTGGGGGAGCGGACCGCGCAGGGCCGCTGGTCCGACCCCGGGTTCCGCACCCTGCTGGAACAGGCCCAGGACGAACTGCGGGCCGTGCTCGCGCGGAAGTGCCGCGAGTCGGGAGCCGGTGACACCCTCGCGCGGTGCATCGCGCACGACCGTCCCTACCTGCCCACGGACGAGGCGCTGGACGTCTACACCCACCGGCTGACCTACGGCTTCCCCCGGATCGGGACGAAGGACCTGCCCCCGGCCGTGCCCGCGGGTGCCGAGGACCTCCTGCGCACGGCCCTGCCGAAGCTGTCCGCCGCGCAGCGCCGCACCGTCCTGGCCGCGACCCAGCTCCCCTCGGGGTACGCCCTCGACGAGGACGGAGCGCCGGGAAGCTGGCAGCGGCTGAACCTCGCGGCGGCGATGACCGCGAAGGTCGCCGCGCACCGGGACGGGACCCTCACCGTCAACGGCGTCCACGTCGACCGGGAGGGCGTGCCGACGCACTGACGAGCGAGGGGACGAGCACCCCCACGCGACTGGGCGCCGCCCGGGGGAGGCCGAGCGCCACCCCGGGCGGCGCCCGTCTCGTACTCCGGCCGGGCGCCGCCCGTCTCTTGTTCCTGCCCCGCCGCGCCCGCCGCGCGAGTGGGTACCGCGAGGGCGGAGGCTTCCCCGACGCGGTCCCTCCATGGCAGCGCGGCCTCGTCGGCGGGAGGGCCGATGAGCCGAGCACACCGACCGCCACGCGTACGCGCTTCCTGGCCCCTACCGGCAGCGGCCGGGGTCTCCTGTCTCTGACCCACGGCGCAAATCAGCGACAGAGCTCGCAGCGGTCAGGCGCTCGTCAGTGCCTCTGCCTCTTCGTCGTGTTCGCGCCGCGCTCGCATGACGGTGGCCGGTGAGGAGTGCTGCCCTTCTCCGTGCCCGTGATGACGAGCCGCTTGGCGATGTCGCGCAGGCTCATGTCCTTCTCGTCGCGCAGGCGGAGGGCCATGGAGGGCATGCCGCCGGTGTCGCGCGGGCCCTTCAGCTGTCCGGGAAGGAATTTGCAGCCGACGTCGCTGCCCTTCCTGGGCGGACATGGCGAGAGCGATGCCGAGGCCGCGCCGTTTGTGCTCGTGGACGGCGAGGGGTGACGTGCACGCCGGAGGAAAGGATCTCCCCGGCGACTCTGACGGCCGCCTCCGAGTGTGGGCGGATGGCGGCACGGGCGGGGACTCTCTCCGAAACCCGGGTCACCCCGGCCTCGGCGGTGGGGTGCGTCCAGGTACTGCCGGGCAGCCGAGGCACGGGCGTACCCGAGTCGGACCTCTCCGACCGTCTCGGCACCGGTGCTCGCGGGCCCGGGGCGCCTCGCGCTCGCGCTTCGGCTCTCCGGCACCAGCACCGGGGCGCTTGCTGGACTCCGGGAGGGCCCGCCGCACCGGCGTGGCCCGACAGGAAGAGGACTCCGGGGTGGACGACCTCGACCCATGTGACGACGCGGCGCAGCAGTTGACCGCGGCCAGGAACCGTACTGCAGCAGCGCGCGTCTCCCGCACCATGATCCCAAGCGAGCGCCAGGAGCACTCGATTTCCACCAAGCTGGTCTCGCCGTCCGCAGTGAGTGTGGATCCGTCGAAGGCCAACGACTACGACGGCTTCGCTGAGGCGTACGCGGCCGCAAACGAAACCAATCTGGTCAATGCCTACTACGAACGGCCCGCGATGCTGGCCCTCGCTGGAGACGTGACCGGCCGGCGGATCCTCGACGCCGGTTGCGGCTCGGGGGCCCTGTCTGCCGCGCTGCGCGACCGTGGCGCCGATGTCAGTGGCTTCGACACGAGTGCCGGGCTGCTGGAGCTGGCCCGGCAGCGGCTCGGCGACGCTGCGGACCTGCAGGTGGCGGACCTGGGCGGCCCGCTTCCTTACGCTGATGACACGTTCGACGATGTGACGGCGTCCCTGGTGCTGCACTACCTGGAGGACTGGGGACCGGCGCTGGCCGAGCTGCGACGCGTACTCAGGCCCGGGGGTCGGCTGATCGCGTCTGTCGACCATCCGTTTGCCATCAATCTCATCCACCGTGAGGCCGGTCGCGAGGCCGAGTGCACATACTTCGACACCACGAGGTGGACCGTGGAGTGGACCATCGGCGGCCAGACCGCCCTGGTGAGCAGATGGCACAGGCCGCTGCACGCGATGATCGAGGCTTTCCTCGGGGCCGGTTTCCGGATAACGGTCATCAGCGAGCCTGATCCCGATCCCGCCGCCCGCGAGATGTTCCCCGAGGCCATCGCGGCCGAGCCACGATTCCTCTGCTTCCTTTTCTTCGTCCTGCAGGCCGAGTAGCAACCAGAACGACGTGACCGCTGGGGAGCGGTCAGCTGATCTCGTCGTCGGCCGCTTTCTCGTCGGTGTCCGGATCAGGCACCGGGCGCGGCCGGGCCGTCGGCGGGCGGGTGAGGGCGTAGCGGCCGAGGAAGTCCGACGCGACCTCCGACGAGAGCTGACCTGCGACGAGCTCCGGGCCGCCGAGGCCAAGAACAAGAAGGGCGGGCACCGCCCAGCCGTCCCGGCCGACAAGATCGACACCGTCCGCACCGCCTGGCGGGCCACGGTGGCGGGGTGGTGCGGGCGACCGGTCTCCCGCAGGGCCCGGAGGGTGTCGTTATAGGTCGAGCGGACAGCACGAAGCCGAGCCGGTCGGAGCGGACTTGTTCGCGACCGGTTCCCAGTCCCTGCCTACCGGTGTGTAGCACGCCACCACGTTCTCGGAGCACCGTTCCCGACACGTGCACGCCCTCCTTCGCCGACAACACGTCCGCCTCACGAGGTGGCCGACCGCGAAGCAACGGGCCCGGACAAGCGAAGCGACGGCTGCTTTTCACCGTGGGTCAGAAAGAGGAGACCGGGGCCCACAGGGGGCCCGAGCCCTCCACGACGGTACGAGACGGCGCTCGGGGCCGCCCCGGCGTACCGGACTCATCCCGGATCGTTTGCCCTTGACGACGCCCCCGCCACCTGCGCGAACGGCGTGAGCCGTGAGGCGCCGTCGCGTTGGCGCGAGCCGCCCCGGCCGACGCGTGCCCGGCCCCGCCTCTTGTGCCGTTCCCTCCGTCCGGCTTCGTTTGCCGCTCCACCCCTCGGGTACTCGCGCCGAACCCCGGCAATCGATCAATACAGGAGCATTTATGAGCGAAACGCGCGGAAACAAGAGCCTCAACGTCTTCGTCGTCGGGCTCGACGACGACAACCTCGAAACGCTCCGCGAAGTTCCCGGCGCCGACGCGCTGACCTTCCGTCCGCTCCTCACGGTCGCCGAGCTCCAGGAGGGCGAGATCGACTTCGACGGTCTGCTCGCCAAGGCGCGCGCCACGCTCGACGCGTTCGACGGGAGCGTGGACGCCGTGGTCGGGTACTGGGACTTCCCGGTGAGCGCCCTCGTACCGCTGCTGTGCGCCGAGCGCGGCCTGCAGGCGACGAGTGTCGAGTCCATCGTGCGGTGCGAGCACAAGTACTGGAGCCGGCTCATCCAGCGCGAGGCCGCGCCCGAGGCCGTGCCCGGGTTCGGGCTCGTGGACCTCGACGAGACCGAGCCGCGCCCGCCCGAGGGCGTGTCCTTCCCGATGTGGCTCAAGCCCGTGAAGTCGTACTCGTCGGAGCTGGCCTTCGGGGTCAAGGACGAGGCGGAGTTCCGCAAGGCCGTGGCGGAGATACGGGCCGGGATCGGCCGCGTCGGCGGGCCGTTCACGCGGCTCATGGACGGCATCGACCTGCCGCCGGAGATCGCCGAGGCGGGCGGTGCCGCGTGTCTCGCCGAGGAGGCGCTGACGGGGGTGCAGTTCGCGGTCGAGGGGTACGTGCACGACGGCGAGGTCGTCGTCTACGGGGTGCTCGACTCGCACACGTACCCCAACAGCGCCTGCTTCCTGCGCCACCAGTACCCGGCGGACCTGCCGGAGGAGACGACGCGACGCGTCGTGGACATCTCGCGGCGCGTCATGGAGCGGACCGGGCTCGACGCGGCGACGTTCAGCATCGAGTTCTTCTACGACCCCGAGACCGGCGACGTGAAGATCCTGGAGATCAACCCGCGCCACTCGCAGTCGCACGCCGAGATGTTCGCGCACGTCGACGGTGTCCCGAACCACCACCGCATGCTGAGCCTCGCCCTCGGCCGCGACCCGCGCGTGGCGCAGGGGCACGGGCAGTACGAGTACGGCGCGAAGTGGTACTACCGCCGTTTCCGCGACGGCATCGTGGACCGCGTACCGACCGCCGGGGAGATCGCGGAGATCGAGCGCGAGGTGCCGGGCGTGAAGGTCGTGATCGTGCCGGACGAGGGCGTACGGCTCTCCGAGATGCCGGGGCAGGACAGTTACTCCTCCGAGCTGGCGCACCTGTACGTCGGGGCCGACAGCGACAAGGAGCTGGAGGCCAAGTACGACCGTGCGGTACGGGGGCTGCGCTTCGAGATCCAGGACGTCTGAGGCGACCGCGTCGCCGCGTCACCGCCGAAGAGCCCCGTACCGGAAAGGACTTATGCGTTACGTCAGCCAACTCCCGCACCCCGTGAAGGAAGAGGAGCACGTCCTCGTCACGATGCCGGACGGCGTCCGGCTCTCGGCGCACGTGTGGCGGCCCGTCTCGTCCGACACGGAGCCCGTGCCCGCCGTCCTCGAGGCGATCCCGTACCGCAAGCGGGACTTGAGCTCGGTGCGCGACTCGATGCACCACCCCTACCTCGCCGGGCACGGCTACGCCTGCGTGCGGCTCGACCTGCGCGGTACGGGGGACTCCGAGGGCGTACTCCTCGACGAGTACCTGGAGCAGGAGCAGCGCGACACCGAGGAGGTGCTCGCCTGGCTCGCCGAGCAGCCGTGGTGCGACGGCGCGACCGGCATGATGGGCATCTCCTGGGGCGCCTTCGCCGCGCTCCAGACCGCCGCCCGCCGCCCGCCGAGCCTGCGCGCCGTCGTCCTCGCCTCCTTCACCGACGACCGCTACGACGACGACATGCACTACATGGGCGGCGCCATGCTCTCGGACAACCTCGCCGAGGCGGGCACGATGTTCGCCTACGCGACGTGCCCGCCCGACCCGGCGGTCGTCGGGGAGCGGTGGCGCGACATGTGGCACGAGCGCCTCGCGGCGAGCGGCCCGTGGGTCGTCGAGTGGCTGCGCCACCAGCGCCGCGACGCGTACTGGCGGCACGCCTCGGTGTGCGAGGACTACGGCGCCGTACGGGTGCCCGTGCTCGCCTCCAGCGGCTGGGCGGACGGCTACTCGAACGCCGTCACCCGACTCCTCGAACACCTCGACGTGCCCCGCAAGGGCCTCATCGGGCCGTGGTCGCACAAGTTCCCGCACCTCGGCGAGCCCGGCCCGGCGATCGGCTACCTCCAGGAGGTCGTGCGCTGGTGGGACCACTGGCTCAAGGGCGAGGAGAACGGCGTCATGGACGGGCCGATGCTGAAGTCCTGGATGCAGGAGAGCGTCCCGCCGTCGACGGCCTACGAGGAGCGGCCCGGCCGCTGGGTCGGCGAGCCGAGCCTGCCCTCCCCCCAAGTGCGGTCGCGCGTGCACCCGTTGACGGCACACCGCATCGAGGAGCCGGGCGCCCCGGACGGGGGGCCCGACGAATGGCTCACCGTCTCCTCGCCGCTCTCGGTCGGCCAGTACGCGGGCAAGTGGGCCTCGTACAACGCGCCGCCTGACCTGCCCTACGACCAGCGCGAGGAGGACGGCGGCTCGCTCGTCTTCGACAGCGGCGTCCTCGCGGAGCGCCTGGAGATCCTGGGGGCGCCGACCGTCGAGCTGGAGTTCACCGTGGACCGGCCCGTCGCCCAGGTGGCGGCGCGGCTCTCGGACGTGGCACCCGGTGGTGCGTCGACGCGGGTCTCGTACGGCATCCTCAACCTCACCCGCCGCGACGGGAGCGAGGCCCCCGAGCCCCTGGAACCGGGCCGCACGTACCGTGCCACGGTCCGGCTCAACGGCATCGCGCAGGCATTCCCGGCCGGTCACCGCCTGCGCCTGTCCCTCTCCACCTCCTACTGGCCGCTCGCCTGGCCCCCGCCCGAGCCGGTCATGCTCGCGGTGCGGGCGCGCACGAGCACCCTGACGCTCCCGGTCCGCCCGGTCCCGGCGCCTGACGAGGGCATCTCCTTCGGCGAGCCGGAGGCGGCGCGCCCCCTCGCGACCGAGCAGCGCGTCCCGCCCGAGCAGTCCTGGCGCGTCTCGCGCGACCTCGTCGACTACCACGGGTCCCTCGACATCGTGAAGGACAGCGGCACGACGCACTACTCCGCCATCGACCTGGACGTCGGCCGCCGGGCCGTCGAGCGCTACGACTGGAGCGCCGACGACTTCACCTCGCCGCGCGGCCACTCCGCCTGGACGATGCGCTTCTCGCGCGGCGACTGGGACACCCGCACCGAGACGACCACCACCCTCACGTGCGACGCGGACCACTTCCACGTCCACGCGACGCTCGACGCCTTCGAGGGCGGGGAGCGGGTGTTCTCGCGGAACTGGAGCGAACGGGTGGGGCGGGACCTGGTGTGAGGGGCGGTGTGAGACCTCACCCGATCTCCACCACCCGGGCCCAGGCCGGGGGGCCCGTGGGGGTGTAGGTGTCGTCGTCCTCGTCGTAGGCGGTCTCGCGGGGGAAGAGGCCGATGATCGTGCGACAGGGTGGGCGGGCGGCGGGCCAGGGGGTCTGGCCGTCGGTGAGGACGACGAGGGTGTCGGGGCGGGTGGCGAGGGCGCGGGGGAAGGCGGTCCGCAGGTCGGTGCCTCCGCCGCCCGTGAGGGGGAGGTCGGCCGCCGCGCACAGGGTGGTGGCGCGGGACGCCGCCGCGTCGCAGGAGATGACCTTGACCAGGTCGCGGCGCCCGCCCAACGCCCGTGCGATCGCCGCCAGTTCGAGTAAGGCTGAGCCGAGTTCCGCGTCGCTCACCGAGCCCGAGGTGTCGATCACCACCGTGACGCGCGGCGGCGTGCGGCGCAGGCTCGGCAGGACCGCTTCCGGGAGCGCCGCCGCGCGGCGGGGCGGGCGGCCGTAGCGGTAGTCGGAGCCCTGGCCCGCCGCCGTGGCCGCGGACCGCACCGCCGCGCCGAGCAACCGCTGCCACGGCTGCGGCGGGTGGACGACCCGCTCCGCCCAGCGCTGCCAGCCCGCCGGGGCGCTGCCCGGTGCGCCCTTGAGCGCGCGGGCCACACGGAAGCGCACCGCGTCCCTGTCCCGGCGGCCCAGCGCGTCAGTTCCGTCCGGGCCCAGGTCCCAGCGTCGCGGCAGACCGTCCGCGCCGCTGCCGCACTCCAGCCACGCGAGGTGCGCGGTGCCCGGCCCGAGGCGGAACCGGCGCAGGTAGTCCTCCATCAACGCGCCCGATTCGAGATGGAGATGGGCAGGCTGTACGGCTCCGCGCGGTGCGGCGAGCCCGTCCCCGTAGACGTCGTCGTTGATCTCGCAGTCCGCGGCGATGTTCACCCGCAGCCGCTCCCCCGGACCGTCCGCGCCGTGCAGCGCCACGTACCGCTCGCCGCGGTCGTGGTGCTCGCGCAGCAGGTGCGAGACCTCGTGCACCCACACCCCCGCGAGTTCGGCGAGCGGCGTGCGCGCGAGGAAGACGGCGTTCACGTACAGCCGCCAGTACGGGTCCACCGCCATCGTCGGCACGCGCGCCGAGGGGACGGGGGACAGCGCGAAGAGCGCGGTCGCGAGGTAGGGGCGGTGGCGGACGGCCAGGAGCCGGGCGGCGTAGAGCTTGTCGGTGTCGAGGGGGGTGGAGGGCGCGGCGGACGGTACGGGAACGGCGCGCGGTGGTATGGGCGCGGAGCGCGGTGGTACGGCGGTGCGCGGCGGTATGGCGGAGGGCGTGTCCCTTCGTGTCATCGCCACGTCTCCGCCCGTTCCCGCTCCGCCGTGCGCCGAGTCTCCTCGTCCGCCTCCGCTCCCGCGCGCGCCACGCGGTGCGAGAGCGCGACGACCCCGGAGAGCCCTTCGATCGCCGGGGGTGCCGGCCAGTCCGGGCGGCGCAGCGCGGCGAGCGTGCTCGCCGGGGTCACGAGCAGGTCGGGGGCCCCGGTACGCGCGGCATGGGCGAGGAGTTCCCAGGCGGCCTGCCATCTCCCTTGCTCAGGGCGGGCGTTGACCGCCGCGACCACCGCGTCCAGCGCCGCCTGCCTGCGATCGCCGCGCTCCGGCAGCACCGCGTGCGCGGGGTCGGCGAGCAGGTCCTCCGGGTCGGGTAGCTCCATGCGGTCCAGGTGCGCGAGGAACTCGTACCCCGGTCCGTCCCCGACCGCGCCGCGCACCAGGAGCGCGAGGACGTCCCGCCCGGCCCCCGCCGCCGAGGCGAAGGCGGTGAGCCGCAGCGCCATGTCCCAACTGCGGGGCGAGGGCCACGCGTTGCCCCGCACGGTCTCGGTGGAGGGGAGCCGGTGGACGAGGGTGGGGCGGGCGGTGAGGAAGCCGCACACCGCCTGCCGCGCGTACGCGACGGCCTCGGTGAGCCGCCCCGCGTCGAGCGCGGGCAGCGCGGCCACCGGCCATGTACCGCCGAGCCCCCGCACGACCACGCGCGGGTCGTGGCGCCACGTGAGGTGCACGAAGCGGTTGGCGAGCGGCGGGCTCAGCTCCCAGCCGTCGGCGGCCGATGCGGGCGGGTTCGCGGCGGCGACGATACGGACCGCCGGCGGCAACCGCAGCGCGCCGACGCGCCGTTCGAGCACGAGCCGCAGGAGCGCGGCCTGCACCGCCGGGGGAGCGGTGGACAACTCGTCGAGGAAGAGCAGCCCGCGACCGGCGCGCACGAGCCGCACCGCCCAGTCCGGCGGGGCCATCGGGATGCCCTCGCTCGCCGGGTCGGGACCGATGACGGGCAGCCCCGAGAAGTCGGACGGCTCGTGGACGCTCGCGATGACCGTGGTGAGCGGGAGATCGAGGCTTTCGGCGAGCTGCGTGAGCGCGGCGGTCTTGCCGATGCCCGGCTCGCCCCACAGCAGGACCGGCAGGTCGGCGGCCACGGCGAGCGTGAGGGCTTCGAGGTCGTCGTTCGGGCGGGGCTCGGTGGTGGTGTCGGCGAGGAGGCCGAGGAGCGCGGTCGCGGTGTCGAGAGGGGAGGGGGCGGGAGCGGTGGCCGGGGAAGGGGGCGCGTCGGGTGTCCGGGCGCGGGTGGCGGCAGCGGTTCGTGGCATGGGGCATCACCTGAGGGTGTGAGGAGGGAACGTGCGGTGGTCGAGCGGTGGGGCGGCGAGTGGGCGACGTGCGCTTCAGGGGGCGGGTCGGCGGCGGGGCGCCGGGGGAAGGGCTACGCGCTGGGCCGGGGACAGTCCGGTGCGGTGCAGGTCGTGGCGGAGCCGCCGTCGGCCCGCCTCTTCCAGCGCGGTCCGCAACTCCCCTTCGGGCAGCTCGTGTCGCGGGCCGAAGAGCTGGGTGACGCGCTCGGTGGCGCCCGCCACGTCCCCGTACCGCAGCAGTTCGCGCACCTCGGGGTGGGCGTCGAGCGAGCGCTCGGCCTCGCGGAGCGCGGCGAGACAGGGGAGCGGGGGTCCGCCGAGCAGGACGAGCAACCCCTCGCGCTCCAGCTCCTCCTGGGTGTGGTCGAGCGCGACGAGCGGCCCGTCCACACGCGTGCGTCCGAGCCGGTGGCGCGCGCCCTGGCACGCGATCCGCAACACGTCCGATCCCGGCGGCCGTCGCGGTACGGGGCCGGACGTGTCCGGGGTGACGAGCGGGTGCGGCGTGTCCGGGGCGAGGGCGGCGGCGACGAGCGGGTGCAGCGCGTCCGGGGTGAGGAGCCCGGCGCGCAGCAACTCCACGTCGGGCGGCACCCGGACAGCCGCGTCGGGCAGCGTGGGGACACCCGGACAGGCGCGGGCGCGCACCTCATTGGCGGCGGTCACGGACCCGTCCCGCACGTGCAGGAGCAGCCGCCGCGAACGGCCCAGCCGCACGAGCACGCGCCCCGCGTCCCCGCGCCCCTCGGCGCGCAGCAGGAGCGCGGCCTCCGCGCCCCACCGCCCGTACGCGTACGACTCCGAGCCCAACAGGTGCTGCCACGGCGGAGGTTCGGCGGGAGGGCGCATCACCGCGCGCTCGCGCAGCTCGCCACTGCGCCCGGCGTCCCACAGGTGCCGGTGCAGATCGAGGCGGAAACGGCGGTCCGGGGCAGGGCAGTCGGGTCCCGGACGGTCGCCGAGCCACAGCGTGAGGCGCTGCCCGGCCCGTACGGAGGCGGGCGGCGTCCCCGCGAGCAGGTGCACGGGCCTGCCGGTCCCGGCCGCGTACCGCGCGAGGGTCACCGCCGTGCCCGACCGGAGCAGCCCGTCAGGGCCCGTACGAGGGAAGTGCCAGCGCAGCAAGTCCGGTGCCAGCGACCGCAGATCGTCCCTGAGCCGGGACGCGAGCGCCTCGCCCCAGCGGTGCCGGACGGCGCGGAGCCCGAAGGAGACGTCGACGTCGGCGGCGGCACAGGCCCCCGCCCAGTCTCCGGCGGCACGCCGCCGTGTCGCGGTCTCGATCATGCGGGGCGGCACGGCCCACGCGCGCACGCGTCGCCAGAAGAGAAGCCGCTGGTCGTGGGGCCCGGAATCAGCCGGGCGCGGCCCGGACCCGTCCGGGCGGTGCGGTGGGGAGTCCCCGAACGCCTCGGCAGTGAGCATCAGCACTCACCGTGCGGGCGTGGGGCCTCCTCTCGGAGAGCGAGGTATGTCGTCATCGGGGCGAGCGTAGGCGCGGGGGAGGGGGAGTGCCACCCTTTTTCCGGACGTTCCCGCCGCGCCGGACGCCCTCTCCCGGACCGAACGCCCGCTCCCGGACCGAACGCCCCCTTCCGGGCGCCTCTCTCCCGGACGCCCGTTTTCCGGGCGCCCCCGTCCGCCCCCTTGTCCCGGACCTCCCCCGGCGCGCCTTTCGCGTGAGCGTCCCGTGAGGGGGTACCCACCGTGTCACCGCATACGAGGAGGTCGCCGGTGGGGCCGAGGGACACCGGGCGCTGGGCCCGCAAGGAGACGGCGGCCGTCGTCGCGACCGTGCGGACCGTGTTCCGGCAGCCGGGGCCCGAGCGCGACTCCGTCGTGCAGTCGCTCAAGGCGGCGGGGGCCGCGATCGCCGCCTGGGCGCTCGCCGGGTGGTGGCTCAAGGCACCGATGGCGCTGCTCGCCCCCTGGACCGCGCTCGCGCTCGTGGACGCGACCGTCTACCGCTCGCTGCGCGCCGGGCTCCAGCAGCTCGCCGTCATCCTCATCGGCACCCTCTCCGCCGCCGCGGCGCTCTCCCTCACGCGCGGGGACACCCTCGGCGCCATGGCCCTCGCGCTGCCGCCACTGGTCCTCGTCGGCACCTACCGGCGGCTCGGCGCGCAGGGGATCTACGGGGCGACGACCGCGCTCTTCGTCATCACCGCGACCTCGGTGAGCCCCACCGAGATCGGCCACCGCTTCCTGGAGACCGGTATCGGCGCCGTCATCGGCATCGCCGTCAACGCCTTCGTGCTGCCCCCGGTGCACCTGCGCAACGCGGGCGACCGGCTGCTGCGGCTGCCGCGCGACACCGGCCGGCTGCTGCGGGACATCGCGGGCGGCCTCCGGGGGGAGTGGTCGGCGGAACAGGCACTGGACTGGCACGACGGGGCCCGGCACGTCGAGGAGTCGCTGCGGCAGGTACGGGAGGCCAGGCTGAGCGGCGAGGAGAGCTCGCGTCTCAACCCGGGACTGCGGCTGCGCCGCGCGCGGGCCCCGCAGCCGCCGCTCGCCCTCGACGCCCGCTGGACCGCCGTCACCGACCACCTGCGCGCCGTCACCCGCACCCTCGCGACCCTCGCGCAGGGCGACAACCCGCTGCGCTCGCCCGGCAGTGGTTTCTTCACGGACTGGGCCCGGCTCGCCGAGACGCTCGCGGTGCTGTGCGAGCGGGAGTACGAGGCACTCGCGCGCCGGGAGCCGAGCGCCCCGTACCGACTGGAGTCGCGGGCGGTACCCGAGGAGGTCCGCGAGGCGTACGAGGTGCTGGACGCGTCCTTCCACGCGCTCTCCGGCACGGGCGCCGTCCCGGCCGGAGAACTGCTCGCCGAGACGAGGCAACTGCTGCGGGCACTCGTGAGCGAGGTGCCGAGCGAGGTCGGGAGCTGAGCGAGCGGAGGGCGGAAGGAGCCGTCGCGGGGCCGCTCCGGCGGCGTGGGCGGGGCCGCTCCGATGGCGTGTGCGGGGCCGCTCCGGCGGCCTTCGCGCTGCTGGGGCGCGATCCCCCCGGGGCGTGCGTGCGCCGACAGCCGGAACGGTCGCCCCAGGTATGAAAAGCCGCCGCACGGGCACCCATGGTGTCCCGGCCCCACGCCGCCCCCACCGACAGGACCTCCCCATGAACCACCGCTCCCCGCCCGCCCCCGAGCCCCCGGACGGCGGGGCTGTCCTCCCGCCGGGTGACGCGGGCGTCGCCCAGCCGGGCGATTTCGACGCCGCCTCCGCCCGCGCCGGGACCGCCGCCCGCTTCGCCGTCGCCGTGCGGCAGATCGAGGAGGGCGGGCTCCGCTTCCCGTTGCCCGGCGGCGGGGCGACCGGACTGCGCTTCGCCGGGCTGCGCGGGGTCGCCGAGGAGGACCTCGCCGTGGCCCGCCTCGTCGAGGGCCACACCGACGCGCTCGCGATCCTCGCCGAGCTGGACGGGCCGCCGCCCGCGCCCGGTCAGCGCTGGGGCGTGTGGGCTGCCGAACCACCCGGCGAGGGGGTACGGGCCACCCACGACCCGGCGGCCGACGCCTGGACGCTGAGCGGCCTCAAGCAGTACGCCTCCGGCGCCCACTCCTGCACCCACGCGCTCGTCACCGCGCGCACCGAGGACGGCCAGCGGCTCTTCGCGGTGCGGCTCGATCCCGCCGCGTACGAGCCTGTCCCCGGCACCTGGCCCGCGCTCGGCATGGCGGGCTCCGACACGCCCGACGTGCGCTTCGACGGCGCGCCCGCGCTGCCGGTCGGCGAGATCGACGCCTACGTGCGCAGGCCCGGCTTCGCGCACGGCGGGGTGGGGGTGGCCGCGTGCTGGCTGGGCGGTGCCCACGCGGTGGCGGGCGCGCTGCGCCGTGCCGCCGCGCGCCGGGCGAGCCCCTTCACCGACGCCCGTCTCGGCGCGGTGGACATCGAGCTGTACGCGGCCGGGCTCGTCATGGAACGCGCCGCCGCCGAGATCGACGCGGACCCCCAGGACACCGGGGGCGGCGCCGCGCAGCGCGCCCTGCGCGTCCGCGCTCTCGTCGCCGCCTGCTGCGAACGCGTCCTCACCCACGTGGGCCGCGCGACCGGCGCGGGACCGCTGTGCCACGACCCCCGGCACGCCCGCGCCGTCGCCGACCTCACCGTCTACGTGCGCCAGCACCACGCCGAACGCGACCTCGCCGCCCTCGGCGCGCACGTCGCGGGCCGGGCGGAGACGTGAGCGGCCCCGACCCCATCCAGGCGCCCGGCACCGACGAGGCGTTGTGGCGGGCCTGGGAGCGGTGGGCGGAGCTGCGGGAGGTGGTCCTGCCGCAAGGGCCCGTCGTGGTGGTCGCCGCGCATCCCGACGACGAGGTCCTCGGCGCGGGCGGGGCGCTCGCGCTGCTCGCCGCCGCCGGGAACCCGCTCACCGTCGTCACCGTCACCGACGGAGAGGGCTCGCACCCGCGCACGCGCGTGCTGCGGCCCCCCGCGCTCGCGGCCCGCCGGGCCACGGAACTGCGCGCGGCGCTCGCCCGGCTCGGCGCCTCGGCGGCCCGTACCGTACGCCTGCGCGTTCCCGACACGGCCGTCGCCGCGCACGAGGAAGAGGTGCGCCGGGCGCTCGTCCCGCTCACCGAGGGCGCCGCGCTCGTCCTCGCGCCGTGGACGGGCGACGTGCACGCCGACCACGAGGCGACGGGCCGCGCCGCGCGCGCCGCCGCTCGCGAGACCGGCGCCCCCTCCGCCGCCTACCCGGTGTGGATGTGGCACTGGGCCCGGCCCGACGACCCCCGGGTGCCCTGGCACCGCGCCGCGCGCCTCGACCTGCCCGCCGACGTCCGCGCCCGCAAGCGCGACGCCGTGGCCTGCTTCCGCAGCCAGATCGCGCCGCTCGGCCCGGCCCCCGAGGACGCGGCGATCCTGCCGCCCGCCGAACTGGCCCACCACGTACGTGACTTCGAGGTGTGGTTCGCATGAGCACCCCCGCCGGCTACTTCACCGCCATGTACGAGGGCGCCGAGGACCCCTGGGGTCTGCGCAGCCGCTGGTACGAGGAGCGCAAGTACGCCCTCACCCTGGCGTCCCTCCCCCGCCCGCACTTCCGTCGTGCCTTCGAACCGGGCTGCTCGGTGGGCGAGTTGACGCGGCGGCTCGCGGGCCGCTGCGAGCGGCTGCTCGCCACCGACCGCGTCCCGGAGGCGGTCGAGCGGGCCCGTGAGGCCACGAGCGGACTCGACCACGTCGAGGTCGCGCGGCTCACCGTGCCCGAGGAGTGGCCCGGGGGCACGTTCGACCTCGTCGTCCTCTCCGAACTCCTCTACTACTTCGACGCCCCCGCCCTCGACCGCCTCCTGCGCCGCACGGTGGACTCCCTCGCTCCCGGCGGCACCCTCGTCACCGTCCACTGGAACCACCCCGTGCCCGAACACCGCCTGACCGGCGCGGAACTGGCCGACCGGCTCGGGGGCGAGGAAGGGCTCGCGCTGCGGCTCGACCACCGTGAGGAGGATTTCGTGCTCCAGACGTTCACCCGCCGCACGCCGGGCGAACCGCCCGCGCCGTCCCCGGCCGCGTACGAAGGACTCGTGTGAGCATCAGGCCGCCGGACGGCGGACGGCCCGGAACGCCCGGCGAGTACGGGCCGTTCGGGCCCCCCGCCTCGTACGGGACCCCCGTCGCGCACGGAACCCCCGTCCCGGACGGCGCCCCCGTGCCGTACGGGAGCCCCGCCCTGTACGTCCCGCGTGCCGCGCGCGAGCTGGCCGCCCTCGCGGTCGTCGTCCCCGCCCACGACGAGGAGGCGCTGCTCCCGCACGCCCTCGCCGCCCTGCGCCGCGCCGCCCGCCACCCGGCCCTGCCCGTCCGGGCGCGCGTGCGGGTCGTGGTCGTCGCCGACGCCTGCGCCGACGCGACGGCGGCCCTCGCGCAGGCGGCCGGGGCGCACGTCGTACAGGTCGACGCGCGCAACCCGGGGCGGGCGCGCGCCGCCGGGGCAGCCGCCGCGCTCGGTCTCTTCGACGAGCCGCCGGAGCGCGTGTGGCTCGCCTCGACCGACGCCGACAGCCTCGTCCCCGCGAACTGGCTCGCCCGGCAGTGGCGCTGGGGGGCGCGCGGCTGGGACGCCGTCGTCGGCACCGTACGGCCGCTGGGCGGGGACCCCGCCCTCGCCGGGCTGCTCCACCGCGAGGCGGTCCTGTACCGCGCGGCCGGGGGCGCCCGGCACCCGCACGTCCACGGCGCCAACCTCGGCGTACGGGCGGACGCCTACCTCGGCGTGGGCGGCTTCCCGCCCCTCGCGACGGGCGAGGACCGCGCCCTCGTCCACGCCCTGGAGTCGGGCGGCCACCGCGTCCTGCGCACCCGCCGCTCTCCCGTGGGCACCTCGGCCCGCCTGCACCCGCGCGCGAGCGGCGGCTACGGCGCACGGCTGGCCCGGCTCGCCCTGCTCGCCGCCGCGGAGGAGACGGAGCCGGTACGGGGCGCGGGGCCGGTGTAGGCGGCGGGGTGGCGGCGCCCCGTGGGTACCATGCTCCCCCTCCGCACTACCTCTGTGACCCGCCGTGGCAACCTCCGCGCGCCGCGCCCGTGCGGGGAGGGCGGACCAGTACAGCGCCCCGTACGGCCAGGCCCACCCTTTGCGCGCCGCCCGTGACCCGGGGCACACTCGAAGGTGAGGAGGTTCCGTGAGCCGTAGCGACACGTCCGACGCACCCCCCGAGACGCCCGCGCCGCCGCAGAAGGCGCCCGCCGCGCTCCTCGTCGTGCCCTTCGACACGCTCGTCGACCTCGACAACGAGGTGGCCGCCGAGGCGGCCCTGCGCACGACCGTCGAGCGCCACCCGGCCCGGATCGTCGTGGTGCGGGTGCGGTCCCGTGTCGTGACCCCGCAGGCGCTGCGCATCCTGCTGCGCGTGGGGAGCCGTACGGCGCCGGGCGGCGTGCTGTGCGTCGCCGCCGAGTACCCGGCGGCGCGGCGCGTCTTCCACCTCACGGGGCTCGTGCGCGCCCTGCACGTCGCCGCCACCGTCCCCGGTGCCGTGCGGCGGGTGCGCGGCGGCCCCGCGGGACACACCCCGCGACCGCAGCCCAGGGTGCCCGTCCGCCCCTCGCCCGCGCTCGCCAGGGCGTGGCGCCGCGAGGGCGGCCCGCGCGGCGCGGGAAGCGCCCGCCCGCACTGACCGGCCCGCGCGGCGCGGGAACCGCCCGCCCGCACTGACGAGCCCGACCCGTCCCCCGCTGGAGGCCCCCGTGAACACGCCCGCCGCAGTCTTCGACGTGGACGGCACGCTCGTCGACACCAACCACCTCCACACCGTCTGCTGGTGGGAGGCGCTGCGGCAGGCCGGGCACCGGGTGCCGTTCACCAGGATTCTCGGCGCGATCGGGCTCGGCTCGGCCGACCTCCTCGCGCACGTCCTCGGCGAAGACCACGACCGGGACGGCGACGCGGACATCAGCGCCGGGCACAAGGCCCTGTACGGCACGTACTACGACCGTCTCGCGCCCTTCGACCGCGCCGCCGACCTCCTGCGCCAGCTCCACGTCGAGGGCTGGCCGGTCGTCCTCGCGACCTCGGCGGGCGGTCCCGAACTCGCCGCCCTGCGCGCCGCGCTCGACGCCGACGACGCGATCGACGCGACCGCGAGCGCCGACGACGTGGCGGCGGGCAAACCCGCCCCCGATCCCGTGCTCCACGCCCTCGAACAGGTCGACGCCGAGGCGGCGGGGTCCGTCTTCGTCGGCGACTCGGTCTGGGACATGCGCGCCGCGCGGGCGGCCGGGCTCCACGCGATCGGTGTCCTGAGCGGCGGAGTGCCCCGCGCGGACCTCGTCGCGGCGGGCGCGCGGGAGGTGTACGAGGACACCGCCGAACTCTTCGCGAAGCTCGGCGACAGCGCCTTCGCGCGCCGCGGGACGGCGTGACAGCGCCGGGCGGGCGAGGTCACTCCGGCGTCGCCGGAAGCGCGTACAGGCCCGGGAGGTTGACGACGACGGCCTCCTGCGTGCTGCGCGCGATGACGACGACGGCCTCCGCCTCCGGGTCGGGGTTCTCCTCGCGGTGGGGCACGTAGGGCGGCACGAAGATGTAGTCGCCCGGAGACGTGCGCAGCCGCACCTCCTCCGGGGTCTCGCCCGCGTCGTCGAGGAACACGAACTCAGGGTGCCCGGACACCACGTAGATCGCGGTCTCCGAGGCGCCGTGGTGGTGGTCGGAACTCGCGGTCGAGGGGGCCACGTGGGTCTGGCCCATCCACAGCTTCTCCGAGCCGACGGCCCGGCCGCTCACCGCCGCGAACCGCCGCATCCCGCCGGTCTGCGCGGTGTCGCCGTCGAGCGCGTCGGCGCGGATGTGGTGCAGGCGGGTGCGCAACGGCGTTACTGGGCCCGGGGGTTGCTCGTGCAGGTGCGGGTGGAAGCCCTCGCCCGCGATCGTCTCGCCCGGACTCGTCCCGCACGGGGTGGCCCCGCCCGGAGTCGTCTCGCCGGGAACGGTCTCGCCGGGGCTGGTCGACTGCTCGCTCATGGCCCGGAAGCTAGGGCCGCGCGAGAAAAGATGTCAAGAGGTGTCCAATGCTGTTCACCTGCGGCAACAATCGCCGCGAGGGCCGGACGGCTGCCCCGTTCGGGGCCGGGGCGCGCGGCGGCCGTGCATTATGGGGTCATGCATATCTCCGCGAAGGCGGACTACGCCGCGCGAGCCCTCGCCGAACTCGCCTCCCACCCCGAACACCCGCTGACCTGCGAGGCGATGGCCTCCTCGCAGGGCATTCCGTTCCGCTTCCTCAAGTCCGTCGTCGGCGAGCTGCGCCGCGCCGGGCTCGTGCGCAGCCAGCGCGGCTGCGAGGGCGGCTACTGGCTCGGCCGGCCCGCCGAGGAGATCAGCCTCCTCGACGTGGTGCGCGCCGTGGACGGCGAGGTCCTGACCGTACGCGGCGACGCGCCCGGCCACCTCGCCTATCCCGGGCCCGCCGCCGGTCTCCCCGCGCTGTGGCGCACGCTGGAGGAGCGGGCCCGCGACCTCCTCGGCGAGGTGAGCCTCGCCGCCCTCGCGCGGGAGGCGCCGACGACGCGTGCGGGCGCCGCCGTCCCCCTGCTCGCGGAGGGGAGCACGGCGTGAGCGCCGCCTCGCCCCCGGCGGTCGAAGTCACCGAGTACACCGACCCGTTGTGCCCCTGGGCCTGGGGTGCCGCGCTGCTCTTCGCACGGCTGCGGACCGCCTGGGGTGACCGGACGCGCTGGCGACGGGTGTACGCGATCCTCTTCGACGAGGACGAGGAGCCCGCGCCGGACCCGGCCGCGGAGACCGCCTGGTACGCGGGGTACGTGGCCGAGGTGTGCGCGGTCACGGGTGCCTCGTACGCGCCTCGCCTCGTCCGCGTCGCGGCCACCTCCTGGCCCGCCTCGTGCGTCGCGAAGGCCGCCGAACGGCAGGGTGCGGAGGTCGCGGAGGAGGTGCTGCGCCGCCTGCGCGCCACGATGTTCGTCCACGGCGAGCCGGCCGACACCCTGCCGCTCGCCCTCGCGGCGGCGCGAGGTGTACCGGGCCTGGACGCCGCGCGGCTCGCCTCGGACGCGGCTTCCGCAGGCGTACGCGCCGCGGTCGCCGCCGACCACGCCGAGGCGCGCCGCCCGGTCGCGGCGGCCTTCGCGGTCACGGACGGTGGACCGCACCCGGGCCGCGCGAAGGAGACCCCGGCGGGGGAGTGGCGCTACGCGCTGCCGACCCTGCGCCTGCACGGGCCGGGCGGCGAAGCGCTCGTCCCCGGCTGGCGGGCGCGGGAGGCGTACGAGGCGGCCCTGCGGACCGTGGGCGGCTGAGTGGGGCGGGAGCGGTGAGGCGACCGTGGGCGGCTGACCGGGCCGGGGCTGCGCGGAGCGAACACCTCGCCCGCACGCTGCCGGACGGGACCTCGTACGTAGGGCTCCGGAAGCCATCACCTCGCGCGGCACGGGGCGAAGAGCCACCTTCCCGTGCCCCGCCCGCTTTTCCCGCAGACCACCCGGCGCCCCCCTGGCCGGGCCCCGTGCCCCCTGGCCCGGTCCCGTGCCCCCTGGCCGGACTCCGTGCCCCCTGACCTGCGGCGTTTCCCCCGGCCACCCCTCGTCCGCCCTCCGCCGCGCCCACCCCCGCGCTCGCCTCCGCCCCCCCGCCCGGACAACTCCCGCCCCCGTCCCGCCCGATGAGACACCTCAAGGTGTCCATTGACAGTCCGGGCGCGGCGCCCCCAGGATGTGGGGCATGCACACGACTCACCCCGGTGTGGTGTGCCGCTACGTGGACCTGCGGCGCACGTCCAGCGCCCTCTGTCGCTGATCCACCCCGCCTCCCCGGCCCGGCGGCCCGCCCCCGTGCCGCCCGGTGCCCCGGTCGCTCCCTCGCGGAGCCCGCCTCCCCTCCTTTCCCCGCCCGGCCCCACCGTGCCCGGACGGCACCCGGCCCGTTCGCCGGTGCCGTCGTCCGCCCGCACGGCGGCGAGTGCCGCGCGGCGACGCCCCGCCCCGTAGCGCGTGCCCCCGTGCGCCCTGCCGGGCCGTCACAGAGAGACCGCCATGCCTGGACGCCCCCTGTCCCACGCCCCGGCGCCCCGCGCCCGCCGCCTGCCCCGTACCGCCACCGCCCTCGGTACCGCGCTCGCCGCCCTGCTCGTTCCCGCGCTGAGCGCCTGCGGGGGCTCGGGCACCGGCGCGAGCGGCACGGCGGCGACACTCAAGTGGGCCACCTCCTACTTCCCCGCGCACTGGGACCCCGTGGTCTCGGGGAGCGGCGCGCAGTTCCGTGAACTCGCCCTCGCTTATGCCTCGTTGACGAAGGTGGACGAGAAGGGGGACGCCGTGCCCGACCTCGCGAAGAGCTGGGAGTACAACGCGAGGGGCGACGAGGTGACCTTCCACCTGCGCCCGGGGCTGAAGTTCAGCGACGGCGAACCGGTCGACGCGCGCGCCGTCAAGGCGGCGATCGAGCGCGCCAAGAAGCAGAAGAACTCCGCCCTCTTCGGCGACCTCACCTCGATCAGGTCCGTCACGGCGAACGGCCTCGACGCCGTGGTCCACCTCACCCAGGTCGACCACCAGATACCCCAGCTCCTCGGCGAGCGCGTCCTCCAGATCGCGAGCCCGAAGGCCGCCGCGGACCCGGCGAAGCTCGACCAGCACCCCGTCGGCGCGGGCCCGTTCCTCGTCAAGCAGCTCATCCCCGGCACCAAGGCCGTCCTCGCCAGGAACCCGGACTACTGGGACGCGAAGCACATCCACATCGACACCGTCGAGCTCGTCTCCGCGCCCGACCCCGCCACCGTCGTCTCCGGACTGCGCACCGGCGTCTACAACTTCGCCGACATCGAGCCGAGCCAGGCCAAGGCCGCCGAGCAGGCCGGACTCGACGTCTTCGTCCAGCCCGGCTTCAACGCCTCGAACATCAGCCTCAACATCAACAAGGCGCCGTTCAAGGACCCGAAGGTCGTCGACGCGGTCCGCTACGCCGTGGACCGCCAGGAGTTCGTGGACAAGCTCACCTTCGGCTACGGCGAGACCACCGACCAGCCCTTCCCCAAGGGGTACGTGGCCTACGACCCCGCCTCCGCCGACGCCTGGCCGTACCACCCGGCGAAGGCGAAGAAGCTGCTCCAGCAGGCCGGTTACCCCGCCGGGAAGCTCAAGCTCGACCTCGTCATCCCGACCGAGGACCCGCAGGCCGAGATCGTGCAGTCGCAGCTCGCCAAGGTCGGCATCACCGTCCGCATCAAGATCGACAAGAACTGGGCGACGCCGTTCTTCGCGAAGGACCTCGCCTTCTCCCTCTACAGCACCACGGGCCGCGACTCCGCCCTCCAGACCCTCACCGCCCACTTCGGCCCCGACGGACCGCTCAACCTCAGCAGCCCCTACGAGCCCAAGGGCTTCGAGAAGGCCGCCGCGAAGGTGCGCGAGACCCCCATCGACGCGCCCGGCTACCCGAAGGTGCTGCGCGCGGCGACCCGCGCCGGGCTGGAAAGCCGCGCCCTCGTCTTCACCTACTCCGCGCCCAACCTCCTCGCCAAGAGCCCCACCGTCTCCGCCCTCCCGAAGAACCCGGCCCACCTCAACTGGACCGGCGTCACCATCGGCGCCGCCAAGTGAGCCCCGACCACCCGGAGAGGAGGGCCCGTTGACCGCCCTCGCACCACCGCCCCCGCTCACCGGCACCCCGTCCGGCACCCCCAAGTCCCGCCGCCGCGCGGGCCGCCCCCTCGCCGTCCTCGCCCGAACCGTCGCTGTCTTCTTCCCCGTCTTCCTCGTCGCCACCTTCGTCACCTTCGCGCTGCGGGCGCTCAGCGGCCTGAGCCCCGCCCGCATCCAGCTCGGTGAGCAGGCGAGCCCCGAGGCGATCGCCCGCGTCGAGGCGCAGTGGGGACTCGACCGGCCCTTCCTCGTCCAGTACGCGGACTGGTTCGGCGACGTCCTCCACGGGCAGCTCGGCACGAGCTGGACCAACGGCACGAGCGTCTCCACCCTCATCGGCCTCGGGCTCGGCGTGAGCCTCTCGGTCGCGGGGCTCGCCCTCCTCATCGGCGTCGTCGTGGGCCTCGCCCTCGGCACCCTCGCCGCCCTGCGGCGCGGCGGACCGCTCGACCGCGCCGTCACCGGCTTCGTCACCGTCATCTCGGTCATGCCCGCCTTCGTCGTCGGCATCGTCCTCGTCACGGTCCTCGCCGTCGGCCTCGGCCTCTTCCCCTCCGCCGGCTACGTGCCGCCCGAGCAGGGCCTCGGCCCCTGGCTCGCCCACATCACCCTCCCGGCCCTCGCGCTGAGCTGCGACGTCATCGCCGACGTGGCCCGCCAACTGCGCGGCGGCCTCATCGCCGCGTACCGCGAGAACTACGTGCTCGGCGCGGTCGTCCGCGGCCTGAGTCCCCGCCGGATCTTCTTCCGGCACGTCCTGCGCAACGGTGTCGGGCCCGCCCTCGCGACCCTCGGCCTCAAGTTCCCCGCCCTCGTGGGCGCCTCGGTCGTCACCGAGTGGATCTTCGGCCTCCAGGGCTTCGGACGCTTCGCCAACGACTCCGCGCAGGCCGGGGACGTCCCCGCCGTCCAGGGCGTCCTCGTCGTCTCGATCGTCCTCGTCGTCGGCTTCAACCTCCTCGTCAACCTCGTGCTCGGCCGCCTCGTCCCGGCCGCAGGCCGGGGGGTGTGACCGTGGTACGCCGCCTGCTCCGCCTCCGTACCGGCCGCCTCGCCCTCGCTCTCCTCGCCGTGATCGCGCTCCTCGCCGTCCTCGGCCCCCTGCTCGCCCCGCAGGACCCGCTCGCGACGAGCCCGGACGCGCTCGCGGGGATCTCCGGCGCGCACCCGCTCGGCACCGACAACCTCGGCCGCGACGTCCTCAGCCGCCTCCTCGACGGCTCCCGGGTCAGCGTCGTCGGCGCCCTGGAGGTCGCGCTCACCGCGCTCGTCGTCGGCGCCGTGCCGGGGCTGCTCTCGGTCCACCTCGGGCGCGTCTTCGAGTGGCTCACGCTGCGCCTCGCCGACACACTCGTCGCCCTGCCGTTCCTCCTCTTCGCCGTCGCCGTCATCGCCCTCCTCGGCAACGGCCTCACGCAGGCGATGCTCGTCACCGGCGTCCTCGTCTCGCCGCTCTTCTACCGCGTCGCGCGCGCCGCGACACTCGGCATCGCCCGCTCCCCGTACGTCGAGGCCGCCCAGCTCGCGGGCGCCTCCACCGGCTGGATCGTGCGCCGCCACGTCCTCGCCAAGGCGCTCCCGCCGCTCGCCGTCGCCCTCGCGCAGACCGTCGGCACGGGCTTCGTCATCGTCTCCAGCCTCACCTTCCTCGGCATCGGCGTCGAACCCCCGCAGGCCACGTGGGGCGGCCTCCTCGCCACCGACCTCGGCTTCCTCGCCCAGCGCCCCTGGGCACCTCTCGTACCGGCCCTCCTGATCACCCTCACCGTGTGGGCCTGCAACCTCCTCGCCGACGCCGTACGCGACGTCTCCGGCGCCCCCGCGCCCGACGCGCCCCGCCCCCGCAGCGCCCAAGCCCCCGCAGGAGGTACGAGTTGAGCGCCCCGTCCCCCTCCCTGGCCCCCGCCCCGCACCGCACGCCACCCGCCCCGCCCGTGCTCGCGCTCCACGACGTACGCGTCGGGCGGCCCGGCGGCGACGACCTCGTCCACGGGGTGAGCCTCGCCCTCGCTCCCGGCGCGACCCTCGGCATCGTCGGCGAGTCCGGCAGTGGCAAGACCCTCACCTGCCGCGCCGCCCTCGGCGTCCTGCCCCCGCCCCTCGCCCTCACCGGCGGACGCGTCGAGATCGACGGGGCCGACACCGCGCGCCTGACCCCGCGCGAGTGGACCGCGCTACGGGGCTCCACCCTCGGCGCCGTCTTCCAGGACCCCGCCTCCTACCTCAACCCCTCGCTCACCGTGGGCAGTCAGCTCAGCGAGGTGCTGCGTGTCAAGAAGGACCTCGGCCGTCGCGCGGCCCGCGAGCGCGCCACCGAACTCCTCGCCCAGGTCCACCTGCGCGAACCCGCCCGGGTCCGCTCCCAGTACCCCCACGAGCTGTCCGGCGGGATGCTCCAGCGCGTCCTGATCGCCACCGCGCTCGCGGCCGGGCCCCGCGTCCTGATCGCCGACGAGGCGACGACGGCGCTCGACGTCACCGTCCAGGCCGAGATCCTCGACCTCCTCGCCGACCTCCGCGAGGAGACGGGGCTCGCCCTCCTCGTCGTCTCGCACGACCTCGCCGTCGTCGCCCAGGTCTGCGCGGAAGTGCTCGTCATGCGCGACGGCGACGTGGTCGAACAGGGCCCCACCGCCCAGGTGCTGCACCACCCGCGCCACCCGTACACGCGCCTCCTCGTCGAGGAGCACGAACAGTACGGACTCGAGAGGTTCCTGAGCGACGAGACCACCCGGGAGGACGCGTGAGCGCCGCACCCGTCCTGCGCCTGCGCGGACTCGACGTCCACTACGGCCGGGGACGCGGCAGCCGCGCCGCGCTGCGCGGCGTCGACCTCGACCTCGCCCCCGGCGAGACGGTCGGCCTCATCGGCGAGACGGGCTCCGGCAAGTCCACCCTCGCCCGGACCGTCCTCGGCCTCGTCCGCCCCACGTCCGGCACCCTCTCCCTCGCGGGCGAGGACGTCACCGCGTACGGGCCCCGCCAGTGGCGCGCGCTGCGCCGCCGCGGCCTCGTCTCGTACGTCTTCCAGGACCCCCTGCGCAGCCTCGACCCCGACCTGACCCTCGGCCACTCGCTCGCCGAACCACTGCTCCTCCAGGGCCTCCCCGGCAAGGAAGCGGCGGCGAGGGCACGGGAGTTCGCGCCGCGCGTGCACCTCGACGCGGACCTGCTCGACCGGCTGCCCGGCGAGGTCTCCGGCGGGCAGCGCCAACGCGCCGTCCTCGCCCGCGCCCTCGTCACCGGGCCACGCCTCGTCCTCCTGGACGAACCCGTGAGCGCGCTCGACGCCGCGCACCGCGTGAAGATCCTCGACATCCTCAAGGACCTGCGCGCGCAAGGCGTCGCGCTCCTCTTCATCTCGCACGACCTCGGCTCCGTGGCCGGTACCGCCGACCGCATCGCCGTCCTCCACCACGGCTCCCTCGTCGAGGACGGACCCGCCCGCGAGGTCGTCACCCGGCCCCAGCACCCCTACACCAAGCTGCTGCTCGCCTCCGCGCCCACCCTGCGCGGCGCGGGCGGCGACCGCGCGACCCGCGCCCGCCTGCGCGCCGCCCTCACCGCCTGAGCCGCCCTCCCCGAAGTACCGCCCCTCACCCAGGAGTTCCCCATGACCACCGCCCCCCGCCGCCTCCACCTCGCCCTGCACCCCTACGGCGTCGGCGGCCCCGGCCAGCACGGCCTGTGGAAGGACCCCCGCGTCGCCAAGAACGCGAGCATCGACATCGGCTACTACATACGCCAGGCCCAGGCCGCCGAACACGCCCTCTTCGACGCCCTGTTCATCGTGGACAGCCAGTTCATCAACGCGACCTACCCCGCCCACTACCTCAACCGCCTCGAACCCCTCACCCTCCTCTCCGCCGTCGCCACGCACACCTCCCGCGTCGGTCTCGTCGGCACCGCGAGCAGCACCTACAACTCGCCTTTCAACCTCGCCCGCCGCTTCGCCTCCCTCGACCACATCAGCGGCGGACGCGCCGGCTGGAACGTCGTCACGAGCTTCGACACCGGCACCGCCCGCAACTTCGGCCTCGACGAACACCTCGACTACGCGACCCGCTACGGCCGCGCCCGCGAGTTCGTCGAGGTCGCCCGCGGCCTGTGGGACTCCTACGAGGACGACGCCTTCCCCGCCGACGTCGAACGCGGCGTCTTCCTCGACTCCACGAAGCTCCACGCGCTCGACCACGAGGGCGAGCACTTCAAGGTCGCCGGACCGCTCAACCTCTCGCGCTCCCCGCAGGGGCAGCCCGTCATCTTCCAGGCCGGCGTCTCCGAGGAGGGCCGCGACCTCGCCGCCCGCGTCGCCGAAGGCATCTACGCGCCGGGCGGCAGCCTCGCCCAGGCCCAGGAGTACTACGCCGACATCAAGCGCCGCACCGCCGCCCACGGCCGCGACCCCGAGCACATCAAGGTCTTCCTCCACGGCTCGCCCGTCGTCGCCGCCACCGACGAGGCCGCCCGCCGCCGCGAGCGCGAGATCCACGAGGAGGACAAGGATCTCGGCCGCAGCCTCGGCCTCCTCGGCCGCTCCTTCGGCGCGCACGACTTCGCGCGGTACGACCTCGACGCGCCGTTCCCCGACGTGGCCCACCTCGCCGAGAAGGGCGGACGCACCACCGCCACGAAGATCATCGAGCGCGCCCGTACGGAGAACCTCACCCTCCGCCAGGTCGCCGAGGGCCTCAACGCCTACAAGGAGGGCCCCTTCACGGGCGCCCCCGAGACCGTCGCCGACGCCCTCCAGCACTGGTTCGAGGCCGGGACGCTCGACGGCGTCAACCTCGCCTTCCGCACCGAGGAGGAACTGAAGCTCTTCGTCGACGGCGTCGTCCCGCTCCTCCAGAAGCGCGGCCTCTTCCGCACCGCCTACGAGGCCGACACCCTGCGCGGACACCTCGGCCTCCCCGTCCCCGAGAACCGCCACACCGCTGCCCGCGCCTGAACACCTCCACCGGAGTACGCACATGAGTGACCCGCTCGACTTCCACGCCCCCGAGGGCCTGCTCACCCGTGGCACGGTCCTCGTCGTGCCGGGCCGGGGCGAGACCCCTGAGACGTACACGCGTCTCGGTACCCGCCTGGCCTTCGACGCCTACCGCGTCCGTGTCATCGAGCCGCCGGGGGAGACGCTGACGGCCCGGGACCTCGCGGACGCCCTCGCGGGCACCGCGTCCGGCGACGGGAACCCGGCCGCCCCTGTCGTCGTGCTGGGCGCCGACGCGGGAGCGGCGGCGCTGGCGGCGCTGTACGCGAACGGGGACGCCCCGGCCGCCGATGCCCTGATCCTCGCCGGGCTTCCCGCCCCCGTCGCGGTCGCTGCCGAGGCGGCTGCCTGGGACGACGAACTCAACGTCCGTACCGCGTGCCCGACGCACCGGGGCCGGCTCAGTGAGGACGCGGGAGTACGGCGCGGAGCGCTCGCCGAGCCGGTGGCGCCGGAGCTGCTTGCCGCCGCCTACGCCGCCCGCCCCACCGTCCCCACCCTCCTGCTGAGCGGTGCACTGGACCCGCTCGCCGATCACTCGGCGCTGGCCGGTCTGGCGAAGTCCCTGGACCGCGCGCGTCACGCCCTCGTGCGCGGTGCTCACCACGACGTTCTCAATGACCTCCCGCACCGCTCGGTGGCCGCCGAAGTCGTCGGTTTCCTGGAGACCTTGCGTGAACAGCTCGTTGCGCGTGTCGCCGTTCAGTCCAGTACGTGGTGACCCGCGTTCCCTTTCCCCGGAAGGCACCGTCATGGCCCGTATCCTCTCCGTCTCCGGCAGTCCCTCCGCGACCTCCCGCACCGCCCGCCTCCTGCGCCACCTCGACGAGCACCTGCGCGCGCAGGGGCACGAGGTCACCGTCCTGGACGTCCGTACTCTGCCCGCAGGGCCGCTCCTGGCCGCGGAGTTCGGCCATCCCGAGATCGTCCGCGCGACACGCGCCTTCGCCGAAGCGGACGGCGTCGTCATCGGCACGCCCGTCTACAAGGCCGCGTACTCGGGCCTGTTGAAGACCCTTCTGGACGTGTTGCCGCAGTACGCGCTGGCGGGAAAGACCGTCCTCCCTCTCGCCACCGGAGGCTCCACGGCCCACGTCCTCGCCCTCGACTACGCCTTGCGCCCGGTCCTGACCTCCATGGGCGCCGCACACGTCGTCCCCGGCTGGTTCGTCGTCGACAAGGACCTCACGGTGAACCCGGACGGCACCCTCACCCTCCCCGCCGCCACCGATGAGGCCCTCACCCAGGTCACCGACGCCTTCGCCCGCGCCCTGCACACGGCGTTCCCGGCCCCCGTCCCGGTGGGGTGACGACGGAGGGGCGGGCCCCGGCCGACGGGGCCCGCCCCGGGCGGGAGTGCCTGAGCGGTGCCGGGCATCGGCCCGCCCCGCCGTCTCCCCCCTGGCTACTGTGACCCCGTGCTCCCGAGTGCTTCGCGGTCCCTGCTGCCCGTCAACCCCACGCTGGGCGTGCTGATGTGCGTCCTGCTGCTCGTCGCCGCGGGGGTCGTGCGGGTTTTCCAGCTCAGCCCCGACGAGGGGACGAACCGCTCGCGGCAGGTGCTGATCGCCGGGGTGCGGGCCGCCGTGCAACTGGGGGCCGTGTCCCTCGTCATCACGTGGGCCGTCACGAACATCGCGGGGCTTTTCGCCTTCCTGCTCGTCATGTTCGCCGTGGCGGTACGGACGGCGGGGCGGCGCCTGACGCCGAACGGCACGTGGTGGCTGACGGCCGCGCCGCTCGCCGTCGGCGTCGTACCGGCCGTGCTCGCGCTGCTGCTCACCGGGCTCGTACCGCTCAAGGGCATCTCCCTCGTACCGCTCACCGGCATCCTGCTCGGCGGCGCGCTCACCGCGACGGTGCTCGCGGGGCGGCGCGCGCTCGACGAACTGCGCACGCGCAAGGGCGAGGTGGAGGCCGCGCTCGCACTCGGCCTCCTCGACCGCGACGCGCGCCTCGAAATAGCCCGCCCCGCCGCGTCGGACGCGCTGCTCCCCGGACTCGACCAGACCCGCACCGTGGGGCTCGTCACGCTCCCCGGCGCCTTCGTCGGTGTCCTCCTCGGCGGCGCGAGCCCGCTCGCGGCCGGGGCCGTGCAGCTCTTCGTGCTGCTCGCGCTCATGGCGGTGCAGTCGCTCGCGGTCTCGGTGACGGTGGAACTCGTGGCGCGGGGGCGGATCACCAGGGACTGAACGCCGCAGCTCCCGGCTCCCTCACCGGAGACCGCGACGCGCGGTCCGCCCGGCCCCTCACGGGGACGCGACCCACCACCTGGCCGACCCCTCACCAGGTACGACCCGCCCGCCCCTCACCACGGCACGATCCGCCCCTCGCGGTCCAGGTAGGCGAGTCCGGGCCTGCCGAGCCGGGACTCCAGCACGTCCATGAGCAGCGGGACGCTCTCCTCGACCGTGTACGGGGCCTCGGGGCCGCCGAGCGCCGTGCGGATCCAGCCGGGCGCGAGCAGCAGGATCGAGCGCCGGGTCCCCGCCTGCCGGACGGCGAAGCCGCGCACGAACATGTTCAGCGCGGCCTTGCTGCCCCGGTACACCTCGCGGCCACCCGAGGTGTTGTTCGTGCTGCTGCCCTGCCCCGAGGACATCGCGCCGATGAGCCCGTCGTCGGCGACGAGGTCCGACAGGGCCTCGATGACCCGCATCGGGCCCAGCGCGTTCGTCACCATGACCCGGACGAAGTCCTCCGTCGGCACCACGCCGACCGGTGTGTCCTCGTGGTGCGTGGTGCCCGAGTTGACGAAGAGCACGTCGAGCCTGCGGCCCGCGAGGCGTTCGCGCAGTGCGGAGACCTGGCCGGGGTCGTCGACGTCGAGCCTTTCGACGGTCAGGTGCCCGGCGGAGCGCTCGGCGAGGCCGGTGAGGGGGCTCGGGGCGGCGGGGTCGCGGGCGGTGCCGATCACGTCCCAGCCCCGGTCGACGAAGGCGGCGGCGAGGCCGTGCCCCAGGCCGCGCGAGGCGCCGACGAGGAGAGCGGTACGGGGCGTGGTGACGGGGGGCATACGCGTTCCGATCCTCGGGGTCCGGGGTCCCGATGCTAAGCGGACCCGTCACGTATCCGTGTGACCTCCACGCTTCCCCGCCCCGCCGGGCGGGCGCCCGTCCTCCAGGACGACCGGGCCCCCGGCCCCGCGCGCCGCGAGCGCCGCGCGCACGCGGGGGACGTCGCTCGCGACCATGTACGCGCCCAGCTCCTCCGGCCGCGCCCACTCGAGGCCCGTCACCTCGCGGGGCGGCAGGACGACGGCGGCGAGGTCGGCGGGGGAGAGAGTGCCGCCCTCGTACACGTAGAGGTGCTCGCCGGGGAAGCCCGTGCCGCCCATGCCGGGGAGCGTGGGCGGCACCCACTCCAGGGCGAGCACGCGGGTGAAGACGCGGTCGAGGCCGAGTTCCTCGCGCACCTCGCGGGCGAGCGCGGCCGAGGGCGGTTCGCCCGCTTCCACCGCGCCGCAGGGGAGGAGGCAGTGCGGGCGGTAGTCGACGCGTTCGAGCAGGACCCTGCCCCCCGCGTCCGTGAAGAGCGCGCTCACCCCCGTCCACAGCACGGCGCGCGAAGCGCCGTACGCGGCGGGGGTGAGCGCGGTGCCGCGCGGCTCCTCATCCGTCATGGGGTGGTTCCTTCCCTCGTGCGAGGGATGCCAGTCCCGTTCTCGCACGACCACGGGACGGCCCCGGGCCGGGGCGGGCGTGACGGCGCTCAGACCATGGTCGTGACGCAGAAGGGGTGGCCCGCCGGATCGAGCAGGACGACCCACTTGTCACCGCCGGGCTGGTGCTCCGGCTTCGTCGCCCCGAGGGCGGTCAACTCCCGCTCGGCCTCGGCCAGATCGGCCACGCCGAAGTCGAGGTGCAACTGCTTGTCGTCGCCCGGCCAGGAGGGCCGGCGGAACTCGGCCGCCCGCTGGAAGCCGAGGCGCTGCGCACCGTCCGGCGTGCCGATGTAGACGAAGTCGTCGCTCGCGTAGAGCGTCTGCCAGCCGGTGAGCCCGGCGTAGAAGGCGGCGAGCGCCTGCGGGTCCGGGGCGTCGAGCGTGACGGCGGCGAGCTGTCCGATGGCGGGCATAAGGAGGTCCTTTCCACGGCCTGGCGGTGCCACCTCTCGCGGCGTGCGGAGGCGGGAGCGAGCCTAGTGGGCGCGGGGTGGAAGGGGCGGCGGAACGGGACCGGCGGGGCGAGGGCCGCGCGGCACGCGCACGCGGCCCCGTACCCCCGGTTCCCCCCGTCAGCCCCCCACCAGCGCCCGCGCCGCCGTCACCACGGTCTCGCGCCGCCGCGCCCGCTCCACGTCCCCGCCCGCCGCACCCTCGGCCGCGCCGCCCTCCGTCGTCCCGAAGGGGGAGCCGCTCAGGGTCAGCAGGACCAGGAGGTCGCGCAGGGACTCCGGCGGGAGCGTGCTCGGCACGGTGCCCGCGCGCTGGGCCGCCGCGATGCGCGCCGCCTTGTCGCGCTGCGCCGTCACCACGACCTCGGGGACGGGCGACTCGGGGCGTTCGAGCCCGCGCCAGGCCGCGAGGCGGACCGCCGCCGGGTGCGCCTCGTGGTAGTCGAACAGGCGCCCCGCGTAGCCGGGCAGGTCCTCCGCGTCGAGCGGGACGGCCTCGATCAGCTCCGTGACGACACGGCTGTACACCGTGTCGAAGAGGTCCACCTTGCTGCCGAAGTACCGGTAGAGCAGGGCGTTGTTCACCCCGGCCACCGTGGTGATGCGGTCGACCCGCGCCCCGGCGATGCCGTGGCGGGCGAACTCCTCGGTGGCCGCGGTGAGGATCTTGCGACGGGTCTCCTCCGCATTGCGCGCCATGGCACCAGCCTACCGAGACCGTAAGTAGGCACCCACTTGCATCGGGCCCCACGGCGCTCTACGGTCGAAGAAGTAGGTAGTTACTTACATACGGCGTTGCTTACATAGGGCGCGCTCCCGCGCCCCGCACCTTCCCGGAGGACCCGTGCTCACCTATGACGCGCTGTACATCGGCGGTCGCTGGACCGCCCCCACCACCACCGACCGCGTCGAGGTCCGCTCGCCGCACGACCAGTCCCTCGTCGGCAGCGCGCCGCTCGCCGCGCCCGCCGACGTGGACGCCGCCGTGGCCGCCGCGCGGCGTGCCTTCGACGCGGGGGAGTGGGCGGGGCTCGCGCCGGAGCGGCGCCGCGCGCTCGTGGAGCGCTTCAACACGCTGCACGCGGCCCGTGCGGCGGAGATCGCCCGTCTCGTCACGGCCGAGAACGGCACCCCCGCCTGGTTCACGGCCTCCCTCCAGACCTCACTCGCCGAGCAGACGGGGGCCTTCCTGCGAGCCTCGGAGGGGCTGAGCTGGGAGGAGGAGCTGAAGGACGGCAGCCTCGTGCGGCGCGAGCCGGTCGGGGTCGTCGCCGCCGTCATCCCGTGGAACGCGCCGCACCAGTCGGCGCTGGTCAAGGTGATCCCGGCGCTGCTCGCGGGCTGCACCGTGGTCTTGAAGGTCGCCACCGAGACCCCGCTGGACGGGCTGCTCCTCGGTGAGCTGTTCACCGAGGCCGGCTTCCCGGAGGGCGTCGTGAGCATCCTGCCCGCCGACCGGGGGACCAGCGAACACCTGGTCCGCCACCCCGATGTCGACAAGGTCGCCTTCACCGGTTCGACGCGCGCGGGCCGCCGCATCGCCTCGCTCGCGGGCGAACAGCTCAAGCGCGTGAGCCTCGAACTGGGCGGCAAGTCCGCCTCGATCGTCCGCGAGGACGCCGATCTCGACGCGCTCGCCGCGGGCGTCCCCTTCCTCGCCTTCAGCAACAACGGCCAGTCCTGCGCCGGGCACACGCGGCTGCTCGTGCCGCGCTCGCGCTACGAGGAGGTCGTCGAGACCGTCCGCGCGGCGGCCGAGAAGGTCACGTACGGGGACCCGGCCGACCCGGCACACTTCGTCGGCCCGCTCGTCTCGTCGGCCCAGCGCGAGCGCGTGCGCGCGTACATCCGCTCGGGCCTCGACGACGGCGCCCGCCTCCTCGTCGGCGGCCTCGACGTCCCCGCGCACCTGGAGGGCGGCAACTACGTACGGCCCACGGTCCTCGCGGACGTCGACAACTCCTGGCGCGTCGCGCGCGAGGAGATCTTCGGCCCGGTGCTCGTGCTCATCCCGTACGAGGACGAGGACGACGCCGTCCGCCTCGCGAACGACTCGCCGTTCGGTCTGAGCGGCGGCGTCTGGACCACGGACCCCGAGGCAGGGCTCGCCCTCGCCCGCCGCGTCCGCACCGGCATGGTCCTCGTCAACAGCGCGGCCCCCGGCTACGAGGCGCCTTTCGGCGGCTACAAGGCGAGCGGCATAGGGCGCGAGTTCGGGACGGTGGGGCTCGGGCAGTACGTGGAGTACAAGACGATCGCGCGGTGAGAGGGGTCCGGGAGGGGCGAGAGGCTGCCTGAGGGCCCGTCCTCCACGCCCTTCCCTCACCCCAGCTCCAGCACCCCCACCGTCTGGTCCCCGCTCGTCTCGCCCGTCGCCCGGAACCCCAGGCGGCGGTAGAAGGCCCCGGGACCGTCCGGACCCGGGTGCCACGTGGTCGTCAGGAGGTCCTTGCCCCGGCGGCGCAGCTCCTCCCCGACGGCCGTCACCGCGAACCGCCCGTAGCCGCGCCCCTGTTCGCCCGCGTCGATGTTGAGGCGCCACAGGCCGGAACGGAAGTCGGTCCCGTCGTCCTTCCAGTCGATGTCGACGAACGCCATGAGGAAACCGACGACGCGCTCCCCGTCCATGATCAGCCGGGGCCACGCCTCGGGATGCGCGTACGCCTCCGCGAGGGACTTCGCGACCGGGGCCACGGCGTGTTCCTGGTCGGGGCGGACGCGGACGGCGAGCGCGGCGTCGATGGTGGCGGGGGTGACGGGCGCGAGGTGGGGCATGGGTGCCAGGTTAGGGACGCGGCACGCCCCCGGCCAGCGGTTTTCCGGCGTCGTACGGGGCTCGGTCGTCGTGCGCGGGCCCCTCGTCGCGGTGCGCGCGCTCCACCGCCTGCCCCCAGTACGTCCCCACGAGCAGGAGCGCCGCACCCGTCGCCGCCCACGGCGTGAGGTGTTCGCCGCCGACGACCAGCCCCGTCGCGACCGCCCACACCGGCTCCGTGCCGAGCAGGAGACTCGCGCGGCTCGCCGACGTCCGCTGCACGGCCCACGTCTGCGCGAGGAACGCGAACAGGCCGCACAGCAGCGCCAGGTACAGCAGCCGCGAGCCCGTCGCCGCATCGCTCGCCGCGAGAGCGCCGAAGTGCCGCACGGCGAAGGGGAGGACGAGCACGGTCCCGGTGACCATCTGCACCGTGGTGAGGTGCACCGGGTCCACGCGGTGCCGCGCGGTCACCCGGCCGACGAGCGCGACGTGCCCCGCCCGCACGACCGCCGCGCCGAGCATCAGCAGGTCGCCCCCGCGCGGCAGCCCGAACCCCTCCCCGCCCGCCCCGATGAGCCCGACCGCGACGACGCACAGGAGCGCCGCCGCGTAGAAACGCGCGGGGAGCGGCGGCCGGGTGCGGTCGAGCGGCGGGGTGAGCACGATGGTGAGGCTGATGAGGAGACCCGCGTGCGCCGCGCTGGTGTGCGCGACCCCGTACGTCTCCAGGACGAGCACCGCCGCCTGCGTCACGCCGAGCAGCGCCCCCGCCCGCACCTCCGTACGCGTCCACGCCCGGCGCCGCACGAGGACCACGGCCCCGCACGCGAGCGCCCCGAGCGCGTACCGCGCGAAGAGCACGGCGAGCACCGGCAGGACATCCGTCGCCGACTTCGCGACGAGGTAACTGGAGCCCCAGACGAGGGCGACGAGGACGAGTACCGCATCGGTACGGCGCACGGCGAGCATGCGTCCCACGCTGCCCCACCTCGTACGTTGAAGACCAGCCACCACTTTCTTCACCAAAGGTGTAGCGGCACTAAAATAATCACCGTGGACGAACGACAGCTACGGATTCTGCGCGAACTCGGAGAGCTGGGCAGCGTCAGCGCCGTCGCCGAGGCCCTGCGCGTCACCCCCTCGGCGATCTCGCAGCAACTGCGCCTGCTCCAGCGCTCGGTGCCGCTCCCGCTCACCGAACGCGCGGGCCGCCGCGTCGTGCTGACCGAGGCGGGGCGCGTGCTCGCGGACGCGGCGATCGAGGTCGAGAGCGCCCTCGCCCGCGCCCGCCACACCCTCGCCGACTACGCGGAGCAGCCCGCCGGAGAGGTCTCCGTGGCCGCCTTCTCCAGCGCCGCCGCGGCCTTCTTCCCCCCGCTCCTGCGCGCCTGTACGGGCCCCGGAACGCCTCAACTCGCCCTCGCCGACGAGGACGTGGCCCAGGACCGCTTCCCCGCGCTGACCCGCGCCCACGACCTCGTCCTCGCCCACCGCCTCGACCACGCCCCGCCCTGGCCGCCCACGGTCACCGCGACGACACTCCTGCGCGAACCGCTCGACGTCGCGCTCCCCGCGGGCCATCCCCTCGCCGCGCACGACACGCTCACCCCCGCGCAGGTCGCGGGCGAGCCGTGGATCGCCGTCCACGACGGCTTCCCGATCCTCGCGACGCTCGACGCGGTCGCCACGGTCGCCGGCCGCCCCCTCCGACTCGTCCACCGCGTCAACGAGTTCACCGTCTCGGCCGCGCTCGTCGCCGAGGGCGGCGGCCTCGCGCTGCTCCCGCGCTGGACGGTCCCCGCCCAGGCGGGCGTGGTGCTCAGGCCGCTCGACGGGGTGCACGCGCTGCGGAACGTCGATGTGCTGCACCGGCCCGAGCGGACCGCGCGGCGGGCCGTCGGGGACGTGCTGAAGCTCCTGAAGAGGGTGGCCGACGAGGTACGGGGCGAGGCGGGTCCCGTGGTGTGACGTGGCTCTCTCGCGTGTCATCTCCCCTTGCCGCAAAGCCGAGTTGATCGATCATGGGAGCCGCGACGACGGGGGGAACGGGATGAGTCAGTACGACGAGGGGCATACGGTCGCGGGCTGGTCGGGGGCGGCCGTCGCGGTCGCGGGCTCCGCGTGCCTCGCGGTGGCGGTGGTCGGGTGGACGCCGGGGTGGTACCTCGGCCTCGTCCTCCTGGTCGTGGCGGCCGTGCTCACCTGGGTGCTGCACCTCGCGGGCTGGGGCAAAGCGGCGGGCCCGCGCCCCCGCACCGCGTGGGGCGTACGCGACACCTCCGCACGCGCGGGCCACCCCGACTGCTTCGCCTGCCGTCTCGCCGGGCGGCGCGGCGAGGTGGTGGACGCGCCGAAGCAGGCGCGGACGGTCGAGACGCGGACGGGTTGACGGCGGCGTGAGGTGCGGGTCCGACGGGCGGGCGCGGACTGGCTGACGGGGGCGTGAGGTGCGGGTGAGGCGGGCGGGCTGACGGTCGCCGGGCTGTGACGGCCGTCATCGGGCGGCCGTCGTCGGGCGGCCGGGCGCTGAGGGGCTGCCTCCTCGTTTCTCGACCGCGTGCGGGTGCGAGGGCGAGGGGCGGACGAAGGGAAGGCGAGGAGCGGGCGACGGCGCTGCTCGGCACGGCGGTCCCCGCCTCGCCCGGCGCGGAAACGGAACGTATCCCGGGGCGGCCCGACCAGGCCGTGGACGCGGATGCACCCGCGCCCGCGCGGGCCTGACAGCGCCTCCGGTGCGCGGCCGGAGAGGGGTCCCCACCCCGCGACACCCGGAGTCCCACCCCGCGACACCCGGAGTCCCGGCCCATGAGACACCCCGAGGTGTCCGTTGACAGCCCCACCGCGCCCGCCGCAGGATGAGGGACATGCACACAACCCACCCCGGTGTGGTGTGCCGCTACGTGGACCTGCGGCGCACTTCCAGCGCCCTCTGTCGCTGATCCACCGCCGTCCCGGCCCGGCGCCCGCTGCCCCTCGCGCCGCCCCCGGAGTCCCGGCCGCTCCTTCCCGAGCCGCATTCCCCCTTTCTTTCCCGCCTCAGCGCGCCCCGCGGACCGCGCGCGTTGCGTGCTGATTCGCGGTGCTCACCACGACGTTCTCAATGACCTCCCGCACCGCTCGGTGGCCGCCGAAGTCGTCGGTTTCCTGGAGACCTTGCGCGAACAGCTCGTTGCGCGTGTCGCCGTTCAGTCCAGTACGTGGTGACCCGCGTTCCCTTTCCCCGGAAGGCACCGTCATGGCCCGTATCCTCTCCGTCTCCGGCAGTCCCTCCGCGACCTCCCGCACCGCCCGCCTCCTGCGTCACCTCGACGAGCACCTGCGCGCGCGGGGTCACGAGGTCACCGTCCTCGATGTCCGTACTCTGCCCGCAGGGCCGCTCCTGGCCGCGGAGTTCGGCCATCCCGAGATCGTCCGCGCGACACGCGCCTTCGCGGACGCGGATGGCGTCGTGATCGGCACGCCCGTCTACAAGGCCGCGTACTCGGGTCTGTTGAAGACCCTTCTGGATGTGTTGCCGCAGTACGCGCTGGCGGGAAAGACCGTTCTCCCTCTCGCCACCGGAGGCTCCACGGCCCACGTCCTCGCCCTCGACTACGCCTTGCGCCCGGTCCTGACCTCCATGGGCGCCGCCCACGTCGTCCCCGGCTGGTTCGTCGTCGACAAGGACCTGGCGGTCGACCCGGAGGACGCCCTGACGATCGCCCCGGGCACGGCGGAGGCCCTCACCCAGGTCACCGACGCCTTCGCCCGCGCCCTGCACACGGCGTTCCCGGCCCCCGTCCCGGTCCCGGTGCCGGTGCCGGTGCCGGTGGGCTGAGCATGAGAGGGCGACGCGGCCCGCCCGGGACCACCCGGGTGGGCAACGTCGTCGACACCTTCGTTCAACTCCCTTGCTGATTTGGCTTGTTGAGGACCTGGACAGTCGCGCCCCGAACGCCCACGCTGAACTGCGCCGCTCCTGACGACGTCAGTCGGACAACGTTGTCAGGCCGGTGACTCCGCCGCTCGCCGCACGAGACGGGTGGCGGCCCCCGCAGTCACGCAGGCGAGAAGGGAACAGCCGAATGAGAGCGAGAGCAGGCGGCATCGCCGCACTGGTCCTGGGAGCGGCCCTCTGGTGTGCCGCCCCCGTGAGCGCCGCCCCCACCGAAGGCGTTCACCGCACGACGATCACCGCTTCGGAGCGCTCGGAGGCGCTGCGGTTCTGGACGGACGCCCGCTTGCGGTCCGCGCGGGACCTCGACGCCCCAGTCGCGTCCTCCGCCCCGCACACCTCCTCCGGCCTCACCGGGCGGCAGGCGGCCCCGGGGTCCGGTGAAGAGGTCCGGGTGGCGCCCCTGCCCGCCCCGCGCGCCGCCGCGACGGCCCCCGCCCCCTCCCTCGCGGCCTCGAACCCCGCCCCGTGGACCGGCGGCGGCCTCATCTCCACGACGGCGGGGAAGGTCTTCTTCCAGAACGCGGGCGGCGGCACCTTCGCCTGCTCGGCGACCGTCGCCAACGCGGACAACAAGTCGCTCGTCCTCACGGCAGGACACTGCGTCGTGGACGCGGGCACGGGCGAGGTCTACCGCAACTGGGTCTTCATCCCGGGCTACGCGAACGGCAACCGCCCCTACGGCACCTTCACCGCCTCGTCCCTCTTCCACCTCGACCAGTACGTGTCGACCGCGGGCAACGCCAACTACGACCTCGCCTTCGCCCGCCTCGCCCCGCTGAACGGCCGCAGCCTCGGTGACACGGTCGGCGCGCAGGGCATCGCCTTCAACTCGGCGACGGGCCGCGAGGTCCACTCCTTCGGCTACGGCGGCTCCGCGGCCGAGGGCAACGGCGAACGGCTCAACCACTGCTCGGGCGTCGAGTACCCGGACGCGGGCCGCGAGGGCTCCACGATGTGGGGCATCGACTGCGTGCAGACCGGCGGTTCGAGCGGCGGCGGCTTCCTCGCCGACTTCGACACCGCCTCCGGCGGGGGCTACCTCGTGGGCAACATCAGCGTGAGCGCCGGGAGCAGCGAGTACCACCCCGTGCTCGGCAACGAGGCCCTGGACCTGTACCGCAGGGCCGGAGCCGCCTGACCCCCCGCGGGACCGTCGTCCGGGCCCCCGTGTCCTTCCGGGGGCCCGGACGGTGTCACGCGACCGGGGCTGCCACGCGCTCCAGCCTCCGGGCTCCCGCGCGCGTCGCGAACGAGCGGGCCCAACTGCTCGTCGCGGCCGGGTCCTCCCGGTCCGAGAGGACGTAGTAGTCCATCTGGGCGCGGGCCGCGGTGACGTCGAGGACGCCGTAGCCGTGCGAGTCGAGATCGGCCCAGTGGACGTGCCGGTTCGCGGCGCGCAGCGCCGCCACGGCCACCGGTGACACCGACTGCGGCGGGACGCCGAGGATGTCGTCGATGTTGTCGGAGGTCACCGAGGTCACGACGAACTCCGTCGCCGCGCTCGCCGACAGCGGGTACGTGGCGGCGTTGACCGGCACGTCGTTGGCCCACGCGCTGTGGATGTCGCCGGTCAGGAAGACCGCGTCGCGGATGTTCTCCGCGCGCAGGTGGGCGAGGAGTTCGCGGCGGTCGTCGGTGTAGCCGTCCCACTGGTCCGGGTTGATCGCCAGACCGCCCGCCGGGATGCCCAGCAAGTCACGCAGGGGACCGAGGAGTTCGGCGGGAAGCGCGCCGAAGGCGAGCGGGGAGATCATCACGGAGGTGCCGATCAGCTGCCACTGTGCCGCCGAGGCGCTCAACCCCGCCTTGAGCCAGCCGAGTTGCGCGCGCCCCGTGATCGAACGCTCCGGATCGTCGACCGCCCCCGAGCCCGTCTTCGCCTGCTCGGAACGGAAGGAGCGCAGATCGAGCATGTGCAGCTCGGCGAGCCCGCCCCAGCCCACCCGCCGGTACACGGTCCCGGCCGTCGAGGGCCGGACCGGCATCCACTCGAAGTACGCCTGCTTCGCTGCGGCGACCCGCGCCGCCCAGTCGCCCTCCGCGCCGGGCGTGTGGTTCTCGGCGCCGCCCGACCAGGCGTCGTTGGCGAATTCGTGGTCGTCCCAGATCGCGACGAAGGGGTGGCGCGCGTGCACCGCCTGGACGTCGGCGTCGGTCTTCGTCGTCGCGTGCCGCAGCCGGTAGTCGGCGAGTGTCAGCGTCTCGTTGCGGGGGCTGTGGAGCCGGACCGGCTGCGTCGGGTAGGCGCCGCTCGCGTACTCGTAGACGTAGTCCCCGAGGTGCAGAACCGCGTCGAGGTCCGCCCGTGCGGCGAGATGCCGGTAGGCCGCGTAGTAGCCCGCCTCCCAGTTCGCGCAGCTCACGACGCCGAACCGGGCGCCGTCGACGCGCGCGCCCGCCGCGGGGGCGGTCCGGGTGCGCCCCGCGGGTGAGTGCGCGCCCTCGCGCGTGAAGCGGTAGTGGTACGTGGTCGCCGGGCGCAGTCCGCGCACGTCCGCCTTGACGGTGTGGTCCTGCTCGGGGCCCGTCCGGACGGTGCCCTGGGCCACGACGTGGGCGAAGGCGGCGTCCTCGGCCACCTCCCAGCCCACCTCGCCCGCGGCCCCGCGCCCCGAGCCCGGGGTCGCGTCCGGAGCGGGCGTCACGCGGGTCCACAGCAACACGCCGTCCGGGAGCGGGTCGCCGGAGGCGACACCGTGGAGGAAGAGCGGCGAGGCGGCGCGCGCGGCCGGCACGAGCGTCCCCGCGAGCACGGCGGAGACGGCGGCGGCCTTCACGACCGTGCGGCGGCGGGGGTGCGAAGGGTCGGCGGGGGGTCTGAGTGCGTCCTCGTGAGTCGTCACGAGCGCACGGTAGGGCGAGTGGAGCGGTCCGTGACAGGGTCCGTACGGAGGGTTTCCGCACCGTTCAGCCGGGCGTTGCCGCGCGATCCCGCCGGAGCGCGCCGTTTCGTACCGCGCTCACAGCCCCGGCGCCCCCCACACCGGGAACCACCGGCTCAGGTCCTCCTCCACGCGCAGGTCCGCGCCGAGCGCGGCGCGGACCTCCAGCTCCAGTTGGTTGTCCCGCTTCTCCCGCTCTCCCGGCAGCGGGGCGAAGGGGTAGAAGCTGCCGCGCTTGTAGAGGTAGACGAGGCCCAGGGCGCGGCCGTGCTCGTCCTGGAAGGCGAGGAGCGAGCAGAGGAGCTGGGGGCCGAAACCGCCCTCCTCCAGCAGTGTGTTCACCGCGTGCAGGTCGGTGACGAGGCCGCTCAGGTCCTCGGGCGGCTGGGTCGCGAGCAGCCACGTGTAGCCGTACGCGTCGCGGCTGAACTCGACGGGGACGCCGCCCCGCTCCGTATCGGCGTCGAGGAGTGCCCGTACGTCGTCCCGCACCCGGGCGAAGGACGCCCCCTCGGCGGCGGCGAAGCACACCGAGCCCTGTCCCGTCGGCCGGAAGCCGGTCGCCGCCTGGAGGGTGAGCGCCGCCGAGGGAACGGCGAAGAGCTGGTCGAGATCGGGGCGGACCGGCTTCGAGCGGCCGAGCAGCGCGTCGAGGAAACCCACGCGACCTCCAGTCGTGAACGGTGACGGGCGCGGCTCAGCGGGAGAGCTGGGCCGAGATGCGGGAGAGCTGGTCCAGGCGCTGCTGGAGCGTCGGGTGCGAGGAGAGCAGACGGCCGAGGCTCTCCTTCGAGGAGAAGGCGGGCACGAAGAAGAAGGCGTTGTACGGCTCCGCCTGGCGCAGGTCCCGCGTCGGGATGCGCGACATCTGCCCGCTCACCTTCGTCAGCGCCGACGCGAGCGCGGACGGCCGCCCGGTGAGGAGGGCCGCGGCGCGGTCGGCGGACAGCTCCCGGTACCGCGACAGGAGGCGGGTCAGGAGGAAGCCGATCGTGTAGACGGCCGCGCTGACCAGCGGAATCAGGAGCAGGGCCACGCCCACGGGGTCGTTCCTGTTCCCGCCGCGGGTGAGGCCGCTCCACAGGGCCATCCGGGTGATGAGCCCGGCGAGCACGCCGAGGAAGGAGGCGATCGTCATGACGAAGACGTCACGGTGCGCCACGTGCGACATCTCGTGCGCGAGCACGCCCTCCAGTTCCTCGGGCTCCAGGCGTCTGAGGAGCCCGGTCGTGACGCACACGAGCGCCGAGCGTTCGTTGCGGCCGGTCGCGAAGGCGTTGGGGACGTCGCTGTCGGCGATCGCGACGCGTGGTTTCCGCAGATCGGCCAGGGCGCAGATCCGGTCGACGACGCCGTGCAGTTCGGGGGCCTGCTCCGGGCTCACCTCGCGCGCGCCCATACCGAAGGCGGCGATGCGGTCGCTGAACCAGAACTGCGCGACGAAGAGCGCGCCGACCGCGATCAGGATGATCGGCCAGGCCCCGTGCAACACCGCGAGCAGGACGCCCACGAGGACGACATAGAGCAGACCGATGAGGAACATCGTGGTCACCATGCGCACGGTGAGCCCCTGGTCGGGTGCGTAGCGTGAACGACTGCGGGCCATTCCCGCCTCCCCTCATTGCCTTCCGCCGGTTCCGGCCGCGGCTGTCCCGCCGCCTCCGGCTTCCGCTTACTCCATAGTGCCCCCTTCTGTGTCGAATGGGCGTAAACGGATGTTCGAAAAGGGCTGCCGCACATGCCGCGGCCCCGGCGCCCCTCCGAAGAGGGCTGCCGGGGCCGCGCACGGGGTGGGGCCGGGGCCCTGGGTCAGCCGGCCGCCACGAAGCCCAGCTCGCCGTTGGTGTACGAGCCGTCGAGGTGGCCCTTCGTGATGCCGTACGGACCACCGATGTTCAGGTAGTCGGCGTTGACGTCCACGTGGGTGTACTCGGCTTCGCCGGCCACGAAGGACGGGCCCTCGTTGGCGGAGGCCAGGCTCGCGCCACCCAGAACGGCGGTGGCGGCAAGGGCGGTGGCGGCGAAGACGGTGCGAAGGCGCATGCAAACTCCTCGGTGAGGTGGGGTCGTTCGCAGCGAGACTTCCCCTGGTGAACCGTCATATCCCCTCCCGCAACTCGGATTCCATCGAATGGGTCAATGTCCGAACTGTTGACAACCACATCACATGATTGAAAACTCTTCGTGCTGGAACGCAGGAGAGCGACGGACTGACTCAAAAAATCCGCAGAACTTCTGCAAAAAACGGTAAGCGACTCTGTCTACCCCCACAGAACAGAGGACTCATGACCCACACGACACCCCGGTCCCCGCACGGCGGGCGCCACCGGGCCAGATGCCTGCTCGCCGCGGCGCCCGTCGCGGCCCTCCTCGTCGGCGGGCTGCTGCCCGCCGGCTCCGCGACGGCCGCCCCACCGGCCACCCCGGCCCCGGACCGCGTCGCGGCGGCGGCCCAGGGCGCCCAGGTCCCGTACACGGAGTACGAACTGGAGGACGGCGACTACCAGGGCACCCTGCTCACCGCCGACGCGAAACGGACGTTCGGGCATACCGACTTCGCGACCGAGTCGAGCGGTCGCAGCTCCGTGCGCCTGGAGAAGAGCGGCGACTACGCGGGCTTCACCTCCACCGTGCCCACCAACTCCCTCGTCCTGCGCGACTCCATCCCCGACGCCCCCGGCGGCGGCGGCCAGGAGGCGACGCTGAGCCTGTACGCGGACGGGCAGTTCGTGCGGAAGCTCGACCTGTCCTCGCGGCACTCGTGGCTGTACGGGAACACCGACGACCCTGAGGGCCTCACGAACACCCCGGGCGGCGACGCGCGGCGGCTCTTCGACGAGAGCCACACACTCCTCGACAAGAGCTACCCGGCGGGCACGAAGTTCCAGCTCAAGAAGGACGACGGGGACGACGCCGCGTACTACGTCGTGGACCTCGTCGACCTGGAGCAGGTCGCCCCGCCCGCCGAGAAGCCCGCCGCGTGCACCTCGATCACCGAGTACGGCGCCGTGCCCGACGACGGGAAGGACGACACCGAGGCCCTCCAGGCCGCCGTCACCGCCGACCAGAACGGCGACATCGACTGCGTCTGGATACCGGCCGGCCAGTGGCGCCAGGAGCAGAAGATCCTCACGAAGGACCCCGAGCACCGCGGCGAGTACAACCAGGTCGGCATCAAGAACGTGAAGATCGTGGGCGCCGGGATGTGGCACTCGCAGCTCTACACGCTCACCGAGCCGCAGGACGCGGGCGGCATCAACCACCCGCACGAGGGCAACTTCGGCTTCGACATCGACGACAACACGCAGATCTCCGACCTCGCCATCTTCGGCTCGGGGCGCATCCGGGGCGGCGACGGCAACGCCGAGGGCGGCGTCGGGCTCAACGGCCGCTTCGGCAAGAACACGAAGATCTCGAACGTGTGGATCGAGCACGCGAACGTCGGCGTGTGGGTCGGCCGCGACTACTCCAACATCCCCGAGCTGTGGAACCCGGCGGACGGGCTCGCGTTCACCGGGATGCGCGTCCGCGACACGTACGCGGACGGCATCAACTTCACCAACGGCACGAGCAATTCGAGCGTCACCGACTCCTCGTTCCGTACCACGGGCGACGACTCGCTCGCCGTCTGGGCCAGCCGCTACGTGAAGGACCCGGCCACCGACATCGGCCACGACAACACCTTCGCCGACAACACCGTCCAACTGCCCTGGCGTGCCAACGGGCTCGCGATCTACGGCGGTTACGGCAACAGCATCGAGAACAACCTCGTCTCCGACACGATGAACTACCCCGGCATCATGCTCGCCACCGACCACGACCCGCTGCCCTTCTCCGGCGAGACCCTCATCTCGGGCAACAGCCTCCACCGCACCGGCGGCGCCTTCTGGGGCGAGGCGCAGGAGTTCGGCGCGATCACGGTCTTTCCCGCGAGCCAGGACATCCCGGGCGTGGTCATCAAGGACACCGACATCCACGACTCCACCTACGACGGCATCCAGTTCAAGTCCGGCGGCGGCGCGGTGCCCGGCGCGAAGATCAGCGACGTGACGATCGAGAAGTCCAACAACGGCTCCGGCATCCTCGCCATGGGCGGGGCGCGCGGCGACGCGAGCCTCACGGACGTGACCATCAGCGGCTCGCGCGACGGGGACGTACTCGTCGAGCCCGGCTCGCAGTTCACGATCACCGGGGGGCCGCAAGCCGCCAGGTGAGCGCGTGGTCCGCTCCGCGCGAGCGGCCCCCACGAGACCGGCGCGGGGTTGGTGGACCCCTGCCCGCGCCAAGGACCCGTGCCCCGGGTGGACTTGCCGCCGCCCGGGGCACGGGCCGCTCCCGCGCGAGGCGGCGGGCCGCGCGGTTCCCGCCCGTTCACCCCGACTTCGGCCCGTCGCCACCGCGCGGCCGTCCCCGCGTGCGTGGATGTCCCCGTCCACCCCGCCCCGCCCCGGGAGCCCTCGTGTCCACCGTCACCCCGCCCCGTACCCCCCGCCGCCTCGGCGCGGGCCTCGTCGCCACCGCCGCGCTCGGCGCGCTCCTCGCCGCCGCGCCGCAGGCGAGCGCGGCGAGCCCGGCGCCCGCCGCGCGCCCCGGCGACCTCCTCACCGTCCGCCTCGACCAGCTCCTCCCGACCCAGCCGTCCGTCGGGAAGGACCAGATCTTCTACAAGCTCGGCCGGTACGGCAGCCGGAAGGACGAGCAGGCCGGGGACGTCAACAAGCGCTTCGACGACTGGTGCGAGACCAACGGCCAGGGCGAGGCCGAGAAGGTCCCCTCGGGCGCGCGGCTCGCCGACCCGACGAGCTTCACGTGCGAGATCCCGCTCGGCAAGGAGACCGACGAGAGCCGTGCCGCGATGAAGACCGTCGTCATCGGCCCCGGCGGCAGCCTCTACCTCACCGACGGCCACCACAGCCTGACCTCCTTCTGGGAGGCCGCGGACGGCGGCCCGGAGACTCCCATCAGGCTGCGCGTCCAGGCCGATTACAGCGGCCTGAGCCAGAGCGCCTTCTGGGACGAGATGCGCGCCCACCACTGGGTCTGGCTCCGCGACGAGCACGGCGCCCCCATCACGACGGACGAACTCCCCACCCGCCTCGGCCTCTCCCGCTTCCACGACGACCCCTACCGCTCCCTCGTCTACTTCACGCGCGACATCGGCTACACCGCGCCCGAGGACGCCGCCGAGTACCTGGAGTTCCTGTGGGGCGGCTGGCTGCGCGAGCGGCTCGACCTCGGCGCGTACGACCTCGACGACCCGGCCTCGTACCTCCGGGCGGTGCGCGACGCCTCCGAGCTGATGGTCGCCACCGACCCGGACGAGGTCATCGCGGACGGACGCACCGCCGCCGAACTCGGCCGCCTCGACGAGTGGAACGACGGCAAGAAGGCCGAGAAGGGCGAGTTCGGCAAGCTCTCGCAGCCGCTCAGCGCCGAGAAGCCCGGCAAGCTCGCCTTCGCGCTCGACTACCGCTCCCGCGTCGTCGCCCCGCCCCGCTGCACCACCACGCTGCGCGGCCCCCGCACGGGCCCGCTCGTCGTCGACTCCGGCGTCACGTGCCTCGACAACACGCGCCAGACCGGCCCCGTCGTCGTACGCGCCGGAGCGTCGCTCGTCGCGCTCGGGTCCGAACTCACCGGCCCCGTCCAGGCCGTGGGCGCGCGGAACGTCCACGTCTGCGGCACGACCATCGACGGACCGCTCTCCGTCGTCGGCTCCGGGCTCCGCACCGAGGGTCCCGGCTGCTCCGCCAACTCCTTCGCCGGACCTGTCCAGTTGGTGGCGAACACACGCGGCTGACTTGCCCCGTACCACCGTAATCCTCCCCGTTGATCCTTCAACAGGCGGACGATGCGCGGGGGTTGACCGGTCGCGCGCGTAAAGAATCCGTAGCAAAGGTTCGTACCTTCGCATTGACATCGCGCGCGGCCCGGCCGAATCTCTAAGGCGGTGCAGGTCCCTTCGCACCCCACCGGCCCCCCACGGGCCGCGCGCGGGGACCGAGCCTGTCCGGGTGGCCCCACGCCCCCGGCGGCGTGGCCGCGCACCTGGCGGGCGGCCCGTCGTACCCCCACCCGCCAGGGAGGTACCGTCATGCCCGCAGCAGCCCGTACCCGTACCCCCGGCGCCCCGCGCGCCTCCCGCACCCGCAGTCGCGGAGCGGGACGTCCGCTCGCCGCGGGGGCCGCGCTCCTCGCCGCCGCCTTCTGCGGCCTCGCGACCGCCCCGCAGGCCGGAGCGGCAACCGCTCCCGCACCCGTCGCCGCCGCCGCGCCGGGCGAGGCCCCGCCCGACTCCTTCTGGGGCGACACCTCCGCCTTCCCCGCGCCGAACAACGTCGTCACGGTCGCGGTCCTCAACCGCACCAACGGCCAGTACCCCGACAGCGAGGTCTACTGGAGCTTCAACGGCGAGACGCACTCCATCGCCGAACAGCCCTACGTCGACATGCCGGCGAACTCGGCGGGCCGCATGTACTTCTACCTCGGCTCGCCCGACAGCAAGTACCAGGACTTCATCGAGTTCACCGTCGGCGACAACGTCTTCAACGGCAACACGACCCGCGTCGACGCCTTCGGCCTCAAGCTCGCGATGCGCCTGCACGCCGAGGACGGCTACGACGTCCAGGTCGGCGAGGACTACGACACCTTCCAGCAGTCCCGCGAGCAGACCTTCCAGGAGTTCAAGGACGAGGTCCCCACCGAGTTCAAGGGCCTCGCCGACGACGCCACGCGCATCCCGGCCCCCGGCAGCTCGCCCGACTTCCGCGAGGGCGGCAAGTACGCGGACTACTTCACCGCCTACGCCCAGTCGCAGGGCGTCAACGCGCCCACCTCCGACATCACGGGCTGCGCGGGCGTGCTCGCCAACGACCCGGGCAAGTGCTCGGCGCTCAACCGCCACGTCGCGCAGCTCCCCGAGGACCAGTGGTCCACGCCGGACCTCTACTACAAGGACAGCCCGGCGAACTACTACGCGAAGTTCTGGCACGACCACGGCATCAACCACCTCGCGTACGGCTTCCCGTACGACGACTTCGCGGGCCAGTCGTCCTTCGTCTCGCACCAGGACCCGCAGTGGCTCGCGGTGGCCGTGGGGTGGTGACCTCCCGCGCACGGCGGTGACCTCCGGGGCGGTGGCATCCCGTCCCGGAGGGGCGGTGGCGTCCGGTCCCGGAGGAGCGGCGGTATCCGGTCCGGGAGGAGCGGTGGTATCCGGTCCCGGAAACTGAGCCGCCGAGGCTCCCGCACGCCGGCACGCCGGAGACACGCCACAGGGCCCGTACGAAGATCCGCTCTTCGTACGGGCCCTGTGGACAACCTGGACCTGCCGAGAACCGCCCGGCTCTCCGTGGACCTGCCCGGCTCTCCGCCGGACCTGCCCAGACGGACCGCGCGCGGGCCCCGACCCGGCCTCGCGGCCTGGACCCCAGGGGCCCGGACCGGGCCTCGCGTCCCGGACCACACGCCCCCGGCCTCAGCCCTCCGACAGCAACCCTTCCCGCAGCTTCCCCAGTGTCCGGCTCAGCAGCCGCGAGACGTGCATCTGGGACACGCCCAGCTCGGCCCCGATCTGTGCCTGGGTCAGCTCCTGCCCGAAGCGCAGTTCGAGCAGGTACCGCTCGCGATCGTCGAGCGTGCCGAGGAGCGGGCGCAGCGCCGTGAAGTTCTCGACCAGCTCCATCGCCGGGTCCCAGTCGCCGAGGAAGTCGGCGTAGGTCGTCGCGGTCTTCTGGTCCGGCTTGCCGCTCGTGCTGCTGTCGGCGGGCAGGTCGAGCGAGTCGGACATGTAGCCGTTCGCCGCGATGAGCCCGTCGATGACCTCCTCCTCGCTGATGTTCAGCTCGGCCGCCAGCTCCTTGACCCCCGGGTCGCGGTCCAGCTCGACCGCGAGGCGTTCCTTGGCCCGCGCGAGATCGACGCGCAGTTCCTGGAGCCGCCGGGGGACGTGCACCGCCCACGTGCTGTCGCGGAAGTACCGCTTGATCTCGCCGACGATGTACGGGATCGCGAAGGAGGTGAACTCGGCCTCGCGCGTGAGGTCGAAGCGGTCGATCGCCTTGATGAGGCCGATCGTGCCGACCTGGAGGATGTCCTCCATGTCGCCGTTGCCGCGGTTGCGGAAGCGGCGGGCGGCGAAGCGCACGAGGGACTGGTTCATCTCGATGAGCGTGTTGCGCGCGTACTGGTAGGCGTGCGTGCCCTCTTCGAGGACGACGAGCTGGTCGAAGAAGAGGCGCGAGAGTTCGCGGGCGTCCGTCGGGGCGATCTTCCCCGCGTCCTCTATCCAGGGCAGTCCGGCGGCGTCCGCCTCGGCCGCCGCCGGGCCGGACGTGCCCGTGCTGTGCGTGGAGATCGTCACGAGTAGCACCTTTGCAGTCGGTTGCGGTCGAAGAACTTCGACATGGCCCCGCCTGCCCCCGCGCATCGACGTCACACGCGACGAAACGCGACGATCGTGAAACGGCCCGAAATCATCAGGAGAACGGGGCCGACGAGCGCCGGAATACCGGCCTCGTCGGCACGGAAGATCTCCTCTCGGCATCCCCTTCCCCCTGCTGACCTGCCAACTCCGCACTCGATCGGCGATTTTTCACAGGGAATAAGAAAAGACACGAGCGGTCCCGAAAAATCTTGTGCATAACCGTTCCGGGGGCGGGAATTCGGGAACAAGGGTTTATGCAGGCCGACTGCCGAGGGCCCCGCCGCGCCGCACCACCCCGGTTGTTGGGTACGGTTTCCCAGGGCACCCTCAGGGTGCCGACGTACCGTCAGGCGTGCCGCCGGGGGCCGCGGGCGGGTGTGTCGCTGGTCCGCCGAACGAGTGAGGCGGGCGAGAATGAACGAATGCAGACAATCGTACGAGCCCGGACGGGGTGGGGCAGTGAACAGCCACGACGTCACTGATGAGCAGTGGGAAGGGCTCGCCCAGGTCGTACCGCTGCGCAGCAGCGACGCCTGGCCGTCCTGGCCGGGACACAGCGCGCTCCCGGACGCGGAGGCCGCCTCGCGCCGGCGCTTCGTCGTCCTGCGCGTGAACGTGTTCGCGGACGCGCGGGAGGTCGCCGAGACGCTCATGGCGCAGATCCCCGTGCTGCTCGACCTCAGCGGCGCCGAGAGCGAGACCGCCAAGCGCGTGCTCGACTTCAGCAGCGGCGTGGTCTTCGGGCTCGGCAGCGGCATGCATCGCGTCGACCGCAACGTCTTCCTGCTCGCCCCTCCCGGCACCGAGGTGCAGAGCCTGGTGGAGGGCGTGCGGGGCACGGGAACGATCGGCTGAGACGCCGTCCCCTGCGGCGAAGCGCGCGACGGGGGGCGCGGGCGCGCGCTTCGGTGGGCGGCCGGGGTGTCGCCCTGCGGGTAGGGGCGCGGGAGCCCCGGACGGTGGCGGCTCCGGGGAAACGGTTCCTCTTCGGAGCGCCGTCCGCGGGGCGAGCCGTCGTCCGGGGGGTGAGCCGTCGTCCGGGCGGCGAGCCGTTGTCCGCGAGGCGAACGACGCCGATCCGCCCCGCACCTCCGTACGTAGCACGCGCACGAGCGCCGCGCGCGGGTGCCCGCCGCCGGTGAAGCCGGGCCGCGTCGCCGGGAACGCGCACCGTTCGGTGCGGTGAGCGGCTCGCGTACCGCCTGGCGGGGTAAGGGCGGTGGGCATGCGGCGGGCCGAGGTTCGCCCGGCGGGGTGGCGGGCCTTTCCCCGGCTTCCCCCGATGGTGGGAAGCCGCCCCAGGCGAAACGGTTCGTCGCGGAGAGGCGTGTCTATCTTCCGCACATGCCTCCCACCTCAGGTCTCGGCCCCGCCGCGCAGGACGCCGAGTCACCGCAAGCCGTTCCGCCCGGCACGGACGACGCCCCCGCGCGGAGCGCCGCGCGCGTGCCCGGTCAGGCGGGCCGCGCCGACCGGAACGCGGACACCACGCCCCGGCCGCACCTGACCGAACTCCGTCTCTCCGCCTACGCCGGGCACCGCGCCACCGTCCTGCGCCTCGGCCCCGTCACCCTCCTCACCGGACCGAGCGGCGGCGGCAAGTCGACCGCGCTCGCCGCCTGCGCGGCACTCGCCGCGCTCGGCAACGGCGCCCCGCTCGCCGAGGCGTTCCCCGATCCGCGTGCCGCCGTCCCCGAGAACGCCCGCCCCGACCCGCAGCGGCGGCGCGGCTTCCGCATCGGCTGCGTCTCGGACGGCCCCGCCGGACCCGTACGTCTCGACCTCGCCGTGCAGGCGGAGCCCGAACTGCGCGTCGTGGGCGAGCGCCTCAGCGGCGACGGAGTCGTCTACCTCGAAACCGCCCTGCGCGACCCGGCCCGCCGCACCGTGCAGGCCGCCTGGCACACGGCGGGCAACGCGGCCGTCACACGCGCCCCGCTCCCCGACGACCTCCTCGGCACCACACTCCTGCCGCTGCGCGTCGCGGGCCGTACGAAGGAGCAACGACGCGTCCTCGCGGCGGCCGAGCAGACCGTCCTCGCCCTGCGCAGCCTCTTCCCGTGCGCCGCCGATCCCACGGCGATGCGCCCGCCCGCCCCCGGCGGTGACGGGCTGCTGCGCCGGGACTGCGCCAACCTCGCGGAGGTGCTGCACCGCGCCGCGCGCGAGTGCCGCACGCGGTACGGGCTCCTGGAGGCGTCCGTACGGGAGGGCTGCGCGGGCGTCGTCGACGGTCTCGCGACCGAGCTGCTGCCCGGCGGCGGCATCGCGGCACGGCTGCTGCGCCCCGAGGGCCCCGGGACGCCGCTGTCCCGTCTCGGTGACGGTGAACTGCGGTACCTGGCGATGGCGTTGGTGCTGTTCACCGGACCCGGCGTGCTCGACGTGGACCCGGCGAGCGAGGTGCCCGGCGCGCTCCAGACGCTCACCGTCCTCGCGGACGACTTCGACCTCCACCTCGACGAGCGCCAGGCCGCCCTGCTCCTGGACCTGGCGGCACGGATGGCCGCGCGCGGCCACATCCGCCTCCTCGGCGCGCTCTCCCGCCCGCCCGCGCCGCCGGGCGGCTCGCCGGGGGCGATCCCCGGGGTGCGGCTCGTGGAAGTGGGCGCGGCGGTACGTGGTACACCGGAGCGGTGACGAGTCAGACACCCCCGCCCGGGGCACCGGAAACCGCCTGGGACACGGCCCTTCAGGAGTTGCGCGCGCGCCTCACCGCCTTCGCCGCCGCCCGCGACTGGGAGCAGTACCACACACCGAAGAACCTCGCGGCGGCGCTCAGCGTGGAGACCTCGGAGCTCCTGGAGATCTTCCAGTGGCTGACCCCCGAGCAGTCGGCAGCCGTCCTGGACGATCCGGCGACCGGCTTCCGTGTCCACGACGAAGTCGCCGACGTCCTCGCCTACCTCCTCCAGTTCTGCCACGTCCTGGGCATCGACCCGGTGCGGGCCCTGCACGCGAAGATCGACAGGAACGAGGAGAGGTTTCCCGTGGAGGAGAGCGGCTGAAACGAAAATCTCGTCACTCTTCGGAGTGAGCCGTTGTGCGACTTCCCCGAAGTTATCCACAGATGTGCCGCGATGGCTTCCCGCGTCGCGCTCCGTCCAGCACGCTGAGTAGTGAACCGGCAACGGATGGACGGACTTCGGGGGACGGACGGATGGACGCGACACGGCTCGCGGTGGTGACGGCGGCGGCACTGGGCGCGGCACGCACCGAGACGGAGGTGGTACGGGAGGCGTGGCAGGCCCAGGCCCTGGCACGCGCGGTCGGCGGCGTCCTCGCGGCGACGGGCCCGCCTGCCCAGCGCGCCGAGGCCCGCAGGCTCCACGGGACGGGCGACACGGGTGCCCCGCCGTGCGTCCGGCCCCGCGCGAGCCGCCTCACGTCGGTCGCCGACCCGCCGCGCGCCCTCGACGCCCTGGAAGCGCTCCTCGAAGAGGCGGCCCACGCGCTGATCCCCCTCGCCGCGACGGCGGCGGAGAGCGGCACGTACGCGGACTGCATGGAAACGATCGAAGCGCTGGGCAACAGCCGGGACGCGGTCGGGGTGTTGCGGGGGCTGTGGGAGGAACCGGCGGAAGAGGCCGCGCGCGGAAAACCGGTCGACACCTGGAGAGGCGATCCGGGAGGCTGCGCGCGATGACAAGAATCGATGACATGCCGTCCGCGTGGGACGAGCGCACGCAGCTCACCACGTTCCTCGACTACGCGCGCGACACGGCCCGCGCCAAGTGCGAGGGCGTCTCCCCGGAGCACGCCCGCACGGCCCCCCTGCCCGGATCCCCGCTGATGACGATGAGCGGGGTGATCAACCACCTCCGGTGGGTCGAGTACTACTGGTTCCAGGTGATCCTGCTCGGCGAGGAGGACGAGGGCCCCTGGACCGACGAGGACCCCGACCGCGAGATGCGCATAGCCGTCGACTCCCCGCTCCCGCGGCTGCTCGCCGCCTACGCGGACCAGAGCGCCCGCTACCGCGAACTGGTCGCGCGCACCCCCCTGGACAAGCAGGCCCAACGCCCCACCCGCGACGGCCGCCACACCGACCTGCGCTGGATACTCCTGCACCTCACGGAGGAAACAGCCCGCCACAACGGCCACTTGGACATCCTGCGGGAACTGCTGGACGGGACGAAGGGGCAGTAGGAGGCCCGGCGGGAATACGGCGTTCGGGGGCGCTGCGTCCGGTGGGGGAGGGGCCGGCGGACAGGTGGTCCGAGGGCGGCCTTCGGCGGGCGCGGCGCGGGTGAGACGGCGTGACAACGCCCGGGCGGCGGTGGGGCGTTCGAGGGATTGGGCGGTGGCCGTACATCGGTCTCCATCCGCCGGGTCGGAGCGGTCGGAGGTGGCGCGGGAGCAGCCATGTTGAACCGAAGGCTCGCACCGGGGCGAGGGCGACCAGTCCGGCGTCGCTGAGCCGGGGCGTATGGCCGACCGGTGGGCGTGCCGTGGCGCCAGGCCGGGATGCTTCCCCCAACGGGTTGTCGTCCCCGCCGATGCGTAGTCGTCGCCGCATGGCGTGCTGTCGCGCGGCAGTCGCCGTCCTTCGCCCCGAACGATCCTGGCCACCGTATGTCTCGTCTCCGCAGCCCACCCTTGGACCACCACCAGGAGGAACCGGTGTCATCCACGCGACCGCTCACCCCCGAGCAGAAGCTCGCCGACGCGAAGGAGCTGTTGCGCCTCCCGCCTGTCGTCGTGATCTGCGGCTCCACCCGCTTCATGAGCGAGATGAACGAGGCCGATCTGCGGGAAACCACAGCCGGAAGGATCGTCGTCAAACCGGGCTGCGACATGAAGTCGCCGCACGAACTGTGGTCCGATCCTGCCGAGGCCCAGGCACTGAAGGTGCGGCTCGACGAGCTGCATCGAGCGAAGATTCGCCTCGCGGATGAAGTACTCGTCGTCGGCGACTACATCGGAGACAGCACGCGCGCCGAAATCGCCTACGCGCGGTCGTTGGGCAAGCCCGTGCGGTTCACGCACCCCGAAGTCGACCCCGACGCCTGACCGCTGGCCGTCCCCGCGACGCCCCCTCTCGGCGCACGCGGGGCGGGGTGCGGTCTTCCGGGAGGGGCGTGCCCGGAGTGGCGGTGGGCTGGGGCGGGCCCGGGGATGGTCGGTGCGGACTCGCTCTGCGGGGCCGGGGCGGGCGAGAAGATACGGCTCCGCTCCTGCGGGAACGTGGCCGGGGCCGCTGCTCGCTGCGGCTTTCGGTGGTTGCGGGCGCGGCGTCGTTCGAGAGTCTGCGGGGCCGCGCGCGCCCGCCCCGGGGGCTGAACGTTTCGTGGTGCGGGGGCGTCCAGGGGGTGTCGTCGGTCCCGGGAGGTTCGGGGTGGTCGCTTTGCGGTGGGTGGGGGCGCGGGTGGCTCTCGCGGTCGGGTTGCTCGTGGTCGGTGCGGGTTGTGGGAGGCAGGCGGGGGGCGCCGGGGACGATGCGGAGGTGTTGCGGCAGCGGGCCCGGCGGGTCGGGGCGGCCTGGGAGGGCTCCGAGGCGGCGGCCTCGTGGCGGGCGGGATACCACCCCGTGGGCGGTGCGGTGCGGCTGCCGCGCGGGGGATGGCGGAGCAGGGGTGACCGACGCGCCTATGAGCAGGGGGCATTTGCGCTGCAAGGGGAGTTGCCTCGCAGCCGGACGACGGGGGTCAGGGTCGCCTGGCCGGGGCGGGCATCGGTCGTCCGGCCGCTCGTGGGGGTCCAGGACTCGTACGCGCGGATGGCCTTCGGCCGGGGCGGCGGGCAGCCGCACCTCACTGTGACCGGGGCGCGGCTCGGCACGATGAGGGTCGCCACCACGCGTGGACCGGCGACCGTCCCGGCCTGGCTCTTCGCGCTGGACGGCTACGACACCCCGCTCCGGCGGGCCGCCGTGGCCTCCTCGCCCACCCCACGCTCCCCGATCGCCCCCACCCGCTCCGTGCCCGGTCGGCGGCTGGACCGGCTTGGCGGGGTCAGTGGGGACGGGCGCACGGTCACCGTGGTCGCTGTGCGCGGTGTGTGCGACGGGGGTGCGCGCGTAGGGGTTCTGGAGGGGCGGGACGCCGTCGTGCTGTCCGGGTCCGTCGTGAAGGGCCGGGGCTCCGGTCCGTGCACGAAGCAGGCGCAGCTCATGCCGGTCCGGGTGCGGCTCAAGCGGCCTCTCGGTGGGCGGGTCCTGCTCGACGCGCTCAGCGGAGCGCCGGTCCCGTACAGGGAGGCACCTCCGGGCTGAGCGCGCGGTGGGGCCGTCGCGGGCTTCCGGGCGGGGGCGTCCTGGCGTCTTCGGGACGGTGCGTCCGCCACGTGTCGTCGGCCCCCATACGTCACGGAACCCGTGGGGGACGGTCCGTGTGTCGGCGCCCCGGCGATTCACCCGACCGTGGAACGGGTCCCCGGCGGGGTGCGGGGCGGTCGGCGTGGGAGGGAGGGGGCAGGATGGGAGGCATGGATCTGCGTATCTTCACCGAGCCCCAGCAGGGCGCCACGTACGACACACTCCTCACCGTCGCGAAGGCGACCGAAGACCTCGGCTTCGACGCGTTCTTCCGCAGCGACCACTACCTCCACATGGGCGGCGACGGCCTCCCCGGCCCGACGGACGCCTGGATCACCCTCGCCGGGCTCGCCCGCGAGACGAAGCGCATCCGCCTCGGGACGCTCATGACGGCCGCGACCTTCCGGCTCCCCGGCGTCCTCGCGATCGAGGTCGCGCAGGTCGACCAGATGTCCGGCGGGCGCGTCGAACTCGGCATCGGCGCGGGCTGGTTCGAGGAGGAGCACAAGGCGTACGGGATTCCGTTCCCGAAGGACAAGTTCTCGCGTCTTGAGGAACAGCTCGCGATCGTCACCGGGCTGTGGGAGACGAAGCCGGGGGACACCTTCAGCTACGAGGGCCGCCACTACCAGCTGGAGAACTCCCCGGCCCGCCCGAAGCCCGCGCAGTCGCGGCTGCCGGTGCTCATCGGCGGGTTCGGCGCGAGCCGTACGCCGAAGCTCGCGGCGCGGTACGCGGACGAGTTCAACGTGCCCTTCGGCTCGATCGAGGACACCGAGCGGCAGTTCGGCCGGGTGCGCGCCGCGGCGAGCGAGGCGGGCCGCAGCCCCGAGGACCTCGTCTACTCGAACGCGCTCGTCGCCTGCGTCGGTGCGAACGACGCCGAGGTGGCGCGTCGCGCGGCGGCGATCGGCCGCGAGGTCGACGAGCTGAAGCAGAACGGGCTCGCCGGCACCCCGGCCGAAGTGGTCGACCGCATCGGTCAGTTCGCCGCGGTCGGCTCCCAGCGGATCTACTTCCAGATCCTCGACCTGGACGACCTCGACCACCTGGAGCTGATCTCCTCGCAGGTGCGGAGCCAGCTGAGCTGAGCCACGCGGGGGCGGGGCGGCGGCACGGCCGGTACACGGGCCCGAGCGTCCGTGTACGGACCGTGCCCGCCCCGGTCCGGCGGAGTGGTCACTCCGGACGGAGGTGACCGGGGGCGGCGCCTGGTTCCCGGGGGAGCTGCCCATCGCCTCGCGCGGGAGCGTGCCGGTTAAATCCGTCGTGCGTGGACCCGTGCCCACTCCATAATCACAAGGTGTTCATGACCTTGACGACCACCGGTACCCCCGAAGCGCCCGCCTCCGACCTCGGCTTTCTGCTGCACAAGCATCCCGAGCGGGCCCAGCGCTTCGACACGGCGCACGGGACGGCGCACGTCTTCTACCCCGAGGCCGGGGTCGAGCGGTGCTCGGTGGCGTTGCTCCTGGAGATCGACCCCGTGGCGCTCGTGCGGCGCGGGAAGCGCAAGGGGCGCGGCAAAGCGCCGGACGCCTCGCTCGCGCAGTACGTCAACGACCGCCCGTACGCGGTGTCCTCGCTCTTCACCGTCGCGCTCGGCACCGTCTTCAAGACGGCCATGCACGGCGACTGCAAGGCGAGGCCGGAGCTGGCCGGGCGCGTGCTGCCGCTGCGGATCGAGCTGCCCGCCGTGCCCGCGAACGGCGACCCGGGCCTCGTCGAGCGGCTCTTCGCGCCGCTCGGCTGGACCGTGACCGCCGAGCCCGTCGCGCTCGACCCCGCCTTCCCCGAGTGGGGGGACTCCCGGTACGTGCGGCTCGTGCTCGAAGGCGAGCAGGTGCTCGCCGAGGCGCTGCGCCACCTGTACGTGCTGCTGCCGGTCCTCGACGGCACCAAGCACTACTGGGCCTCGGCCGACGAGGTCGACAAGCTCCTCCGGGCCGGTGAGGGCTGGCTGCCCGCGCACCCCGAGCAGGCGTACATCACGCGCCGCTACCTCAGCTACCGCTTCTCGCTCACGCGCGAGGCCATGGAACGCCTCGAACTCCTCCGGCTCGCCGAGTCCGACGACACGGGGGCCGAGCACATCGACAACGCGGTCGAGGACGGCACGGAAGAGGCCGCCGAAGACGGCGGTACCGAGAACGAGGCCGCCGAGGCCAGCGGCATGGAGAGCGAGGCCCGTGAGGGCAGCGGCATGGAGAACGAGGCCGCCGAGCCCGCACGCCCGGTGACCCTCGCTTCCCGCCGCCGCGCCGCGATCGTCGAAGCGCTCCGCGCGGCGAACGCCACCCGCGTCCTCGACCTCGGCTGCGGCGAGGGCACGCTGGTCAGGGAACTGCTCAAGGACACGCGCTTCACGCACGTCCTCGGCATGGACGTCTCGCAGCGCGCGCTCCAGATCGCCGCGCGCCGCCTGCGCGTCGACCGGATGCCCGAGCGGCAGGCGGCCCGGCTCACGCTCGTGCAGGGCTCGCTCGCGTACACCGACCCGCGCCTCGCCGGGTACGACGCCGCCGTGCTCAGCGAGGTGATCGAGCACGTCGACCCGCCGCGCCTCGCGACGCTCGCGTACACCGTCTTCGGAGCCGCGCGCCCCGCGACGGTCGTCGTGACGACGCCGAACGCCGAGTACAACGTGCGCTGGGAGACCCTGCCCGCCGGGCACGTGCGCCACCACGACCACCGCTTCGAGTGGGACCGCGCGCAGTTCGGGCGCTGGGCCGAGGAGGTCGCCGCCACGTACGGGTACACCGTGGCGTACGCGCCCGTCGGCGACGAGGACCCCGAGGTGGGCCCGCCGACGCAGCTCGCCCGCTTCACCCGTACCGACACCCTCGCGTCCGTCACGGACACCACCACAAAGGAAGGAGCGGCGGCATGAGCGAGAACACCACCACCGAGACCGCCGCCGGCCCCGCAGGCGCCCCGGCGCCCCCCGCCCCCGCGAGAAGCCGTCGCTGCCCCGTGCCCGACCTCTCCCTCGTCGTCCTCATCGGCGCGACGGGATCGGGCAAGTCCACATTCGCCGCAAGGCACTTCAAGCCGACCGAGGTGCTCTCCTCCGACTTCTGCCGGGGGCTCGTCGCGGACGACCAGAACGACCAGAGCGCCTCGCGCGACGCCTTCGATGTGCTGCACCACATCGCGGGCAAGCGGCTCGCCGCCGGGCGCCTCACCGTCGTCGACGCGACGAGCGTGCAGCGCGAGAGCCGCAAGCAACTCATCGACCTGGCACGGGAGTACGACGTGCTGCCCGTCGCGATCGTCCTCGACGTGCCCGAGGAGGTGTGCGCCGAGCGCAACGCGGGGCGCGAGGACCGGGCGGGTGTCCCGCGCCGCGTCATCCAGCGCCACCAGCGCGAACTGCGGCGCTCGCTGCGGGGATTGGAGCGCGAGGGCTTCCGCAAGGTGCACGTGCTCAAGGGGGTCGCCGAGGTCGGTGCGGCGGAGGTCGTGCGCGAGAAGCGCTTCAACGACCTGCGCGAACTCACCGGCCCTTTCGACCTGATCGGCGACGTGCACGGCTGCTCCGCCGAGCTGGAGGAACTGCTCGGCAAGCTCGGCTACGAGGACGGGACGCACCCCGAGGGCCGGACCGCCGTGTTCGTGGGGGACCTCGTGGACCGGGGCCCCGACACGCCCGCCGTCCTGCGCCGCGTCATGGGCATGGTCGCGGCGGGGACCGCGCTGTGCGTGCCCGGCAACCACGAGAACAAGCTGGGCCGTCACCTGAGCGGCCGCAGGGTGACCGTCGCGCACGGACTCGCCGAGACCATCGAGCAGTTGGAGCGCGCCGAGGCCGAGGAGCCCGGATTCAAGGAGAAAGTCGCGGAGTTCGTGCGCGGCCTCGTGAGCCACTACGTGCTCGACGGCGGCGCACTCGTCGTCTCGCACGCCGGGCTCCCCGAGCGCTACCACGGCCGCACCTCCGGACGGGTCCGCTCGCACGCGCTCTACGGCGACACGACGGGCGAGACCGACGAGTTCGGCCTGCCCGTGCGCTACCCGTGGGCCGAGGACTACCGGGGCAGGGCCGCCGTCGTCTACGGGCACACCCCCGTGCCCACGGCGACGTGGCTCAACAACACCATCTGCCTCGACACCGGCGTCGTCTTCGGCGGCCGGCTCACCGCGCTGCGCTGGCCCGAGCGCGAACTCGTCGACGTGCCCGCGCACCAGCAGTGGTACGAGCCCGCGCGGCCCCTCGAATCCGCCGCGCCCGGCGGCCACCAGGGCCGTCCGCTCGCGCTCGGCGACGTCGCGGGCCGCCGCACCGTCGAGACCCGCACGCTCGGCCGGATCGGCGTGCGCGAGGAGAACGCGGCGGCGGCCCTGGAGGTCATGAGCCGCTTCGCGGTCGACCCGCGCCTCGTCCCGTACCTGCCCCCGACCATGGCACCGACACCGACCTCGCACCGCGAGGGCTACCTCGAACACCCCGAGAACGCCTTCGCCTCCTACCGCGAGGACGGCATCGCGCACGTCGTGTGCGAGGAGAAGCACATGGGCTCGCGCGCCGTCGCCCTCGTGTGCCGCGACGCGGCCACGGCCGTCGAGCGCTTCGGCCTCGCGGACGAGGGCGAAGCGACCCCCACGGGGGCGCTCGTGACCCGCACCGGACGCCCCTTCTTCGACGACCGCGCGGTCACCGAGGACGTGCTCGCCCGACTGCGGGCGGCGGTCGGCAAGAGCGGGCTGTGGGACGAACTGGACACGGACTGGCTCCTGCTGGACGGCGAGCTGCTGCCGTGGTCCCTCAAGTCCACGGGGCTGCTCCGCTCGCAGTACGCGGCCGTGGGCGCCGCCGCCGGGGCGGTCTTCCCCGGCGCGCTCGCCGCGCTCGACGAGGCCGCGAAGCGGGGCGTCGATCTCGGCGACCTCGGCGAGCGGCAGCGCGAACGGGCGAGCGACGCCGCCGCGTTCACCGAGGCGTACCGCCGGTACTGCTGGCCGGTGCGGGGGCTCGACGGCGTCGAGTTCGCGCCGTTCCAGCTCCTCGCCGCGCGCGGGCGGTCCCTCGCCGCCGTGCCGAACGACGCCCAACTCGCCTACGTGGACCGCATGGTGGCCGCCGAAACGACGGGTCTGCTCCGCCCGACGCGGCGCGTGTACGTGGACACCACCGACGAGGACTCGGTGCGTGCCGGGACCGACTGGTGGCTCGCGCTCACCGCCGAGGGCGGCGAGGGCATGGTCGTCAAGCCGGTCGAGGCGCTCGCCCGCTCGGCCACGCGCAAGCTCGCGCAGCCGGGCGTCAAGTGCCGGGGCCGCGAGTACCTGCGCATCATCTACGGGCCCGAGTACACCCGCCCGGAGAACCTGAAGCGGCTGCGCGAGCGCCACCTCGGCCACAAGCGCTCGCTCGCGCTGCGCGAGTACGCGCTCGGCCTCGAAGCGCTCGACCGCCTCGCCGAGGGCGAACCGCTGTGGCGGGTGCACGAGGCGGTCTTCGCGGTCCTCGCGCTGGAGTCGGAGCCGGTCGACCCCCGGCTGTGAGCCGGCCGGGGCCGCGTGGGGCGGTACGGGGCGACATGCCCCGTACCGCCCCACGTCGGTTCCGCACACCTCGTGGCGTGACGGGTGCGCGGGCCGTCCGGCGGACAAGATGACAGGCATGGCCTTCCACGTCGATTCCGAGACCGGCCGGCTGCGGCGCGTCGTCCTGCACCGCCCCGGCCTCGAACTCAAACGACTGACCCCCAGCAACAAGGACGCCCTCCTCTTCGACGACGTGCTGTGGGTGCGCCGCGCGAAGGAGGAGCACGACGCCTTCGCCGCCGTGCTGCGGGAACGCGGCGTCGCCGTGCACCTCTTCGCCGACCTGCTGCGCGAGACGATGGCGCTCCCCGAGGCGCGGCGCCTCGTCCTCGACCGCGTCTTCGACGACAAGGAGTACGGGCCGCTCGCCACCGACCGCCTCCGCGCCTCCTTCGACGCGCTCGCGGAGGACGAGCTGACCGAGGCGCTCATCGGCGGCATGACCAAGCGCGAGTACCTGGAGCGCTGGCCCGAGCCCGTCTCGGTGGGCTTCCACGTCATGGAGCCCGACGACTTCCTCCTCGGCCCGCTGCCCAACCACCTCTTCACGCGCGACACCTCCGCGTGGATCTACGACGGCGTGTCCATCAACGCGATGCGCTGGCCCGCCCGGCAGCGCGAGACCGTCCACTTCGAGGCGATCTACCGGCACCACCCGCTCTTCACCGGGCCCGAGGCGGGCGACTTCCGCATGTGGTCCGAGGGGCAGCCCGACTACCCGTCCACGATCGAGGGCGGCGACGTCCTCGTCCTCGGCAACGGCGCGGTCCTCATCGGCATGAGCGAGCGCACGACGCCGCAGGCCGTCGAGATGCTCGCCACGAAACTCTTCGCCGCGGGGTCCGCGCGCACGATCGTCGCGCTCGACCTGCCCAAGCGGCGCGCCTTCATGCACCTCGACACCGTCATGACGATGGTCGACGGCGACACCTTCACGCAGTACGCGGGCCTCGGGGACCTCCGCTCCTACACGATCGAGCAGGGCGCGGGCCCGCGCGACCTCAAGGTCACCGACCACCCGCCCGCGCACATGCGCCGCGCGCTCGCCGCCGCGCTCGGCCTCGACTCCGTACGGGTCCTCACGGCGACGCAGGACGTGCACGCCGCCGAACGCGAGCAGTGGGACGACGGCTGCAACGTGCTCGCCGTGGAACCCGGCGTCGTGCTCGCGTACGAACGCAACGCGACGACCAACGCGTACCTGCGCAAGCAGGGCATCGAGGTCGTCGAGATCCCGGGCAGCGAGCTGGGGCGGGGGAGGGGCGGGCCGCGGTGCATGAGCTGCCCGGTGGAACGGGACGCGGTGTGACGGAGACCTGCTCCACCTCCCTATCGGCCGTATAGAAATGCCTGGTACCGTATACACTTCCATTCCGTCATTCGTCGCCTCCGTACCTCCCCGTACGCGGCACCCCGGGAGCGCCCTCATGGCCCACGACGCGATCGACCTCAGCGGCCGTCACTTCCTCAAGGAGCTGGACTTCGGCGCGGCCGAGTTCCGTTCGCTGATCGATCTCGCCGCGCGGCTCAAGGCCGCCAAGCGGGCCGGTACGGAGGTGCCGCGGCTGCGCGGCCGGAACATCGCGCTGATCTTCGAGAAGACGTCGACCCGCACGCGCGCCGCCTTCGAGGTCGCCGCCGCCGACCAGGGCGCCCACACGACGTACCTCGACCCCTCCGGCTCGCAGATCGGGCACAAGGAGTCGGCGAAGGACACGGCGCGCGTGCTCGGGCGGATGTACGACGCGATCGAGTACCGGGGCGACGGGCAGGATGTCGTCGAGGAGATAGCGGCGCACGCCGGGGTCCCGGTCTACAACGGCCTCACCGACGCGTGGCACCCCACCCAGATGCTCGCCGACGTGCTCACGATGACCGAGTACAGCCCGCTGCCGCTCACGGAGACCTCCTTCGCCTACCTCGGCGACGCCCGCTTCAACATGGGCAACTCCTACCTGATCACCGGCGCCCTGCTCGGCATGGACGTCAGGATCGTCGCCCCCGAGGCGTACTGGCCCGCGGCCGGGATCGTCGAGAGGGCGCGGGAGCTGGCGAAGGAGAGCGGGGCGCGGATCACGCTCACCGACGACGTGGCGGAGGGCGTGCGGGGCGCGGGCTTCGTCGTGACCGACGTGTGGGTCTCGATGGGCGAACCGGCGGAGGTCTGGGGCGAGCGGATCGCCGCGCTGCGGCCGTACGCGGTGACGATGGACGTCCTGCGCGCCACGGGGAACCCGGACGTCAAGTTCCTGCACTGCCTCCCGGCCTTCCACGACCTCGGGACGGGGGTGGGGCGGCGCATCCACGACGAGTTCGGGCTCGACTCGCTCGAAGTCACCGACGAGGTGTTCGAGTCCGCCCACTCGGTCGTCTTCGACGAGGCCGAGAACCGGCTCCACACGATCAAGGCGGTGCTGGTCGCGACGCTGGCGGGGCCGGGGCGGGTGGCGGCGGACGAGCCCCACGAGGGCTGACGCGGGGGCGGATTCGCGGCCTCGCGTGCTGCCGGGGTCGCCTCGCGGGGCTCCGCCCCGGGCCCCGCTCCTCAAGCGCCGGAGGGGCTGGGTTTGGGGGTGGCGTGGTGGGTTGGGTTCGCGTGTTGCCGGGGTGGCCTTGCGGGGCTCCGCCCCGGGCCCCGCTCCTCAAGCGCCGGAGGGGCTGGGTTTGGGGGTGGCGTGGTGCGTTGGGTTCGCGTGCTGCCAGAGTCGCCTCTCGGGGCTCCGCCCCGGGCCCCGCTCCTCAAGCGCCGGAGGGGCTGGGTTTGGGGGTGGCGTGGTCGGCTGCGTTCGCGTGCTGGCGGGGCTGGGTTTGGGGTGGCGTGTGGGCTGGGTTCGCGTGCTGGCGGGGCTGGGTTGGCGGGGCGGGTTCGTGTGCCGGCGGGGTGGAGGGGGCGTCGCGTTGTGGCGGGATTTTTGTCGGTGCGGCCAGGCGGAACCAGACTGCCTTGCCCCAGTCCGTGGGGCGGTGGCCGCAGGCGGCGGCCAGGGCGCGGATGAGGAGGAGGCCGCGACCGCCCTCGGCGAGCGGGTCGGGGGCTTCGAGCGGGACGGGGGAGCCCAGGTCGCCCGGGGGAGCCGGGTCGCTGTCCAGCACCTCCACCTGGCAGTGGCTCGCCAGCAGCTCCACGTACAGCTCGACCGGGCGGTATCCCTCGGTGTGCTCGACGGCGTTGGCGACCAGCTCGGCGGTCAGCAGTTCGGCGGTGTCCCGGTCGGGCCCGGCCAGCGCCTCGCGGACGAGGGCACGGGCGAGCGGGACGGCCTGCGGGCTGTGCGGCAGCGTGCGGTGCCATGAGCGTATGGCGGCGGGGTCCGGCACGACGAGGTTCCGTTTCGGGTGGTGCGGGGGACGCGGGCAGGGGCGTGCCCGGGGGGACGTCTCCCTCCACCATACGAAGCCGCGCGCGAAACCGCGTCGCCCGGTCCCCGGGCCGCCTCAGCGCCCGGCCGTGCTCCCCGGCCGCGCGGTGTCCGTCTCCTCGTGCGGCGAGGTGTACGTACTGCCCCTGCCGCCGCCCACGACCCCCGCCACCAGGAAGAGCACGAGCAGCCACTTCCCGCCCGTGGAGAGCAGCAGCGGACGCGTCGCCGAGTACCGCTCCACGGGGTCCGTCACGCCGGGCTCGTCGCCGAAGAACCGCTTCGGGTAGGCGGGGGTGAGCAGCAGCCAGTACGCGGAGGTGCGCAGGTGGTAGCGCAGGGCCGCCGTGCTCGCCCCGTGCAGCGCGAGCGGCATCCGGCCGAGGACGAGCGTGATCAGCCACCAGAGCAGGCCGAGCGTCCACCAGCCGCTCATCACGAGCGAGGCGATGATCCACGCCGGGATGATCAGGACGATCCGGAAGAGGACCGCGAGCCGGTTCAGGTGCGTCGGCCGGTTCTCGAAGCGCACCTCGTAGCCGCTGGCGCGGAAGAGCGCGAAGGGCGGGTAGCGGTCCACGAGCAGCATCGCGGAGGCGCCGACGCGGGCCTCGTACGCGAGGTACGCCGCGAGATACCGGAAGACCGGTTCCGGCAGCCGCCCCAGGACGAGCGCGGCGAACCACCCGGCGATCGCCGTGAAGAAGGCGCCGAGGGAGAGGAAGAACAGCACGACGGCGTGCGGCAGGAGGAGCGGGAGCCGCAGCAGCACTGTCCACCGCCGCTGCCGCCCCGGCCCGGGGAGGTCGAGCGGGGGCAGCCACTCGAAGGCGCTCTCGGGCGGATACGGAGCCGCCCCCTGCCCCCAGCCGCCGCCCGCCCCGCCGGGTCCGCTTGGTCCGCCCCCGCTTGGTCCGCCTGCGCCGGGATCGCCTGCGCCGGGTCCGCCTGCGCCGGGTCTGACTGCGCCGGGATCGCCTGAGCCGGGCCCGTCCTCGTCCGGCTCGCCTGTGCCGGGTCTGCCCGCGCCCGGCTCGCCTGCGTTGGGTCCGCTTGCGCCGGGATTGCGTGCGCCGGGTCCGTCCTCGTCCGGATCGCCTGTGGTGGGCCCGCCCCCGCCGGGCCCACCCACCCCCGGCTCACCCGCACCCAACCCGCCCCCGCCCGGACCGCCTCCATACGCTCCGCCCCCGTACGGACCGTCCTCGTCCTGTGCCATCGCGGGCTCCTCTCGCGCGAAGCGGCGCCGCCGTTCCGGGGGTGCCTGTTCTCCACGCTTGGCGGGCCGCGCGGGGGCCGCAATCCGGGTGACCCGTCCGGCTCAGCTCTCCGGCGGCGCCGGGGGCCGCACGATCAGCGCGAGGCCGTGCGCCGAGGTGAAGAAGGGGCGGACCGTCGCGGTGCCGTGCTCGGGGTGCGGGACCGTGACGCCGGGGTAGCGGTCGGTGCGCTTGCGGTCGGTGCCGTCGCCCGTGACCCGGCCGAGCGGGACCGGCGCCCCGTCGGGTCCCGGGGTGCGCAGTTCCAGGTCCCACACCTCCTTCGGGGCCTCCTCGCCCGTCAGCGGCACGTCCCCCGCGCGCGGCAGCGGGAGCACGAAGCGGAAGGCGCCGTCCCCCGCGCCGTCGCCGCTCACCGGGACGTCGAAGGACCGCCCGCAGCCGCGCGCCCGCGCCCTGACCACGCCCCCCTCCGGGTCGGCCCCGCCCGGGGCCAGGAACCGCGCCTCGACCTCGGCGTGCGCCGCGCCGAGCCGTACCCCGGTGACCTCCGCGTGCCGGGGCCGCGCCCAGGCCCGTACCGCGAGGAAGCCGTCGCTCGTCACGTACGGCACCCGCGTGCGCAGCCCCCCGGCGTCCACGAGGGGCGCGGCGCCGAGCAGCGCGGCCTGTTCGGCGCGGACCGCGCGCAGCCGGGCGCGGGCGGACTCGTCGGCGTCGCGCGGCACCACGAAGCAGTCCCAGCGGCCCTCGGCGAGCGGGTGCGCGGCGGCGGGCAGCACCGCCTCCGTGCCGTCGAGCGGCACCCGTACGGAACGCTGTTCCGGGTCCTTGCGCAGGCGGACGAGCAGGTCGAGCGGCCCCTCGGGTAGCCCCTCGCGCTCCAGGACGAAGGAGAGCGCGCCGCCGGGGAGCGCGCGGGCCACCGCGTGCGGGGGCCTCGCGGGCGCGGGCTCCGCGGAGGCGGCCGGGGTGCGGGGGCGCAGGAGCGCGCGGAGGGCGCTGAGCGGGCGGCGGCGGCCCCGGCCCGCGCCGAGGCGGGTCAGCAGGTTCTCGTACTCCCGCGCGATCCGCTCGGGCGCGTAGCGGGCGGCGCGCTCGCGGCCCCGCGCGCCGAGCTTGGCGCGCAGCCCGGGGTCGCCCATGAGGTCGCGCAGCGCGGTCGCGTAGGCGGCGACGCGGTCGTCCTCGTCGCCGTCGAGCGGGACGAGGACCCCGGTGTCGCGGTGGCTGATGATCTCGCCGGGGCCGTAGGGGCAGTCGGTCGCGAGCACGGGCACGCCGCAGTGCATCGCCTCGACGAGGGTGAGGCCGAAGGACTCGCGGTCCGAGGAGACGGCGGCGATCGAGCCCTTGACCCACTCGGTCTCCAGGGGCGAGGCCGGGCCCATGAGGCGGGCTCGTTCGTAGATGCCCAGTTCGTCGACGAGGGCGCGCAGCCGCGCCTTGTCGGGGCCGCGCCCGTACAGCCGCAGGCTCCACTCGGGGAAGGCCGGCGCGGCGGCGGCGAAGGCGCGCAGGAGGCGGTCGTAGCGCTTGACGGCGACGAGCCGCCCCGCCGCGACGATCACGGGCGAGGCGAGCGTGGCGGGCGCGACGGCGGGGGCGGGGACGGCGTTCGGGACGCACAGGATCTCGGCGCGGACGCCGGGGAGCGCGGCCCGGTACTGCGCGGCGTCGGCCTCGGAGACGGTGACGAAGGCGTCGAGCCCGTCGAGCGTCGCGTTCTGGTCGGTGCGCAGCTGCTCGCTGTGCGCGTCCATCGCGAGGTGTTCCTGGCCGACGCGGACGAGCCCGGGGCGGCCGTGGCGGGCGAGATAGCCGTTGAGGAGGGGGCGGGTGGCGATGACCGCGTCGGCGTCGGTGCCGTCGAGCCAGGCGGCGACGCGCGCGTCGTGCAGCGCGGTGTAGCGCAGCCGGCCGAAGTCGACGCCCGAGTCCGGGAAGACGGTGTTCGGGCGCTGGGTGAGCGGGTCCTCGCCCGCGTAGCCGCGCGCGCCCTCGCGCATGTCGAGGAGGGCGCGCAGCCGCACGCGCGGGTCGAAACCGAGATCGGGGCGGTCCGAGGGGCGGTGCACGCTCACGACCTCGACGGAGTGGCCGCGCCCGGCGAGCGCGGCGGAGAGGTTCGCGACCGCGCGGACGGTGCCGCCGATCCCGTAGGCGTTGTGGATCAGCAGGGCGATTTTCATGGCGGAGGGTCCTTGGGCCTGGGGCCTCGGGGGCCTGGGGGCGACGCCGGGAAGGCGGGGCATTGCCCTGAGATGCCAGGTGGTGACCCTGTGCGCGGGCTATGTCCATATGCGGAGGTCACTGAAGAGCAGTCAAGCGATTCCGGTGGGTAAGGGGCGGGGTGGCGTGAAAGCTTCGATATGGACTGAAAGTGTTCGTTTGTTTGAATGTGCGTTCGAATATGTGGCGCACGAGGGGGACGCGGGGGGTTCGTGGGCCCCGGGGGGCGTGCGGGGTGCGGAACGCGCGGTGCGCACGAGGGCGTACGCGGTAGGGGATGCGCTGGACGAGGGTCGCGTGCGCCGGTCCGTGCGAGTGGTGCGCCGGTTGCCGATCTTCACCTCCCGCCGCAGCATGGAAACCCTGGCGCGAGGCGAACGGGTGAGCAGCACCCGGAACGCCGGCTTTCGACACTGGAGGACCCGATGGCCCCCTACTTCGAGAACAACGGCGACCGCCTCGTACCGGACGCGCTGCGAGGCTTCGCGCGCGCCCACGGGGACCTCCTCTCGCTCGATCCCGAGCACGGCTTCCTGCTCGCGCGCGACACCGCCCCCGGGCGCAGGGTCGGCCTGCTCTCCGGCGGCGGCGCGGGGCACGAGCCGCTGCACGCCGGGTTCGTGGGGCCGGGGATGCTCGACGTCGCCGTACCGGGGCGGGTCTTCGCCTCGCCGCACAACCGGCAGGTGTACGCGGCCTCGCGCGCCGGAGCGCGCGCGGACGGCGTCCTGCACCTCGTGAAGAACTACACCGGCGACCGCATCAACTTCGGCATCGCCGCCGAACGCCTCGCCCACGACGGCATCGCCTGCGCGCGCGTCCTGATCGACGACGACCTCGCCTCGGACGCCGAGGAGATCGCCTCGGGACGGCGCGGCACCGGCGGCACGGTGCTCGTGGAGAAGGTGCTCGGCGCGGCGGCCGACGAGGGCCTCGGGCTCGACGAACTCGCCGCCGTCGGCGCCGGGCTCGCGGCCCGCTGCCGCTCCCTCGCCGTCGCCTCGGCCGCGCACACCGCGCCCACGACAGGTGAGCGCGCCTTCGAACTGGCGGACGGCGAGCTGGAGTACGGGGTCGGCATCCACGGCGAGCGCGCGGGCCGCACCGTGCCGCGCGGCGAGCTGACCCCGCTCGTCGAGCGGATGACGGGCGAACTGCTCGCGGCGCTCGATCCGGGCACCGGCAGCGAGGCGATCGTCCTCGTCAACGGGCTCGGCGCGGTGACACCGCTGGAGCTGTACGGGATCTACGGCGAGGTCGCGCGCCACCTGGAGGCGCAGGGGGTGCGCCCGGCGCGCAGCCTCGTCGGCAACTACGTGACAGCGCTCGACATGCGCGGCTTCTCGGTGAGCCTCCTGCTCGCCGACGAGGAGACGCTGCGCCGCTGGGACGCCCCGGTGCGGACGGCGGCGCTGCGGTGGTGACGTGGGTCGCGGGTGTGGTGCGGCCACGAGGAGAGGGAGTGGTGTCGTGACGGAGCGAGCCATGGCATGGACGGGCCCCGAACCGGACGCGGACGGCTGGATGCGCCGCTTCGCGGCCTCCGCGCGGGCCACCGAGGCCGAACTGACCGCGCTCGACCAGCGGGTGGGGGACGGCGACTTCGGTACGAACCTGAGCGCGGGCGTCGGCGCCGCGCTGCGCCGTGCCGACGCCGCCCCCGGCACGGACACGCTGGAACACTTCGCCGAGGCGTTCCTCGACGAGGTCGGCGGGACGAGCGGCCCGCTCTTCGGGCTGCTCCTCCAGGCGATGGCGGGGGCGGTGGGCGAAGGGGGCTGGACCGTCGTCGCGCTGGCCGACGGCGTCGGCGAGGGCCTCGCGGCGATACGCCGCGTGGGCGGCGCGGCCCCGGGGGACAAGACCCTGGTCGACGCCCTCCACCCGGCGGCGGAGTCCCTGAGGGACAGCGCCGCCGACCCCGCCGGTACCCCGGGCTCCGCCCTGGCCGCCGCCGCCGAGGCCGGCTGGGCCGGAGTCCACCGCACGGCGGGGCTCCGCGCCCGTATGGGCCGCTCCAGCTACCTCGGCGACAGGGCCACGGGCGTCCCGGACCCGGGAGCGGTGGGCGTGGCCCTGTTCTTCGCCTCGGCGGGAGGAGAGGTGCGGGAGTTGGCTCCCCACCTGAGCGCTTCCGACGTCTGAGGGGCGGGGTCCGGGGCGCGGGGTCTCAGGAGCGCGACTCCTGGTCCCCCGTCACATGCGCCCGCACCCAGGCCAGCAGGACAGGCGCGTCCAGGGCGGGCACCCACAGGTGCGCCCGTTCGGCCTCCGCGGGCCGCGGGCCCACGCCGAGCACCCGCAGGCCCGCGGCCCGCGCCGCCTCCACACCGGTGAGCGTGTCCTCGACGGCGAGGGCGCGGTCGGGGTCGACGCCGAGAAGTTCCGCGCCCTTCCGGTACACGTCGGGCTCCGGTTTCGCCCGTACCTCCGCGTCCGGCACCACGACGTGCCGGAAGTGGCCGAGCAGCCCGGCCCGTCCCAGCGAGGTCTCGACGACCTCCCTGGGGCAGTTGCTCGCCACCGCGAGCGGCATCCGTTCGGCGAGTGCGCGGACGAAGGCGCCCGCGCCCGGCATGAGGACGGGGTCGGCGGCGGCGAGCGCGGTGAAGCGGCGCAGGAGTTCGGCCGTCAGTTCCTCGGTCAGCTCCGGCTTTCCGGCCTCCTCGGCCATGAGCCGGCCGCAGTCGGCGTAGTGGAGCCCGAGGGCCCGCGCGGCGAATCCGGGCGAGGGCCGCAGGCCGAGGGTGCCGAGCGTGGCGATCCTGGCCTCGTGCCAGTGCCGCTCGGAGTCGACGAGGGTGCCGTCGCAGTCGAGTACGGCGGCCTCGGGGGTCCAGGAGAGCAGGGGGTGCGTGAAGTCGTTCATGGCGGTGCGCTTTCAGGGAGGGGACGGTGCGCGACGGTGCCGCGCGAACAGGGAGAAAGCGGGAGGAAAAGGGTGCACGGGAGCGGGGGGAGCCGCACGGCGGTCGCGAGGCGCGAGTGCGGGGGAGTCAGGCGGCGATGACGGGGAAGGCGCGGGGCCGGGTACCGGGGGAGCCGGTGCCGGTGAGGGCGCGTTTCCGGACGGACGACGAGGCGGGGCGCGCTGGGTGGGCGCGCTTCAAGCGGCTCTCGTGCAAAACATCATGCGCACTACGTTATTTCCGCCCGCGAATCCCCCGCAATCGCCCGGAGTTGCGGTTGTGTGTGCGAAGCGCTCGTCCGGGGGAAGTGGCGAAGGGGTTTCGGGTATTCCGTGAAAGGTGTCAACAACGCTCTCGCGCAGTCGAGTTGGCCGCGAGTGCGCCCCTCGGCGACGTGATCGGGAAGCTGCGGGGGAGCGGGCGGGAAGCCGCGCGCAATCACCCGGAAGCGTGCATGCCCGAAAGAAAGAAACAATTTCCGGGCGTGAGCGGTCCGTTCGTATTCCCGGCGTACGCGGGCGCATTAGATTTCCCGGTTGTCACAACCATGTTGAGCGAAGGTGGACAGCACATTGCAGGAAAGGGCGCAGGCGACCCGGAGAAAGGTGCTGGAAGCGGCGGCCGACCTCTTCGCCACGCGCGGCTACGCCGCGACGAGCATCAACGACATAAGCGCCAGGTCCGGCCGGACCAGCGGAGCCGTCTACTTCCACTACACGAACAAGGAGGGCGTCGCCCTCGCCGTCGTCAGGGACCGCTTCGCCGACTGGGGCCACCTGCGGTCCAGGTACACGGCACGCGACGTGTGCCCCCTGGAGAACCTGGTCGGGCTCAGCTTCGCCGTCGCGGGCAGTCTCGCCGACGACCCGGTGGCCCGCGCCGGGGCCCGTCTGTGGGCCGAGCGCGCCACGATCGCCGCCCCGCTCCCCGACCCCTTCGGGGCCTGGACCTTCTGCGCCACCCGGCTGCTCGCCCGCGCCCGCCAGCGCGGCACGCTCAGCTCGGGCGTGAGTCCGGCCCGGACCGCTCCCGCGCTGGTCCGGGCCTTCTACGGCGTCTCCGTCCTCACCGCCCCGCTCGGCGCGCACGAGGGCGCGGGCTCCGGCAGGGGCGCGGGGGAGGGGAGGTGGCGCGGCCAGATCGTCGGCGAGCGCCTGTACGAGTGGTGGCGCCTCGTCCTCCCCGCGCTGTACGTGCGGCGGGGCGACCCCGGCCTCCTGGAGCGTGCCGCGCGGGCCGCCGTCGAGCCCGATCACCCCCTCGCGGAGCGCGCCTGAGCGCTCGCCCGGGGCCGTACCCGACGACTCCGCGCCGACCCCGTACCGGCCACTCCGCGCCGACCCCGTACCGGCCACTCCGCGCCGACCCCGTACCCGGGTCCCCGTCCGGGTCGCCCCGTACCCGGGTCCCCGTTCCGGGCCCCGGGCCCCGTTCGTGCGCCGTTCTCGCTCAGCCCTCGGTCGCCGCCGGGGTCACGACGCCGCGCCTGAGGGGCTCGCCCACCCGGTGCAGGTGTGTCAGCGCCTCCTTGTACGAGCGCAGCAGCCCCGTCTCGTGGTACGGGATGCCGAGCTCGGCGCAGTACGCGCGCACGAGGGGCTGGGCCCGGCGCAGGTGCGGGGTCGGCATGCTCGGGAAGAGGTGGTGCTCGATCTGGTAGTTGAGGCCGCCGAGGGCGACGTCGGTGACGAGCCCGCCGCGCACGTTGCGCGAGGTGAGGACCTGCCGGCGCAGGAAGTCGGGCCGGTCGTTCCCGGACAGCGTCGGCATCCCCTTGTGGTTGGGGGCGAAGGTGGAGCCGAGGTAGACGCCGAAGAGCGCCTGGTGCACGAAGAGGAAGGCGACGGCCTTGCCGGGCGAGAGGACCAGGAAGAGCGCCGCGAGGTACCCCGCCAGGTGCGCGAAGAGCAGCACCCCTTCGAGGACCGGCTGCTTCATCTCCGGCTTGCGCAGCGCCCGCACACTCGACACGTGGAGGTTGAAGCCCTCCAGCGTGAGCAACGGGAAGAACAGCGCCGCCTGGTGACCGCCGAGGAGCCGGGCGATGCCCTTGCTGTGCCGCGCCTGCTCCTTCGACCACACGAGGATGTCCGGGGCGACGTCCGGGTCCAGCTCCTCGTGGTTCGGGTTGGCGTGGTGGCGGGTGTGCTTGTTCATCCACCAGCCGTAGCTCATGCCGATGCCGAGATTCCCGAAGAGCCGCCCGCCGATCTCGCTGGGCCGCCGCGTACGGAACACCTGACGGTGCGCCAAGTCGTGTGCGACCAGGGCGACCTGGCCGAAGACGAGCGCGAGGAACGCGGCCACGGCGAGCTGCCACCAGGAGTCGCCGAGCAGCGCGAAGGCCGTCCAGCCGCCCGCGAGGGCCGCCGCGACGAGGCCGAGGCGCAGGGTGTAGTAACCGGGGCGCCGGTCGAGCAGTCCGGCCGCGCTGATGCGCTGGGCGAGGCGGGCGAAATCGCTGCCGCCGCTCCGGTCACCCGCGCCGCGCGGCGCGGGCACCGGGCGGGGTGCGAGGGGAGTCGTCGTCATGAGGCGAGTCTTCGCCTCCCGGGTCCCGGGTGGCAGCCTGCTGACGCCCGGAGCCAAGGGGGTGCCACCCGGTGAGCGGCCCGGGGGCTAACCCCCGTAACGCCTCCGTGACCTGCGAGGACTGTGGGGGTACGGAGCGGGGGTGCCCCGCGCGCTCCGCGCCGGGGGTGGGTTCCGCAGCCACCTAAGGTTAGGCTAGCCTTCGTGGCGTGAAATCAGCTGAACGAGCGCTCACCGCACCCCGTACGCGTGGCCACGGCCTCACCGCGACGGGCGTCTGTGTGGCCTACGACCGCGCGGACGTCCTCCACGACGCCGCCCTGTCGCTGCGCCCCGGCGAGGTCACCGCGCTCGTGGGACCCAACGGCAGCGGAAAGTCGACCCTCCTGCGCACCCTCGCCCGCCTCCAGCGCGCCCGCGCCGGTGACGTGCACCTGGAGGAGGACGGCACGGACCGCGTCGACGCCCTCGCGCTCGCGCCCAAGCAGTTCGCGCGCCGCGTCGCCCTGCTGACCCAGCAGCGCCCCACCCCCGGCGGGCTGCGGGTGCGCGACGTCGTCGAGTTCGGCCGCTACCCGTACCAGGGCCGCTGGGGCGGCACCGACCCCGAGGGCACGGCGGCGATCGAGCGCGCGCTGCGCCTGACGGGCGTCGAGGACCTCGCGGAGCGCGCCGTCGAGCAGCTCTCGGGCGGCCAGCTCCAGCGCGTGTGGCTCGCCGGCTGCCTCGCCCAGGAGACCGGCGTCCTCCTCCTGGACGAGCCCACCACCTACCTCGACCTGCGCTACCAGGTCGAACTCCTCGACCTCATGCGGGACCTGGCCGACGAGCACGCGATCGCCGTCGGCGTCGTCCTGCACGACCTCGACCAGGCCGCCGCCGTCGCGGACCGCGTCGCGCTGCTGCGCGACGGACGCGTCGTCGCCGACGGCACCCCCGAGGAGGTGCTCCTCTCCGAGCGCCTCACCGAGGTCTACGGCATCCGTATCGAGGTCGACACCGACCCCCTCACCGGACGGCCGCGCACCCGCGCGATAGGCCGCCACAGCACCAGAAGTGAAAGGCTCCACCCCACGCCATGAGACGACTCCTCCTCGCCACGGCCGCGGCGGCCACCGCCGCGATGACCCTCGCCGCCTGCGGCTCCTCGGAGCCCGCGAAGGACGAGCCCGCCTCCAAGGGTTCGGCCGCCGCCCAGAAGGTCTCCGTGACCGACGACAAGGGCCAGAAGATCACCCTCGACGGTCCCGCCAAGCGGATCGTCACCACCGAGTGGAACGTCACCGAGGCCGCCCTGACCCTCGGCGTCACACCCGTCGGCGTCGCCGACGTCAAGGGCTACCGCGCCTGGGACAAGGCCGCCCCGCTCGGGGACGGCGCCAAGGACATCGGCATGCGCGGCGAGCCCAGCACGGACACCGTGGCCGCGCTCCACCCGGACGTCATCATCGCGACGTCCGACCTCAAGCCCGCCGCGATCAAGCAGCTCCGCAAGATCGCCCCCGTCCTGGAGGCCACCTCGGCCAGCGGCGGTGAGCAGCTCAAGACCGTCGACCGCACCCTCGACCTCGTCGCCGCGGCCACCGGCACGACCGACAAGGCCACCAAGGTCAAGAAGGACTTCCGCGACAAGATCGCCGAGGGCAGGAAGGCGCTCGCCGACGCGGGCGCAGACAACCGCGAGATCGCCTTCGCCGACGGCTGGGCCACCGGCAACCAGGTCTCCGTGCGCCCCTTCACCGGCGCCTCCTTCCTCGGCGAGATCAACACCGAGCTGGGCCTCAAGAACGCGTGGACGCTCAAGGGCGACAAGGCGTACGGCCTCGCCTCGACCGACGTCGAGGGCCTCACCAAGCTCGGCGACGTCAACTTCGTCTACATCGCCTCGGACGCGGACGGCGGCGACCCCTTCGCCAAGCTCGCCAAGAACTCGGTCTGGAAGTCGCTGCCCTTCGTCAAGAACGACCACGTCCACCGCATGGACGACGGCATCTGGCAGTTCGGCAACACGGCCTCCGGCACCGCCTACATCGACAACCTCGTCAAGGCGCTCACGAAGTGACCCGCCCGGCGGGCCGCCGCACCTGACGGCCCGCCGCTCCCGACGGCCCCCGGGGACCCGCGTCCCCCGGGGCCGCCCGGCGTGACGGCGCGGGCGCTTCTCCCCGTACCGGCGCGGGGCGCCCGATCCCCGTACCGCCGCGAGGCCCCGTCCCCGGACCGCCGCCCCCGTGCCCGTACTTCCGCGCCGCCGCCCCCGCCGGAGCGCCCCCCATCGCCCCTTCCCTCCCGCCCCAGACGTGACGAAACAAGGCTCATGACCGCGACCGCAACGCGCCCTCCCGTCCAGGAGTCCACCGCCCCCGTGCACCGCGGGGGCGCGTCGGCCATCACGCTGGGGCTCCTCCTCGTCGTCGTGGCCCTCGCCGTCATCGACATCGCGCAGGGCACCTCGGACGTCGGCCTCTCCGACGTGTGGCACGCCGCGATCGGCGACGGCGACCACACCTCCGCCTCCGTCGTCGCCGCCTCACGCCTGCCGCGCGCCGTCGCCGGGCTCGTCGTCGGGCTCGCGCTCGGCGCGGCCGGGCGCGCCCTGCAGACGATGAGCCGCAACGTCCTCGCGTCCCCCGACACGCTCGCGGTCAACGCCGGGTCCTACCTCGCCCTCGCGCTCTTCGCCGTCACCGGCGTCTCCGTCCCGCTCCTCGCCTCCTCGGGCGTCGCCTTCGTCGGCGCGCTCGCCGCCTCCGCCGTCGTCCTCGGCGTCTCCGGACTCGGTACGGGCACGGTCCGCCTCGTCCTCGCCGGCACCGCCCTCGCCCTGGGCCTCGACGCCGTCACGCAGTCCCTCCTGCTCCTCTTCCCGCAGGAGACCGAGGGCCTGTTCCAGTGGAACCAGGGCTCCATCGCGCAGAACGGCTTCGACGGCATCCTCCAGATGCTGCCCGTCATCGCCGTCGCGCTCCTCGGCCTCCTCCTCGTCTCGCGCCGCCTCGACGCGCTCGCCCTCGGCGACGACGCGGCCCGCGGCCTCGGCGTCGCCGTGGGCCGCACCCGGCTCGTCGTCGTCGTGCTCACCGCGCTGCTCGCCGCCGCCGCCGTCACCCTCACCGGGCCGCTCGGCTACGCGGGCCTGTGCGCGCCCGCGCTGGTCCGCCCGCTCGTCGCCCGCTACAAGGGCTTCGTGCGCACCCGCGCGAACATCCCGCTCGCGGGCCTCGTCGGCGCGGGGCTCGTCCTCGGCTCGGACGTCCTGCTCCGTACCTTCGTCACCGCCGACCGCTCCACCGGCATCCCGACCGGCACCGTCACGAGCCTGCTCGGCGCGGTCTTCCTCGTCGTCATGGCGGTACGGCTCAAGGAGGGCGGCGACGCGCAGGAACCCGAGCGCACCCGCATACCGGGGCGCGTCGCGTACCTCGTCACGCTGGCCGTCGTCGCCGCCGTGCTCGTCGGCCTCGTCATCGCCGGAGCCCTCCTCGGCGACAACGTGCTCCTCCTCGGCGACCTCACCAACTGGGCCACGGGCCGCGCGGGCTCCGCGATCTCCTTCGTCCTCGACACCCGCGTCCCGCGCGTCCTCTCCGCACTGCTCGCGGGGGCCGCGCTCGCCCTCTCCGGCACCCTCGTGCAGGCCGTGACCCGCAACCCGCTCGCCGAACCGAGCGTGCTCGGCGTCTCGGGCGGCGGCGCGCTCGGCGCCGTCCTCGCCACGACCGCCGCCACCGGGATCGGCACGTGGGGCATCGCGGGCGCCGCCTTCGCGGGCTCCGCGGCGGCGGCCGTCCTCGTCTTCGGGCTCGCCGCGCGGGGCGGTTTCCGGCAGAACCGGGTGATCCTCGTCGGCATCGGGGTCTCGGCCGCGACGACCGCGCTCATCGGCCTGGTCATCGTCCTGACCGACCCCTTCAACGCGGCCAAGGCCCTGACGTGGCTCTCCGGTTCGACGTACGGGCGTGAGCTGCCCGATCTGCTCCCCGTCGGCATCGCGCTGCTGCTCGGCGGGGCCCTCGCGGTGGCCTCCCGGCGCGACCTCGACCTCGTCTCGCTCGACGACGACACGCCCCGCCTGCTCGGGCTGCCGCTCGCGCCGCGGCGGTTCCTGCTGCTCGCCACGGCGGTCGTCCTGACGGCGACGGCCGTCGCGGCGGCCGGGACGATCGGTTTCGTCGGGCTCGTCGCGCCGCACGCCGCGCGGGCGCTGGTGGGGCGGCGGCACGCGCGGGTCCTGCCGACGGCCGTCCTCCTGGGGGCGTGCCTGGTCGTCCTGGCGGACACCCTGGGACGGACCGTGATCGCGCCCTCGCAGCTGGGGGCGGGGCTGATGACGTCGCTGGTGGGGACGCCGTACTTCATCTACCTGTTGGTACGGACTCGGCGCTAGCGGGGCCGCCGCCTTCGCGCGCGCCGGGCGGGCCGTCCCCGGGGCTCCCCCTGGACCTCGGACGCCGGACGGGCTGGATTCCGGGCGGCGTGAGTGCCGGGTCCGGGCGACTACTCAACCTCTCCGGTGTGTGCGGAGCGGGGCTCGGGGCGGAGCTCCGGGGGGCCTGGGAGGGTCGGAAGGTCCGGTACGTGGTGGTCGGGGAGCTGGGACGGGGCGTGCAGCCGCGGCCCCTCCGGGAGGAGTCCGTGGGAGCCCGGCGGGTCGAGTTCGTACGTCGCCGTGCTCCCCGTGCCCGAGAGCACCGCCTCCTCCTCCGCCTCCGTCAGGGCGATCCCCTTCCCCTCCGTGGGGGTCAGCGCGATGCCCCTGCCCTCCGTCGGCGTCACCGCGATCGCCCGCTCCTCCGCCGGGGAGAGCGCGATGGCCCGCTCCTCCGCGTCCGACAGACCTATGCCGTCCTCGCCGTCACCCATGACGACCTCCTCCGTTTCTCTTCGTATGTCCCGTGACCGGTCCGTGAACCCCGTGTTGACCGGTGTCACCCGTTCCGGTTAGGTTCGTGCGGTACGGCTCCCGCGCGTGCGCGCCCGGACCCGCGACCGTAAGCGTTAACGTCACCCAACGCGTCACAGCCTTCCTGCCCAGCACGACACGGCAGGGGCGGCGCGTCGGCGTACCGCGGACCGTCTCGCCCCGCCGGGAAACGGAGTCCTTCCGGTGGTCGACAGCGCTCACCAGCCCACCGAGAGCACCGAGGACGAGCCGCCAGGTCCCGCCCTCGTCCCCGCGCAGCGCCGCCGACGCTTCACCGTCGACACCACCCCGCTCCGCATCAAGCCCTTCCGCCGCCTGTGGTCGTCCACGGTCGTCACCGCGATCGGCAGCCAGCTCACGGCCGTCGCCGTTCCCCTCCAGATCTACGACGACACCGGGTCCTCCGCACTCGTCGGCGTCGCGGGCGCCGTCGCGCTCGTCCCGCTCGTCGTCTTCGCGCTGTGGGGCGGCGCCATCGCCGACCTGCGCGACCGGCGCACGCTCCTCCTCTTCAGCAACGCCGGTATCGCCGTCACCTCGCTCCTCTTCTGGGCGCAGGCGGCGCTCGGGATGCACTCCGTCGCGGTCCTGTTCGTCCTGCTCGCCTTCCAGCAGGCGCTCTTCGGCATCAACGCCCCCACCCGCACCGCCTCCGTCGCCCGCCTCGTCCCCGAGGCCCAGTTGCCGGCCGCGACCGCGCTCACCTCCACCGTCGCCCAGTTCGGCCAGATCCTCGGCCCGCTGCTCGCCGGGGCGCTCGCCCCCGTTCTCGGCATCTCGACGCTCTATCTCGTCGACACGGTCGCCCTCGTCATCACCCTGTGGGCGGTGTGGAAGCTCCCGCCGCTGCCCCCGCTCAAGGCCGCCGCGCGCCGCGCCGGTCTCAAGGACGTCTTCGACGGCTTCCGCTATCTGTGGCCGCGCAAACTCCTCCTCGTCTCCTTCGTCGCCGACATCGCGGCGATGGTCCTCGGCATGCCCCGCGCCCTCTTCCCCGAGATGGCCGACACCTACTTCGGCGGCGACGCCGCGCTCGGCGTGCTCTACGCCGCGCTCCCCGTCGGCGCCCTCCTGTGCGGCGTCTTCTCCGGGCTCTACTCGCACATCCGCCGCCACGGCGTGATGGTCGTCCTCTCGGTCGCCGCCTGGGGCCTCGCCGTCGCGGGGCTCGGCCTCGCGCACTCCCTGTGGCTCGCCGCGCTCATGCTCGCCCTCGCCGGGGCCGCCGACATGATCTCGATGGTCTTCCGCGGCGTCATCCTCCAGTCGGAGGCCACCGACGAGATGCGCGGCCGGATGCAGGGCGTCTTCACCGTCGTCGTCGCGGGCGGCCCGCGCCTCGCCGACCTGCTCCACGGCACCGTGGGCGAGGCGGTCGGCGCGCGCGGCGCGACGGTGGGCGGCGGGCTCCTCGTCGTGGTGGCCGTCGTCCTCCTCGCCTTCGTCGTCCCCGCCTTCTGGCGGTACGTACCGGTCGCCGCCAAGCGCGAGTGAGTCAGGGGCGTGCCCGCGGCCCCCCCCGCGTCGACTTTTCTGTGCCCTTCTTGTGAAGGAAGCGTTTTCGCGGGTACTCGGGCCGAGTCCCGTCGCCTTGACGGGACGTCACCAGGCGGCCGGTCGCCGACCGGCGGAAGGGCGGGACCATGACGACGAGGCGGACGCGGACCACTGCGGCGGCCCTCGGGATGCTGTGCGCGGGGGCGCTCGCGCTGTCGGCGTGCGGCGACTCCGACGACTCGGACGAGGCGTTCAAGGGCCAGAAGCCCGACGACATCGCGGCGAAGGCCGTGGCCGCCACCGACAAGGCCCCCTCCGTCCACCTCAAGGGCACCTCGCACGTCAAGGGCGGCAACGTCGTCAAGATCGACGTGCGCGTCGACGACAAGGGCGCCTGTACGGGCACGGTCAGCGGCGACGGGGCCACGGCCGAACTGCTCCGCGACGGCGGTGACCTCCTCATCAAGGGCGACAAGAAGTTCTGGACCAACTCGGCGCGCGCGGGCGGCGGCACGGGCAGCCAGGGAGCCCAGCTCGCCGACAAGCTCGCGGGCAAGTGGGTCAAGGCCCCCGCCGACAGCGCCGACGCCGCCTTCTGCGACAAGAAGGCGTTCCTCGCCTCGATGGACCAGGACAAGTCCGAGCGCCAGGGGCTCGAGCGCGGCGACACGAGCGAGGTCGACGGCAAGGACGCGCTCACCCTCAAGAAGGAGAAGAGCGGCAAGGAGCTGCGGCTGCACGTCGCCACCGACGGGAAGCCCTACCTCCTGCGCACCGAGACGAAGGGCAGCGAACCCAACACCATGACCTTCACCGAGTACGGCAAGAAGGTCGAGGTGGAGAAGCCGGGCGCCGACGAGATCGTGGACCCGGCGAACCTCAAGGCGTGAGGCCGGGGGCGACGCGGGGCGGGTGGGCTGTGGGGCGGTAGGGGGTGGGGGCGGCGCGGGCTTGCGGGCGCGCGCGTCCGTCCCTGGGCCCGGCGGGTGTCAGCGTCCCCCGCCGGACGTGCCCTCTTCACGCCGTCCGGGTGAGCGTGTCCGTCTCCGGGCGGAGTGCGCGTTTCTCCTCTCCGGCTCCTCCCCGGCTCCTCCCCGGGCCGATTAGACGTGTCCGTCACCGGCCCGGGTGCGCCTCCTCCTCCCGGCCGGGCGCGCGTGCTCTCCCCCTCGCCGGGCGCGCGTGCTCTCTCCCCGCGCCCCCCTCCGCTCCCGCGCTCCTTCGTGTCGCGTGTCCCTTCCCCGCTCCGTTCGTTGCTCCGTACGCCGGAACCGCTCCCGCCCCCGCGGGGCCTCGGGACCGGCGCGGTTCGCGTTCCGGCGTGCGAGCGCCGGAGGATGAGGGGGGCGAATGGCTGGCTGGATCACGGCCGGGGTCATGGCGGCCACAGCGTTCTGCCCGTTGCCGGGTCACACCGGCGGGACCTCGGTGCTCATCGAGGGCGGACCGATCGGGGGACACCTCGTCGTCTGCACCGACCACGCGTGGGTCGAGATCAACGGCCACCACCACCCGCCCCGGCCCACCCCGCCACCGCCCCCCGAGCCGACACCCACCCCACCCCCACCGCCCCCGGCACCCCCCACACCGGAGCCGCCGGAGCCGCCGGAGCCACCGAAGCCCGCGCCCAAGCCCCCGGCGCCCACCCCGCCGCCCGCGCCGCGCCCCGTGCCGCCGCCACCCCCGAAGCCCCGGCCCGCCGTGGTCGTGCCGCCGCCCGCCGCGCGTCCGGTCCCGCCTCCGAGCCCGCGTCCGCGCCCCGCGCCGCCGAAACCGCCGCCGCCCGAGGCGGTCCCCGCCCCGCAGCCCGTGCCGGCCGGCTTCCGCTGGGAGCCCCGCTCGCACCGCCCCGTCGCCCAGCGCCCGAAGCCCGCGGGGATGCCGGTCACCACCACGACCCTCGTCGTGATGCTCCCCGCGGTGCTCACCGCCGTCGCCCTCCGACCGGGCGGCCGTCGCAGGCGCTGAGCCCGCGCCCCGTCCCAGGTCCGTGCCGTGCGCCGCGCGGCCCGTACCCGTACCCCCGTTCCCTCCGGCCTGCCCCCCAGGAGGCTCGCTGTGCCCCAATGGCTGATCTACACCCTCGCCTCCGTGCTCGTCTGCGCGCTCGTCGTGGGCGCCGCCGCGCTCAGACAGCGGCGCGTCACCGACGAGGACACCTCCGAGACGCCCGACGTCCTGGAGTACATGGTGATGATGGTGGGCGTCGTGTACGCCATCGTCCTCGGCCTCGCCATCGCCGGTGTCTGGGAGGCCCGCCAGGCCGCCGACGACACCGTGCAGCGCGAGGCGCAGTCGCTCTACGAGATCAACCAGCGGCTCGACGTCTACCCGGCGGCCTTCCGCGAGCAGGTGCGCACCCACATCGACGCCTACGCCCGGCACACCGTCACCTCGGAGTGGCCCGAGATGGAGGCCGGACGCGAACCCGACGCGACGGGCGCGGCGCTGCTCGCCAGGGTCCGCTCCGACCTCGCCCACCGCGAGCCCGCCGACGAACTCCAGGCACAGGCGTACCAGCCGCTCCTCGACCAGGTCGCCGCCGCCGACGACGCGCGCCACCAGCGCATCGAGTCCGCCGGGTCCACGCTCCCCGGCACCGTGTGGTTCGGTCTCATCGCGGGCGGCGTCGTGACCCTCGGCCTGCTCTACACGCTCCAGATCCGCCGCACCACCCGCGAGGTCGTGCTCGCCACGACGTTCAGCGCGCTCGTCGTCTTCCTGCTCTTCCTCGTGTGGAGCTTCGACGCGCCGTTCGGGCGCGACGGGCTCGACTCGGCGCAACCGCTCCTGGAGCTGTACGCGGCGGGCGGCTGAGCGGCACGGCGGAGACCGGCGGCGCGGCGCACGTTGTTATCGGACCTTGACCTGATCGTCCGATAGTCCGCGCGTCCAGGGGCACTCGGACGGAGTCGTCTTCGAGGGAGCTCCACCGTGTTGTTCGTCGCGTGCCTGCTGCTGCCGCTCGCCGCCGTCCTGCTCTTCGCGATGGACCGGGTGGAGGACTGGATGGGGTCCTCCGCCGGGTCGTCGCCGATCCGGCGATCTCGCCGGGAGGAAAGCGTGCCGGACGCCGGGCGCCGTACGCGTCACCTCCGGCTCGTCCGCGACACGGACGTGGCCGCGACGACCCCCGGCCTCACGGCCGCCGCGCCGCGCGAGAGCGCGGAGACGCGCCGCGCCGCCTGAGCCGCGAGCGGACACAACGCGGGGCGGACCCGGCGCACAACGCGGGGCGGACCCGGCGCACAACGCGGGGCGGACCCGGCGCACAACGCGGGGCGGACCGATGGGGGGGCACACCCCGGAGCCGGGCGCCTCCGGCTCGGGCGCACCGAACGGGCGGGCCGTTTTCTGCCCGTATCGCGCCTAAAGTTCCCCCATGCCCCCCGAGTCCACCCCCGCCGACGGCCCCCGCGTGCCCGTCGGCAGTACCCGCGACCCCGATCCGCTGTCCAGCCCGCAGGTCCGCGGGGAGCGGGTCAAGGAGCGGATCTACGCCTCGCTGACCCTGCTCGCCGTCCTCGTCGGGTACGGGCAGAGCGAGCACCCCAGTCATGAGGGGGTCGCCGTGGCCGTCGCGGCGACGGCGCTCGGGCTGTGGCTCGCGACCCTCGTCGCCGACCTCCAGGCCCACCCCGTCGCGCACGCCCGCCGGGCCGGTTCGCACGCCGTGCGCCACGCGCTCTACACGAGCAGCCCCCTGCTCACCTCCGCCGCCGGGCCCCTGATCCTGACCGCGCTCTCGGCGCTCGGGGTGATGGAGCTGGACACCGCCCTGTGGATCTCGGTCGGCAGCGAGGTCGCGGGGCTCGCGCTGTGGGGGTACGCGGGCGGACGGCGCTCGGGCCGAGGAGTGCCCCGGGCCGTGCTCTCGGCCGCGCTCAACGCGGTGATCGGGGTCTTCGTGGCGGGGGTGAAGGTGCTCGCGGGGCACTGACGGCGCCGCCCCGGCATTCAGGTGGCCGGGGACGGGCCGACGACTGCTCCCGCCCTCCACGGGGTACCCGTCAGTAACGATCAAGTCCGTGCCGTACGGCGGCACGGCGGGACGAAGGCGGTGCGGACCATGGCGGAGCGGCGGCACGGGAGCGAAGCGGGCGCGGTCGAGGGCGATTTCTTCGGGATCGTGGACCTGCTGGACGGCGAGGAGCGCAAACTCCTGGATCGCGTACGGGAGTTCCTGCGCGCCGAGGTCGCGCCGCACGCCAATGAACTGTGGGAGGCCGGGCGCAGCCCGGTCAGCCTGCGCGGGCGCATCGCCGAGCTGGGGATCACCGGTGAGGAGGGCGACGACGTCGGCGTACCGGCCCGCAGCAGCCTCTTCCGGGGGCTGCTCGGCATGGAGATGGCGCGCGTCGACCCGTCGTTCGCCACCTTCTTCGGGGTGCACGCCGAGCTGGCGATGGGCTCGGTACGGGCCTGCGGCTCGGAGGAGCAGAAGGCGCGGTGGCTGCCCGCGATGACCCGCTGGGAGAAGCTCGGCGCCTTCGCCCTCACCGAACCCCTCGTCGGCTCGGGCACCGCCGCCGGGCTCACCACGACCGCGCGCCGCGAGGGCGACACGTGGGTGCTCGACGGCGAGAAGAAGTGGATCGGCAACGGCTCCTTCGCCGATCTCCTCGTCGTGTGGGCGAGGGACGTGGCCGACGACCAGGTCAAGGGCTTCGTCGTGGAGCACGGCGCGGCGGGCCTGAGCGCCGACGTCATCCCGCACAAGATCGCGCTGCGCGGCGTGCAGAACGCCCACCTCGCGCTCGACGGGGTCCGCGTCCCCGAGGCCGACCGGCTCCAGCACGCGGAGTCCTTCGCCGACACCAACCGCGTCCTGCGCGTGACGCGCGCGGCCGTGGCCTGGACGGCGACGGGCTGCGCGCTCGGCGCCTACGAGGCGGCGCGCGCGTACGCCGTGGAGCGCGAGCAGTTCGGCCGTCCCATCGGCTCCTTCCAGCTCGTGCAGGACAACCTCGCCCGCATGCTCGCCGACATCACCGCCTGCCAGTCCCTCGCGGTGCGGCTCGCCGCGCTGGAGGAGAAGGACGAACTCAGCGACGCGCAGGCCGCGTTGGCGAAGATGTTCTGCACGACCCGGATGCGCGAGACCGTCGCGCGCGCCCGCGAGGTCCTCGGCGGCAACGGCATCCTCCTCGACCACGACGCGGCCCGCTTCTTCGCCGACGCCGAGGCGCTGTACTCGTACGAGGGCACGCGCGACATGAACTCGCTCATCGTCGGCCGCGCGGCGACGGGGCTGAGCGCTTTCGTGTGAGGGGCGCGGGGGCCCGCTCCGCCGCCACCGGTCCGACCCGGACCTCGCCCCGCGCCCCCGCGAGGAACGCGGCGAGCGCGGCCCCCTCCGCCTCGACCTCGCCCCGCTCGGCGGCCGTCAGCCTCCGCAGCGGGGTCACCGCGACGTGTCCCTTCTCCGCCCGCCACACCGCCCGCACGACGCCGTCGACGAGCACGGTGCCGGGGATGACGCCGTTCTTCGAGAAGAGGTACGGGCGTGCCGCTTCCGGCACGATGCGGCCGCGGTCGGCGTACGAGAGCAGGACGTTGTCGAACTCGGCGAGGAAGCGGACGGGCGCGGGCGCCCCGGGTCCCGGGCGGGGCGCCTCCGGCACGTCGAGGAGCGCCGCGCCGTCCTCGCCCCGCAGCCGCAGCAGGTCCGGCATCGCGTCGGTCACCTCGCGCAGGCGCGTGAGCCCGCACCACGCCTGGATGTCCGCGACCGTCGCCGGACCGAAGGCCGCGAGGTAGCGCCGCACCAACTCCGGCAGCCCGGCGGCGCGTCGCTCCGCGCCGAGCCAGGACTCGGCGGTCGCGTACCGCGTCGCGCCGCCCGCGCCCCACACGGCGCGCGGCGGCACCTGCACGAGAGCCACGGTCGTCCGCGCGACGTCCGCGAGCACCTTCGCGGGTGTCCCCGGCAGCAGCTCGGCGAGCGCGGCGCCCAGCTCGGTGGGCGTCAAGGGGCCCCGCGCGCCGAGCACTTCGCGCGTGAGCCGCGCGATCCGCTCCGCGTCGGCGAAGGCCGCGCGCACCTCCGCCCGGTGCCCGCGCACGAGCACCGGCCGCACGAGCGGGCGCAGCGCCAGGCAGTCCGCCGCGCTCACGAGGTGCACCGTGCCCCGGTGCAGCAGCACCCGCACGAGCCGCCGCGAGGTGAGCGCGTCGCCCAGCTCCTCGTGCCCGAACCCCTCGATCCGCGTCCACAACCCCGTGTACGGCGGCCACGGCGCCTGCGCCTGCATCCCGACGAGATGCTCGACCATCGCGACAGCGGTCATCCGCACCCGCACGTCGAGATGCTGGCGGGCGAGCGTGGCGCGGTTGAGCGCGCGGCGGGTGAGTACGGCGGTCACAAGGGACGCTCCTCGGTGCGGGCGGGGCGGAGCCGACGCGGGTGGGTGGAGGCCAGTGCACCGTACGCGCGAGGGCGGACGGAAGCGGTCCGCCTCGGCCCCCCGCGCGCCCCGCGCCCGGATTCCCACCGTTTTCCCACCGTCCGCCGACCCGTCCGGAACACGGCCGGGGCACGCTCGTTCCCATGGCACCGACACTCGACTCCAGGGCGCACCTGACGCGGCTGCTGCAACGCGCGGGCTTCGACGCGCGCGGTGACGCGGTGGACGCCGCGGAGAAGGCGGGCTTCGACGCGACACTCGACCGGCTGCTCGGCGCCCAGGACGCCGACGACGACTCCGGGTCCGTACCCGCCCCGCACTTCGGGCCGCTGCCGCCGCGCACCAGCGAGGCGGCGCGGCGGAAGAAGGAGGGCACGGGCGCGAAGAAGCGCGAGAAGGAGAAGAAGTCCCCGCCCGCGGCCCCCGGTGACGCGACGTCCTCCGGCGCTCCGCCCTCCCCCCGCGGGACGGCAGGCGCTTCGCCCTCCCCCCACGGCACGGAAGGCACCGATCCGCGGCAGGACCCCGTGCGCAAGCACTACCGCGAGGTACTGCGCGCGCAGCGGAAGGAGCTGACGCTGTGGTGGCTGGAGCGGATGGTCGCCACCGCGCAGCCGTGGACCGAGAAGCGCACCCTCCTGTGGCACAACCACTGGGCGACCTCGATCCAGAAGGTCAAGTCCGGCGCGGCGATGCTCCAGCAGAACGAGACCCTGCGCCGGCTCGGCGGCGGCGACTTCCGCACGCTCGCCCGCGCCATGGTCGTGGATCCCGCCCTCATGGTGTGGCTCGACGCGGACGGCAGCACCGCGAAGGCGCCCAACGAGAACCTGGGCCGCGAGTTCATGGAGCTCTTCGTGCTCGGCGTCGGCAACTACAGCGAGACGGATGTCCGGCAGGCCGCGGCGGCGCTCACCGGCTGGACGCTGGACCGCCAGGCCAACCCCTGGAAACCGGTGTTCCGCGCCGCACGGCACGCGAAGGGGCCCGAGACGGTCGTCGGGCGGACCGCGGACTTCACCGCGCGGTCCCTCGTCGATCACCTCGTCGCGCTGCCCGCCTCGCACGCCCACGTCGCCGGCCGCATGTGGGGCGCACTGGTCAGCAACGAGAACAAGCCCTCCGCGAGCGCGCTCGCCCGGCTGGTCAAGGCGTACGGCACCGAGCGCGACACCACCGCCCTCTTCCGCGCGCTCTTCACCGACGCGGCGTTCGCCGATCCCGCCAACGTCCTCGTGAAGCAGCCCGTGGAGTACGTGGTGGGCAGCCTGCGGGCGCTGGGCGTCCGTCCCCGGGACCTGCCGGAGAAACAGCGCGCCGCACTGCTCCTCCACACCCTCACCGGGCTCGGCCAGGTGCCCTTCGCCCCGGACAGCGTCGGCGGCTGGCCCGCGGGGGCCGCCTGGCTGACGACCTCCGCCGCGCAGGCCAGGATCGGCTTCGCGCAGACGCTCGTCCGCCACGCCGACCTGGGCGAGATCGAGAAGACGGCCGCGAAGGACCGCGCCGAACTGCTCGCACGCACCCTCGGCGTGGGGGAGTGGGGTGCCGCGACGCGCGGTGTGCTCACCGCGGCGGCCCGCGACCCCATGCGGATCACCGCCCTCGCCCTGACCGCCCCCGAACACCTCGTCCTGCGCTGAGCGGACCGCGCGAGGACCGCCGCGCGCACCGTGGTGGGCGCCACCGGCGCCACCGCACCGAAAGGGATCTCCCGTGGACACCTGGACCCGACGCAAGTTCCTCGTCACGAGCGGCGTGACAGCCGGCGCGGCGCTCGCCGCCGGGGCGGGCGCCTGGGGCGTGGACGAACTCCTCGCCACCGGCTCCGGCACCCCGGACGGCGAGGCGTCGACACTCGTGCTCGTCACGCTCTACGGAGGCAACGACGGCCTCAACACCCTCGTCCCCGCCGCCGACCCGCACTACCAGGACCTGCGCGGCGACCTCGCCTACGCCGAGGACGAGGTGCTGCCGCTCGGCGAGGGCCTCGGACTCAACCCGGGCCTGAAGAACCTCAAGAAGCTCTGGGACGACAAGCATCTCGCCGTCGTGCGCGGTGTCTCCTATCCCAAGCCCGACCACAGCCACTTCCGTTCGATGGCCATCTGGCAGACCGCCTCACCGTCCGGCCCGGTCCCCTCCGGCTGGCTCGGCCGCTGGCTGGACCGCGCGGGGGACGGCGACCCGCTCAAGGGCGTCTCCGTCGGCGCGACGCTCCCCCCGCTCATGGCGGGCACGAAGACGGCGGGAGCCGCCGTGCGCCTCGGCGGCAAACCGCTGCCCGACGCGTGGCAGCGCGCGTGCGAGGAACTCTCGCACCAGGACGAGGACGCGCACCCCCTCCTGCGCAGGGCGGCCACCTCGCTCGGCGATCTCCGCCAGGTGTCCCGTTCCTTCGACGCGAAGAGCGACAGCACTTCCGGCGGGAAGGGCGAAAAAGACGAGGACGGCGCCACCGAGGGGAACGAGGGCGGCTCGGCCGGGGCCGAGAGCGCGCTCGGAGCGCAACTCGACGTCGTCGCCCGCGCGATCGAGGCGGGCGTCTCGACACGCGCGTACAGCGTGAGTCTCGGAGGTTTCGACACGCACGCCAACGAGAAGGGCACGCAGTCCCGGCTGCTCGCGGGGCTCGACCGCGATCTCGGCGGCTTCCTGACCCGCGTACGCCGCACCGCGGCGGGCCGCAAGGTCGTCGTCGCCGTCTACTCCGAGTTCGGCCGCCGCCCGAAGGCCAATGCCAACCAGGGCACCGACCACGGCACGGCAGGACCGCTCTTCGTCCTCGGCGAGCCCGTCCGGGGCGGCTTCCACGGCGAACAGCCCGCGCTCGACGACCTCACGGACGACGACCTGCGGACGACGACGGACTTCCGCGCCGTCTACGCGACGCTGCTGCGCGAGGTGCTCGGCACCGACCCGGGCGCGGTGCTCGACGGCTACGACAAGACGCTCGCCTTCCTGTGAGCACCCGCCACTGCGAGTACCCGCCCCCGTGCCCGTTCACCGGGCGGCGGGCAGCACCACGGTGACCAGGGCACCGCCGCCCGGTGCCGCCGTGCACCTCGCGGTGCCGTCGTGCGCCTCGGCGACGGCGGCCACGATGGCGAGACCGAGCCCCGTCCCCTCGCCGCGCCCCGTACCGGCGCGGTAGAAGCGCTCGAAGACCCGGGCCGCGGCGGCGGGCGGTACACCGGGGCCCTCGTCGCGGACGGCGAGCACGACAGTCCCGTCGTCCCGCCGGACGGTGACGTGCGCGGCCGTCCCTTCCGGGGTGTGCCGGCGGACATTGGCGAGCAGGTTGTCCACGACCCGGCGCAGTTGCTCGGCGTCCCCGTCCACGAGGGCGCCGTCCTCCGCGTCCACGGTGAGCGGACGCCCGGGGGCCACGACACGGCCCGCGGCGACGGCCTCGCGCACGGTACCGGCGAGGTCCAGCCTCGTGTGCGTCCGGGTGGGCACGGCGTCGAGCCGGGCGAGCAGCAGCAGGTCGTCCACGAGACGCTGCATCCGCAGCGCCTCCGTCGTGATGCCCCGCATCGCGCGCTCGCGGTGCGCGGGCTCGTCCAGCACGCCCTGGTGGTGCAGGTCCGCGTAGCCGAGCACGGCGGTCACCGGGGTCCGCAGCTCGTGCGAGGCGTCCGCGACGAACCGGCGCAGCCGCTCCTGCGTGGCCCGCTGACCGGCGAGCATCGCGTTCAGTGCCGCACCGAGCCGGCCCACCTCGGTGTCCTCGTCCGCCGGTGCGACGTCGCCTCCCGCTCGCCCGGCGGTGATGGCGTCCGCGTCCCCGGCCATGACCTCCAGAGGCCGCAGCCCGCGCCGCAGCACCCCCAGCCCGGCCCCGCCGAGCAGGACCAGCACCCCGCCCGTGGCCACCGCCTCCACCACGAGCAGCCGGCGCAGGGTCTCCCGCACGTCCGTGAGCGGTACGGCGGCGACGAGCACGCCGCGCCCCGCGACCCGCTGCGTCAGCACGCGGAACTCCGGCCCGTCGTCCCGCTCCGCGCGCACGGTGACCGGGTCCCGCGTCCCCGGGCGGGGCAGCGGATCGGGCAGCCGCGGCGCGTCACCGGCCGTGCGCAGTCCCGGCGCCAGCTCGCGCACCGAGCCGTCGGGCCTGCGCAGGCGCAGGAAGAACTCCGAGGCGCCGAGGAGCCGTACGTCATTGCCGAGCGCCTGCCCCCGGGGCGCCTCGGTGAGCTGCTGGGACACCCGCTGGCGCACCGCCCGCAGCGTGGTGTCCGTACGGTCCGTGAGGTAGCCGCGCAGCGCCCCGTAGACCACCGCGTCCAGGACGAGCAGCGCGAGCGCGGCAGAGGCGAGCAGGGCGAGGAGCAGCCGTCCGCGCAGTGAGCGGGGCCGCGGCAGGCGCGCCCTCACGGTTCCTCCGGCGCGCGCAGCGTGTAGCCGATGCCGCGCCGCGTCTCGATGAGCGAGGGTCCCGCGCCGTCGAGCTTGTGCCGCAGGTAGGAGATGTACGTCTTCACCACTCCCGGGTCGCCGCCCTCCTGCCCCCACACGTGCTCCAGCAGCTGCCCGTGCGTCAGGACCCGGCCCTGGTGGGCCAGCAGGTGGCGCAGCAGCCGGTACTCGGTGGGGGAGAGGTCGACGAGCCGTCCGTCCCTGCGCACCTCGTACGTGTCGGTGTCGAGTTCCAGGTCCGCGCAGCTCAGCACCCGCGCTGCGGCGGGAGCCTCGCGGCGGCGCAGCACGGCCCGCACGCGCGCGGCGACCTCGGCGAGCCGGAACGGCTTGGTGATGTAGTCGTCGGCGCCGAGGTCGAGCCCGGCGACGATGTCCTCGGGGCTCTCCCGGGCGGTCAGGAAGACCACCGGGACGCGCCCCCCGCCCTCCCGCAGGCGGCGGACCACGGCGAAGCCGTCCAGGTCCGGGAGCACGACGTCGAGCAGGACGAGGTGGAAGCCGCCCTCGCGCGCGGCCGTGAGTGCGGCCCGCCCGGTCGTCGCCTCGGCCACCTCGTAGCCCAGGAAGCGCAGCGAGGTGGCCAGCACGTCGAGGATGGCCGGTTCGTCGTCCACCACGAGGAGCCGGGTCCCCGCGGCCATGTCGTCCCGCACAGTCATGACGGCCATCCTGGCACCGCCCGGCGCGGTGCGGGACGGGCGGGCCCGGCCCCCGGGCCGCTCAGCCCGCCGGCCGCTGGAACTCCGGCTGGTCGATGACCCGCAGCCAGCTCCCGTCCGGCTGTCGCCGAACGACCTGTGCCCGCGCGCCCGCGCCGTCCTTCGGCGGCGTCGAGGTGAGGGCGAGGTCGCCGTGGACGAGCGTGGGCAGCGGCTCCTCGGGGGTGAAGCGCGGGGCGGCGGCGAGCATCTTGCCGATCAGCTCGCGGATCGCCGCGCGCCCCGCGGTGACGCTTCCCGGCGGGTACGCCATCACGGCGTCCTCCGCGTACAGCGCCGCGACCCCGTCCGCGTCGCCCGCGTTCGCGCGCTCCACGAAGAGCCGGGTCAGGTCCTCGGGCCGCAGTGCCTTCTCGTACTCCGTCATGCTCGGTGCCTCCAGATCGGGATCGTCCGCACCACGAGTCTCGGGCGTTCCCTGTGCAGAAGTCCAAGCAATGCTTCTGATCCGGCCTATCATCCATACTTATGGAGCTGCGTCACCTGCGGTACTTCCTCGCCGTCGCCGACGAGGGCGGATTCACGCGCGCCGCCGCGCGCCTGCACGTCAGCCAGCCCGGGATCAGCGCGCAGATAGCGCAACTGGAGCGGGAGTTGGGCGCCGTGCTCTTCGACCGCTCGGCCCGCGCGGTGCGGCTCACGGAGGCGGGGGAGGTGGTGCGGCGGCACGCGCGGCAGGTGCTCGCGGCGGAGCGCGGGCTGCGCGCGGCGGTCGACGAACTCAACGCCCTGGTACGGGGGAGTCTCGTCGTCGGCATGATCATGGCCTGCACCGTCGAGCCCTTCTTCGCCGCGCTCGCCGCCTTCCACCGCGCGCACCCCGGGGTCGCGCTGCGGCTCGTGGAGGACGACTCGGACCGTCTCGCCGCGCGCGTGCGCGAGGGCACGATCGACCTCGCGCTGATCGGCGCCGTGCGCCGGGCCCCCGCGGACCTGGCGGCGCGCGAGGTCGTGAACGAACCGCTCGCCGTCGCCGTACCGCCCGAACACCCGCTGGCAGCAGGTGATTCCGTGACGCTCGACGCGCTCCTCGCGCACCCCCTCCTGTGCCTGCCGCACGGCACGGGCATCCGCGCGAGCCTGGACGCGGCCTGCGCCGAACACGGCCTCGTGCCCGCCGTCGCGATGGAGGCGAACGCGCCGGGGGCCGTTCTGCACCTCGCCGCGCGCGGCCTCGGGGCCGCCGTGCTCTCCGCCTCGATGGTGGAGGGTGTGCCGGGCCTGCGCGCGCTGCGGCTGGACGGCACGGCGGTACGGGGCGTGCTCGCCCTCGTCACCCGGCACGCCCCCGCCGCCCCGGCCCTCGCCGCGCTCCTCGCGCACTGCGACGACGCCTTCGGCACCGGGCCGGGCACGGCAGGGGGCCCGCCGCGCGCGCGACGGGCCCCCGGAGCGCACGCGTCCGCCTAGCCGTTCAGCGTCCACTTCTGGTTGGACGCGCCCGTGCACGTCCAGATCTGCGCCCGCGCGCCGTTCGCGGTCGAACGGTCGGTCACATCGAGGCACTTGTTCGCCGCCGTGTTCACGACGTCGTGGCTCGTCGCGTCGTACGTCCACCGCTGGGCGCCGGTCCCGTTGCAGTCGTAGAGCTGGAGCTTCGCGCCGTCCGCCGTCGAACCGCCCGTCACGTCCAGGCACTTGCCGTTGGTCCGGAGCGTGCCGTCGGTGCCGAGGGTCCAGCGCTGGTTGGCGGCTCCCGTGCACGACCAGGTCTGCACGGCCGCGCCGTTCGCGGTCCCCGAGGCGTCGAGGCACTTGCCGCCGAGCCCGGTGAGCGTCCCGGCGCGCTCGGTGCCGCCCCCGCCGCCGCTCTGCGTCCCGTTCCACGTGAAGGTCGCGGACGTCTTGCCGGGGAGCTGGTAAGTGAAGTGCTGGCCGCCCCAGTTGACGGTGAAGGTGCGCGCCGAGGAGGACTCGTTGTAGGCGAGGAGCGCCTTCGAGCCGTCCGTGTTGCGCCATGCGACGTTCGGCACCTCGCCGCTCGCCGTGGACGCGACACGGCTCGCGCCCGGCCGCACGAACTTCGTGAGGTGCCCCATCGTGTAGTACTCGATGGTGTAGTCGACCTGCCCGCTGCGGCTGTCCCCGTCGTGCACGGTGATCAGCCCGTCGCAGGTGCCGCAACCGCCGTTGTGCGGGCCCCTGTTCTGGTCGACGGCGAGGGACCACTTCGTCACCGACTTCGCCCAGTTGCGGGTGTAGTCGATGATGTTGCGCATGTCCTCGGTCTGCTGGTTGGCGATCCAGGTGCCGCCCGAGTGCTCGGTCTGGAAGGCGTCGAGCTGCGGGTACTTGTCGTGGATCTGCGACTGCTTGCTGACGTCGCCGCCGTAGCCGTGCCACGCGATGCCGCCGAAGTTCGGGTGGCTGCGCACGGCCGCGTCGTCCACGGTGGGCGCCGCGTAGGCGTCGTACGTGTCCCAGTTCCAGTCGTGCGCGAGGACCTTGGTCCTCAGTCCGGCCGAGGCCAGCTTGGGCAGCAGCTCGCTCTTCGTGAAGTACGCGAGTCCGGCGCCGTTCCAGCTCATCGAGGGGTAACTGTCGCAGCACGTCGGCTCGTTCTGCGCGGTCACGTAGTCGATGGGTACTCCCGCGGCCTGGTACGCCTGGATGTACTTCACGAAGTAGTTCGCGTACGTGCCGTAGTTCTCGGCCTTGAGCCAGCCGCCGTTGAGCTGCCCGTTGTCCTTCATCCAGGCGGGCGCCGTCCACGGTGAGGCGACGGTGGTGAGCTGCGGGTTGAGGCGTTTGGCCTGCTGCGTGAGCGGCAGAACCCCCGCCTGGTCGTGGGCGATCGAGAACTTCGCGAGCGAGGGATCGCTCTGCCCGGCGGGCACGTCGTCGTACGTGTAGCCGAAGCGCGCGAGGTCGGAGCCGCCCATCGGGTTGCGCAGGAACGAGAGCCCGATGCCGTCCGTCGGCGAGAAGAGCTTCGTCATCGTCTGGTCGAGTGTGGACTGCGAGAGCGCGCCGCTCTCCTTCATGAGGTAGGCGGCGGTGTCGGTGAAGGAGGCGCCGCCGCCCGTGAAGGTCTGGTAGCGCGTGTTCTCGTCCACGGAGACGGTCGTGCCGCTGTTCGCCGTGCCGGACTGGAAGGCGAACGGGGCCTGTTGCTGGAGTCCGCGCGTGACGTGCCGGCCGCCGGAGTCGTCGGTCGTCGTGAGGTACGCGGTGACCTGTTCCCCGGCCGCGTGCACGGGGGCGGTGCCCGCCGCGCCGAGCCCGGCGGCGGCGAGCGCGCCGGTGAGCAGGAGGCGGACGAGGCGGCGCGGGGGAGTGGCGGGGGTGCCGGGGCCGGACCGGCGCCGGGGTCTGAAAGACATACGGGTGCCCTTCGTGGTGGGGGTGGGGTGGGAGTGGGGGGTGCGGGGAGGAGGGGGCGGGGCGGCCTCGTCGTGTGCGCGGGGGCCGCCCCGCTCCGGTAGCAACCGGGCTGTTTCTACGGGTAGTTGGTCAGGTAGGCGACGTTGCTGCTCGGCGTCACCTTGGCGCCCGCGTTGTTGATGATGTGGTTGATGGTTCCCTTGCCGCCGAGGACGGTGGTCACCATGTCGTGGAAGCGGACCCCGCTCGTCTGCGGCACCTCGAAGGAGCGCTCCTCGACGACCGACGGGTTCACCTGGGCGAAGGCGTAGCTGCCCAGGCCCCACGCCTCGTGACTCGTCACGCCGTTGGCCACCTTGTAGGCGGGGTAGCCCTGCGTCGAGCCGTTCATCCAGGAGCCCTGGTCCGGCGGGTCGTAGGGCAGCTCGTTCTGGAAGAAGTACGTGCGTCCGCCGTTGCCGTTCCAGATGACCTGCGTCTTCTTGTAGTGCTCGACGAACAGCCCGTACGCGGTGACGTTCTGCCCGTTGACGACGAGTCCCGTGTCGGCGGTGTTGGTGTTCCAGCCGACCGTGCCGCCGTTGCCGTGGTCGGCGCGCCAGGCCCACGTGTGGTCGATGACCGTGTGGTCGCTGTTGACCACGAGGGAGGTCGTCGCCTTGCCGAGCGTCGCGCCGCCGATCCGCAGGAACACGTCGTTGAGGACCGTCGGGTTCGCGGCGTGGCTCGCCGAGGCGCCGCTCGGGCCGACCTCCATGAGCGTCTGCGAGGTGGTGGTGCCCGCGTCGATGAGGAGCCCGGCGACGCGGATGCCGTCCACGTCGGCCGTGGTGAGCGCGGTGATCCCGTTGTCAGGGACGAGCGTCGCGAGACCCATGCCGAGGACGACCTGATCGGGCCGTGTCACCTTGAGCGTCTGATTGAGGTGGTAGACGCCGGGCGTGACGAGCAGGTTCTTGCCCGAGGCGAGCGCCGCGTTCATGTCGGCGGCGGAGGCACCCGGCTTGGCCACGTAGAAGTCGTCGAGGGACAGATCCCTGCCGGTCTGCGTCTTGCCGTTCCAGGTGGTCGCCGCCGCGTTCGTCTGGAGGCCCGGCACGTAGACCTTCCAGGCGCCCGCGCCGTCGACGTGGAGGAAGGGCTTCTCGGCGTTGACCGGGGCCGCGCCGACCGTCGTGTACGTGGGGAAGTTCTGCGCGGGCGCGCCCTGGTCGCCGACGAAGACCATGTTCCAGTTCGACCCGGACCACGAGCCCATCGAGCTGTTCTTGGTGAGGAACTGCTGCTGCGAGCCGGACTGGATCTGGCCGTCGATCTTGCTGTCCGAGATGAACCCGCCGCTCGACCAGCCGCCGTCGTCCAGCTTGAGGTTCCCGCGCACGTGCATCCGCCGGTACGGGGCGGCCTGCGAGACCGCCCAGCGGTCGGAGCCGCCCGTGGGGTTGACCGACATGTTGTCGGCCTCGCGCCAGAAGTTCTGCGTCGCGTTGCCCTGGAACCAGTCGGCCTCGGCGTGCACGGCCCCGTTGATCGTCACGTCGTCGGGGCTCATGCCGAGCCCGGCGGCCTGCGTGTAGAAGCCGACGTTGACGTCCGCGCTGTACGTGCCCGGCTTGAAGAGGACCGCGTACCGCTGGCCGCCGAACTGGTTGCTCTGCTGCTGGCTGAAGATCGAGTTGAGGCGGGACTGGATCGTCGCGGCGGACATCGACGGGTCGAAGACGACCACGTTCGGGCCGAGATCGGGGTCCTTGTCGTTCGGCGGCGTCGTCGTGCCGCCCGCGTAGTCCCACTTCTGGTTCGGCGTCCCGGCGCAGTCCCAGACCTGGAGCGCGGCGCCGTTCGCGTTGTTGTTGTCCTTGATGTCGAGGCACTTCCCGGCGGCCTGGTTCACGAACTGCCCGCCCGTGTACTGCCACTTCTGCGAGGCGAGGGAGTCGTAGCAGGTCCACAGGTGGGTGGCGGTGCCGTTGGCGGTGCCGCCGTTCACGAGATCGAGACACTTGCCCCGGGCCGTGAGCGCGCCGTTGTCGCTCAGCGTCCAGGTCTGGTTGGGGCCCTGGGAACAGGTCCACATCTGGGCCGGGGTGCCGTCGGCGGTCGAACCGTCCTTCACGTCGAGGCACTTGCCGTTGCCCTGGTTGACGATCGGCCCCGGCGTCGCCGCGCTCGCGGCGGTGCCGTCCACGGCGACGAGGGTCCCGGCCCCGAGCAGCACGACGGACGCGGCCGTCGCGAGCGCCCGGGGGCGCCGTCTCGGGCGAGTACGGGGGCGGGTACGGGCAGGAGGCATGCGGGTGTCCTTCCTGGGGCGGTGGGGGTGGGGAAGGAGAACCGGCCGGAGCACCGGCCGTGAAACAATTACATGAGTGGTGCGCACCGCTGCGTACAACCGGTGAAGTTAGAGGGACGCCGGGGGAGCGTCAAGAGTAATGACGTGTACGCGCAAGAGAATTGACGGCATCGCAGGTCAATCCGGCTGACAGGTCCCCGGGGCGGGCCGTCCGGCGCGTGTCCGCCCCGTTCAGGCGTGCAAGGGATGGAGCCGGGCGGAGCGGTGGCGGTCCGCCCGGCTCCGTTTCTTGTTTCAAACGCGACATGCCGGGGGCGGCGCCGTCGAGTCCCGTACCACCAGGGGCGTCGCGAGTTCGACGTGCAGCGTGTCGACCGCGTGGCCCGCGACGAGGCGGACGAGGAGCGAGACGGCCATGCGGCCCATCTCCTCCAGCGGCTGGCGGACCGTGGTGAGCGCGGGCGTGATGCTCTGGCCCAGCTCGCTGTCGTCGAAGCCCGTGACCGAGAGGTCCCCGGGCACCGTGAGCCCCGCCTCGCGCGCCGCGCGGATCGCCCCCGCCGCCGTCTTGTCGTTGAACGCGACGAGCGCGGTCGGGCGGGGGGTACGGGACAGGAGCAGCCGGGCGGCCGTGTGGCCCTCGTGCGTCGTGGGCTCGGTGATCCCGGCCATGAGCGCGGGATCGGGGAGGAGGCCCGTCTCGCCGAGCGCGGCGGTGTGGCCGACGAGGCGGTTGCGGCTCGCGAGCCAGTCGCCCGGTCCGCCGATGAAGCCGATCCTGCGGTGGCCGAGACCGAGCAGGTGCCGCGTCACGCGCCGCGCCCCGGCCGCGTGCGCGGCCGAGACGGAGGCGACCGTCTCGGGCAGCTCGGCGCGCGGGTCCACCACGACGAGCGGGTAGCGGCGCGCGTGCAGCGCCTCCAGGTCGTGCGTCGAGCCCGGCGGCAGGACGAGCACGGCACCCGCGATCCCGTGCTGCTCGGGCAGCGCGAGCAGCGCCGAGGTGTCGTCCTGCGCGCTCTCGCCCGCGAGGACGAGCGCACGGCGGCCGTGCAGCGCCAGGGTCTCGACGACGGACGTGACGATCGTGCCGAAGTAGTCGGTCAGCGCGTACGGGCAGTACACGAGCACGGGAGGCGCGCCGCCCCGCGTGCGCGCGAAGCCGCTCCCGAGCCGCTGCGCCGCCTCGCGCACCGCCCGCTGCGTCCCCTCCGAGACCCGCGTGCTCCCGTTGACCACGCGCGAGACCGTCGCGATCGACACGCCCGCCTCGTCCGCGATGGCCCGGAACGTCACGCGCCCACCCGGCCGCCTGCCCATGCGCCTCCCCCGTTCGTCCGCCCTACCTTCCGCCAGGGGGAGGCGCGGAGACAAGGCGGGACCGCCCGGGACCTCGTCGGCGGCCCGGGTATCCCCCCGACGCCGCTCGGACTTCGTCCGCGCCGCCGAGCACGGCGAGCACCACGGGTCCCGGCGGGAGGCACGTGTCCGTTCGCCCGTCACCGCCTCCCCGAGACGGTGAGGGCTGCCACGCCGGGGCCCGGCGTGGCAGCCTCCCGCGTCTCAGACCGCCGCCGTCACCTTCCGCCCGTCGAGGAGCGAGCGGTGGATCTCCTCCGCCCGGACCGCCACGGTGGAAAGGAGCGTGCTCGTGAGGCCGTGGGTGTGCTCCGTGCCGCCCTGGAGGTAGATGCCGGCCGTGACCTCGGGGACGGTCTCCACGCGGTGGTCGCGGTCCACGCGCAGCGCGTCGCCGTCGTCGCGCAGGCACAGCTTCGCCGCGTCGCCGAGGAGCGCGCCGAGGTCGCGCGGGCGGTAGCCGGTGGCGAGGACGAGGATGTCGGCCGCCAGCACCTCGCGCTCCCCCGTGGGCAGGAACTCCACCGTGACGTCGAGCGGAGCGCCCGGGGAGACCTCCCTGATCCGCGAGACGTTGAGGAAGCGCAGCCGTTCGCGCCCGGCGACCTTCTCGCGGTACGCGGTCGCGTAGAGCGACTCGATGAGGTCCATGTCGACGACCGAGTAGTTGGTCGAGCGGTGGTAGTCGAGCAGGGACTGCTTCACCTCCGAGGGCGCCGAGAAGTAGACGTCCACCGCGTCGGGGTCGAAGACGCGGTTGGCGAAGGGGCTGTCGTCGGCGGGCGTGTACCCGTACTTGGCGAACACCGAGCAGACCTCGGCGTCCGGGAACGTCCGGTGCAGGTAGTCCACCGACTCGGCGGCGCTCTGCCCCGCGCCGAGCACGACCGCGCGCCGCACCGGGGCGCCGGAGCGCGCCAGTTCCTCCGCGCGCGGGATCAACGCGCTGTTGTGCCAGACGCGTTCGCCCAGGCTCAGCCCCGGCGGCACGTGCGCCTCCAGGCCCAGCGCGACGCTGATGTTGCGCGCCCGGTGCGTCGTGCGCGCGCCCCCGGCGTCCCGGCTCGTGACGTCGAAGCACCGCACCTCGCCGTCGTCGGCGCGCACCGGGTCCACGGCCACGACCTCGCTGCCGTACGCGACCTGGTGCGCGACCCGCGCCGCCGCCCACTCGAAGTACTCGTGGAACTCCGCCCGCAGCGGGAACAGCGTCTTCTGGTTCAGGAAGTCGATCAGGCGCCCCCGCTCGCGCAGGAAGCACAGGAAGCTGTAGTCGCTGGTGGGATTGCGCAGCGTGACGAGGTCCTTGAGGAAGGACACCTGCATCGTCGCGTCGTCGATCAGCATCCCCCGGTGCCAGCCGAAGCGCGGCTGGCGTTCCAGGAACAGCGCGTCGAGGCGGCGGTCCGCCGCGAGGTGCGCGTTGTGTTCCTCAACGGCTATGGACAGAGCGAGATTCGACGGGCCGAAACCGATCCCGACAAGGTCGTGGACGGGCTCGGAACCCGTAACCGGTGCATTCACCTTTGCATCGCCTCCTCAGGCAACGCCATGTTAGATAAGGTAAGGCTTACCTAGCAATGCGGTCGTGGAGGGATGCACATATGCGGGTCGTCATGCTCGGCTACCAGACCTGGGGTCATCGCACGCTGCGGGCGCTGCTCGACTCCGGGCACGAGGTGGCGCTCGTCGTCACGCACCCGAGGAGTGAGCACGCCTACGAGAAGATCTGGGACGACAACGTCGCCGAACTCGCCGAGAAGAACGGGGTGCCGGTCCTGCTGCGCAACCGGCCCGACGACGACGAACTCCTCGACGCCGTACGGGAGGCGCGCCCGGACATCATCGTCGCCAACAACTGGCGCACGTGGCTGCCGCCCGAGCTGTTCGACCTGCCCCCGCACGGCACGCTCAACATCCACGACTCGCTGCTCCCGGCCTACGCGGGCTTCTCGCCGATCATCTGGGCGCTCATCAACGGCGAGGAGCGCGTCGGCGTCACGGCGCACCGCATGAACGCCGAACTCGACGCGGGCGACGTCCTCGTGCAGCGCTCGGTGCCCGTGGGTCCCGCCGACACGGCGACGGACCTCTTCCACCGCACGGTCGACCTCATCGAGCCCCTCGTGCGCGAATCGCTCGACCTCATCGCCTCGGGGCGCGACGCGGGCCAGTGGGTGCCGCAGGACCGCGCCCGCGCGAGCTTCTTCCACAAGCGCGCGGACGAGGACAGCCGCATCGACTTCCACTGGCCCGCCGAGCGCCTGGAGCGCCTGGTACGGGCCCAGTCGGACCCGTACCCGAACGCCTACGCCTTCCACCGGGGCAAGCGCCTGCGCATCGTCTCGGCGGGCGTCTCCGAGGGCCGCTACGGGGGCACTCCGGGCCGGATCTTCATCCGCGAGGGTGACGGCGTGGTGGTCGTCGCGGGGCCCGAGGCGCACACGGGGCACCACCCCGGGCTGCTCGTGCGGCGGGTGCGGACGGAGGACGGCACCGAGTACGCGGCGCGGGACTACTTCCGCACGATGGGCGGCTACTTGACGTCGCGGCCCTGAGGGGCGGCGGTCCCGGCACCGACCGGGACCGCGGCAGCCTCCGGGGCGGGAATCCCGGTACGGGGCGGGGCCGCGTCGTCGGCGCCCCGCCCCGTACCCGCGTCCCCGCGCCCGCCGTCCCCGTGGTGCCTGCTCAGCGGGATGACCAGCGGGGTGCGGCTCACCGGGTCCGTCGTGATGCGGCAGCGCAGCCCGAAGACGTCCTCGACGATCGCCTCCGTGACGACCTCGGCGGGCGCGCCCTGCGCGACGATCCGGCCGGCCTTCATCGCGATGACGTGATCGGCGTACCTGCACGCCTGGTCGAGGTCGTGCAGGACCATCACGATCGTGCGGCCCTCACGCCGGTTGAGGTCCGTGACGAGGTCGAGGACGTCGACCTGGTGGGCGAGGTCGAGGTACGTCGTGGGCTCGTCCAGGAGCAGCACGGGGGTGCCCTGCGCGACCGCCATCGCGATCCACGCGCGCTGGCGCTGGCCCCCCGACAGCTCGTCCACGGCGCGGTCGGCCAGCTCCGTGAGCCCGGTCGCGGCGAGCGCCGCGTCGACCGCCTCCTCGTCCGCCTTCGACCACTGCCGCCACCACGTCTGGTGCGGGGCCCGGCCCCGGCCCACGAGGTCCCCGACCGTCAGGCCCTCGGGCGCCACGGGGGACTGCGGCAGGATGCCGAGCTTGCGGGCGAGTTCCCGCGTGGGCACCGAGTGCAGTGCCGCGCCGTCGAGTTCGACGACGCCCTCGCGGGGGGCGAGGAGACGGGCGAGGGCGCGCAGGAGCGTGGACTTGCCGCAGGCGTTGGCGCCCACGATGGCCGTCACCCTGCCGGTCGGCACGGTGAGGTCGAGGTCGGCGACGACCGGGCGGCCGTCGTAGGCGAGGTGCAGGCCCCGGGCGCGCAGCTCGGGTCCCTTCGGCTCGGTGAGCGACATGGGTTCAGCCTCCAGAGCCCGCGCGGTTGACGCGGATGAGCAGCCACAGCAGGACGGGGGCGCCGAGGGCGCCGGTGACGACCCCGACCGGCAGCTCCGTCCCCGGGATCGCCTCGCGCGCGAGGAGATCGGCGCCGAGGACGACGAACGCGCCGGTGAGACCGGAGACGAGCGGGGGCGGTGCCGAGGTGCCGGCGAGCCGCAGGGCGATCTGCGGGCAGGCGAGCGCCACGAAGGCGACCGGGCCCGCCGCCGCCGTGCCGAAGGCGACGAGACCGACCCCGGTGAGGAGCAGCGCGAGGCGCACCGGCTGCACGGGCGTGCCGAGCCCGGCGGCGACGTCGTCGCCGAGCTGGAGCGTGCGCATCCAGCGGCCGAGGCCGAGGGAGAGCGGCAGGAGTACGGCGAGGGCGATCGCGAGCGTGTCGACCTGGCCCCACGTACGGCCGTTGAGGTTGCCGACGAGCCAGCCGAGCGCGGCCTGCGCCTCGAAGCGGTTGCCGCGCGCGACGAGGAAGTCCGTCGCGCTCGTGCAGATCCACGAGACGCCGATGCCGACGAGGATGATGCGGTAGCCGGTCGCTCCGCCCTTCCACGCCAGCGCGTAGACGAGGAGCGCGGTCGCGAGCGCGCCGAGCAGGCCGAGCGTGGAGAGCCCGAGGCCGCCGGTCCAGCCGAGGACGACGGCGGCGACCACGGCGGTGCCCGCGCCCTCGGTGAGCCCGATCATGTCGGGGCTCGCGAGGGGGTTGCGGGTCATCGTCTGGAACACGGCGCCCGAGACGCCGAAGGCGAGCCCGACGAGGAGCCCGGTGAGCGCGCGCGGCAGGCGCAACTCCCGCACGATGCTGAGCGTTCCCTCGTCGCCCGCGCCGAACAGGGCCTTGACGACCCCGGTGAGGCTCACGGGGTAGTCGCCGAGCGCGAGCCCCCAGCAGAAGAGCGCGAACGTGCCGACGGCGAGCGCGATCCCGGTGAGCAGCAGGCGCGGGCGCAGGACGCCGGAGACCGGGGGAGTGCGCAGCCGGAAGGGACGGTCGCGCAGGACGGGGCGCTTCGCGGGGGCGGTCCCGGGCGCTGCGTACGAGGACGGGGCGGACACGGGCTATACCTCCGCGAGCTTCCGGCGGCGGACCAGGGCGATGAAGAACGGCCCGCCGATGAAGGCGACGAGGACCCCGGCCTGTATCTCCGAGGGCCGGTCCACCATCCGCCCCACGATGTCGGCGGACAGGAGCAGTACGGGGGCGAGCACCGCCGACAGCGGGAGCAGCCAGCGGTGGTCGGGCCCGATCCCGGCCCACTGCGCGAGGACCCGGGCGAGGTGGGGGACGACGAGGCCGAGGAAGACCACCGGGCCGATGACGGCGACCGAGGCCCCGGTGAGCAGCACGATCGCGGTCACGCCCTGGAGCCGTACGAGACCGAGCCGCCTGCCGAGCGAGGCCGCCACGTCGTCGCCGAGCGCGAGGCTGTTGAGCGCGGGCGCGCAGGCGAGGGCGAGCAGGGCGCCGACGGCGAGGAACGGCAGGATGCGCGTCAGGTCGCCCGCGTCGCGGTCGGCGAGGGTGCCCGCCGACCAGAAGCGGTAGCGGTCCAGGGCGTCCTCGTCGGTGAGGACGACGGCGCTCGTGAGCGAGGAGAGCAGCGAGGTGACGGCGACCCCGGCAAGGGCCAGCTTGACCGGGGTCGCCCCCGATCGTCCCAGGCGCCCGAGGAGGAAGACCACGACACTGGCGACGAGGGCGCCCCCGAAGGCGAACCACACGTAGCCGTAGAGCGAGGCGACCCCGAAGACGGCGACCGAGACGACGATGGCGAACGACGCGCCCGCGCTCACCCCGAGGATGCCGGGGTCGGCGAGTGGATTGCGGGTCAGGGCCTGCATGAGCGCGCCCGCCATGCCGAGCGCCGCGCCCGTCGTGAGGCCGAGCAGGGTGCGGGGCACGCGCACGGACCAGATCACGTTGTCCGTGAGCCGGTCCGGGGGGTGCCCGAAGAGGGTGCGCACGACGTCGTCGACCGGGATGCTCAGCGCCCCGAGTGCCACCGAGAGCAGGGACAGGACCAGGAGCAGGGCGACGAGGAGTGCCACCAGGGCCGTCGTGCGAAGTCTTCCGCCTGAGGTCACGTGCCGGTCTCCATGCCGTAGTTCCCCTTGTCCGAGGGCAGGTTAGGCAAGCGTAACCTCAGCCGCCTGATGCGCGCCGCCCCTGATGCCCTATCGGGTTAGGCAACCCTTACCTTACTATGCGGGTGATCGCGGTCCCACGGGGACCGCTCCGTACCGATCGGGAGGCGGGCACAGCTGTGTCGGGCACCACGCGTCACACCGCGCACACCACGGCTTCGGCTCACTGGACGACGGCTTTCGCCGACGAGGTCCCCGGCACCGCGCTGCCCCAGGACTTCCCGCACCCGCGCGAGAGCGGACCACTGGCGACCGGCACCCGGGCCCTGGAGGCCGGTGGAACCGACGAGTTGACCCGGCTCGCCGCCTTCGTCGCCCTGCTCCACCGCTACGGCGGCGGCGCGCGGGACCTGACGGTCGCGTACGAGGGGCTGCCCCTGCGCCTCACCCCGCACGAGGCCATGAGCTTCGCCGAGTTGCGCACCCACGTCGCCGAGGTGCGCGAGCGGGCCGAGGCCCACCGGCTGCCCAGTGCCGCACTCCTCGCCCTGCTCGCCCCGCCGCGGGGCCGGGGCGGCACCGTGCTGTGCGCCACCGGCTTCGGCCCCGCCGCGTGGGACGAGGGCGGCCCGCTCGACCTCGCCCTCACCGTGACGGACGAGGAGGTCCGCGCCGAGTACGCCGCCGCGCTCTTCACGCCCGCCACCGCCGCCCGCGTCCTCGGCCACTACGCGACCCTCCTCGCGGACGCCAGCGCCCGGCCCGGCACCCCGCTCGCCGCGCTCGCGCTCCTCGACGAGGCCGAGCGCCACCGCGTCCTCGTCGAGTGGAACGACACGGACCACGACGTGCCCGCGCACACCTGGCCGCGCATGTTCGCCGGACAAGTCGCCGCGCGCCCGGGGGAGATCGCCCTCGTCCACGAGGACGAACAGCTCACCTACGCGGAACTCGACGCCCGCGCGGCACGCCTCGCCCACGCCCTCGTCGCCCGGGGCGCCGGGCCCGAGCGGGTCGTCGCCCTCGCCGTACCGCGCTCGGCGGACATGATCGTCGCCGAGGTCGCCGTGCTGAAGGCGGGTGCCGCGTACCTCCCCGTCGACACCGACTACCCGGCGGACCGCGTCGCGTACATGCTCGACGACGCCCGCCCCGTGTGCCTCGTCACCACCGCCGACACGCTCCCCGACCTGCCCGCGCTCCCCTCCGGCACCGAGGCCCTGGTGCTCGACGCCCCGGAGACCGTCGCCGAACTCGCTGCCCACCCCGCGCACGACCCCGCCGCCGCCGACCGGCTCACCGTCGCGCACGCCGCCTACGTCATCTACACCTCGGGCTCGACCGGGCGCCCCAAGGGCGTCGTCCTCTCGCACGGCGGCGTCGCGAAGCTCGTCGCGACGCAGCGCGAACGCTTCGGGATCGGTCCGCACAGCCGCGTCCTCCAGTTCGCCTCGCCCAGCTTCGACGTGGCCTTCTGGGACCTGTGCCTCGGCCTGCTCTCCGGCGGCCGGCTCGTCGTCGTCCCCGCGGACCGCCGCGTCCCCGGCGCCCCGCTCGCCGACTACGCGCACGCGCACGGCGTCACCTTCATGATCCTGCCGCCCGCGCTCCTCGCCGCGCTCCCCGAGGACGTCGAACTCCCGGCCTCCGCCACGCTCTTGGCGGGGACCGAACGCGTCTCGCCCGAACTCGTGGGCCGTTACGCGCGCGGCCGGATGATGTTCAACGCGTACGGGCCCACCGAGGCGACGACCAACTCGACGCTCGGCCTGTGCGACCCGGACACGCCCGCGGGCCACATCGTGCCCATCGGCGTCCCCGACCCCGGCACCCGCGCCTACGTCCTCGACGCCGCCCTGCGGCCCGTACCGGCCGGTGTCGTGGGCGAGTTGTACCTCGGCGGCGCCGGGCTCGCGCGCGGCTACCTCGGCCGCCCCGCGCTCACCGCCGAACGCTTCGTCGCCGACCCCTACGGCGCCCCCGGCACGCGTCTGTACCGCACCGGGGACCTCGTGCGCTGGAAGGCGGACGGGCGCCTGGAGTTCCACGGCCGCGCCGACAGCCAGACGAAGATCCGGGGCTTCCGCATCGAGCCCAGCGAGATCGAGTCGGTGCTCCGCGCCCACCCCGCCGTCGGCCAGGCCGCCGTCGTCGTCCGCGAGGACCGTCCCGGCGACCGCCGACTCGCCGCCTACGTCGTCCCCTCGCTCGCGTCCGGGGCGACCGAGGCCGTCGCCGAGTGGAAGGACGTGCACGAACTCCTCTACGCGGCCGCCGGATCGGACGGCTTCGAGGAGAACTTCGCGGGCTGGAACAGCATGTACGACGGCAGGCCGCTGCCGCTCGCCGACCTGCGCGAGTGGCGCGAGGCGACCGTCGCCCGCATCCAGGAGCTGCGCCCCCGGCGGGTGCTGGAGATCGGCGTCGGCAGCGGGCTGCTCCTGTCCCGCATCGCCCCCGAGTGCGCCGAGTACTGGGGCACGGACCTCTCCGAGGAGGCCGTACGCGCCCTGCGCGCCCAGGTGGACGCCGTGCCCGGCCTCGCGGACCGGGTCACGCTGAGCGCCCGCCCCGCGCACGAACTGTCCGGGCTGCCCGAGGGGCACTTCGACACGATCGTCGTCAACTCCGTCGTCCAGTACTTCCCCGACGCCGACTACCTGACAGGCGTGCTCCGTTCGGCCGCCGCGCTCCTCGCCCCCGGCGGCGCGCTCTTCGTCGGCGACGTCCGCAACCTGCGCCTGCACCGCACCCTCGCCGCCGCCATCGAGGCCGGGCGCACCCCCGCCGACGACAAGGAGGCGCTGCGCGCCGCCGTCGACCGCGCCCTCGCCTGGGAGGGCGAACTCCTCCTCGACCCGGACTACTTCGCGGCGCTCGACGGCTTCACCGCCGACATACGCGTCAAGCGCGGCACCCACCACAACGAGCTGACGCGCTACCGCTACGACGTCGTGCTCAGGCCGGGGACCGCTCCGGCCGCCGACGCCCCCGAGACGCTGCCCTGGTCCGCGCTCGGCACGCCCGAGGCGCTCGGCGCCGCGCTCGCCGCCCGTACCGCGCCCCTGCGCGTCACCGGCATCCCCAACGCGCGCCTCGCCCCCGACCTCGCCGCGCTCGGCAGGCTCGACGACAGCAGCCGCACGGGCGGCCCCGGCATCGACCCCGAGACCCTCCACGAGACCGCGGCACGCCATGGTCGCCGCGCCGCCCTCACCTGGGCGGCGGACGCGGAGGACGGCAGCGTCGACGCGCTGTTCGCGCCCGGAACGGAGGACGCCGCGCCCGCGGGGGAGCCCCCGGCCGGTCCGCTCTACCTCCCCGGCCGCCCGCACCCGCACGCCAACCGCCCCGCACCCTTCCGCAACGTCACCGCGCTCATGACCGCGCTGCGCGCGCACGCCGCCGAGGCCCTGCCCGACTACATGGTGCCCGCCGCCTTCGTCCCCCTCGACCGCCTCCCCGTCACCCCGAGCGGCAAGCTCGACGCCGCCGCCCTCCCCGTCCCCGACTACGGGCTCCTCAGCACGGGCCGCGCCCCGCGCACCGCCCGCGAACGCCTCCTGTGCCGCCTGTACGCGGAGACGCTCGGCCTTGCCTCGGTCACCGCCGACGACGACTTCTTCGCGCTCGGCGGGGACAGCATCGTCGCCATCCAGCTCCTCGTCCGGGCCCGCCGCGCCGGGCTCGAACTGACCCCGCGCGACGTCTTCCGGCACCGCACGGCCGCCCAGCTCGCCACCGCCGCGCGCACCGCCCCGGGCACCCCGCGAACCCCCGATGACCTGCCCTGGGAGCCGCCGACCGCCGACGAACTCGCCGCGCTCCAGGCCCCCGGGGCGCTGGACGTCGCCGAGGTCCTGCCCCTCGGACCGCTCCAGGAGGGCTTCTACTTCCACGCCCTGCTCGACGGCGCCGAGCACGACGCCTACGTCGTCCAGCAGGTCATCGACCTCGCCGGGCCCGTCGACGCGCGCCTCCTGCGCCGCGCGGCACAGCGCCTCGTCGACCGCCACGCGCCGCTGCGCGCCTGCTTCCGCCCGCTCCCGGACGGCCGCCCCGCGCAGGTCGTCGCGACCGGTCTCGACCTCCCCTGGAGCGAGACCGACCTCACCGGGCAGGACCCCGCCCTCGCCGAGAGCGTCGCCGCCGCCGAACGCGCCCAGCGCTTCGACCTCGCGCACCCGCCGCTCCTGCGCTGCGCCCTGATCCGTCTCGACGAGGCGCACAGCCGGCTCGTGCTCACCTTCCACCACATCGTCGCCGACGGCTGGTCGCTGCCCGTCCTGCACCGCGAACTCCTCGCGCTGTACGGGGACGAGCCCGCGCCGCTGCCCGACGTCGCCCCGTACCGCGCCCACCTGGCCCACCTCGCCCGCGCCGACCGCGAGGCGGCGCGCGCGGCGTGGCGCACCGCGCTCGCCGGGGTCGAGGAGGCCACCCGCCTCGTCACCGCCCCGCCCGCGGGACCGATCGAGCCCGCCCAGGTCCGGATCGAACTGCCCGAGGCCACCACCGCCCGCCTCACCGCCCGCGCCCGCGCGCACGGCGTCACGCTCGGCACCGTCGTACAGGCCGCGTGGGGCCTGCTCCTGTCCGGGCTCACCGGGCGGCAGGACGTCGTCTTCGGCACCACGGTGTCGGGGCGCGACGCGGCCGTGGACGGCATCGAGTCGATGGCGGGCCTCTTCATCAACACCCTGCCCACCCGCCTCGCCTGGGCCCCCGGAGACCCGCTCGGCACCGTCCTGGAACGCCTCCAGCGCGAGCAGGGCGCGCTCCTCGACCACCAGCACCTCGGGCTCGCCGAGATCCAGCGCCTCGCCGGGCACGCGGGCGAGGGCGAACTCTTCGACACCCTCGTGGTGTTCGAGAACTACCCGGCCGACGCGGACCTGAGCGACCCCACCGGAACGGTCCGCCTCACCGGGCACACCTTCCACGACGCCGTGCACTACCCGCTCGCGCTCATCGTGAAGCCGGGCCGCCGCCTCGACCTGCGTCTCAAGCACCACGCCGAGCGCCTCGACGGGGCGGCGGTGCGCTTGCTCGCCGAACGCCTCACCCGCGTACTCGACGCGCTCGCCGAGGACACCGCGCGCCCCGCCGCCTCGCTCGACCTCCTCGGCGCCGAGGAGCACGCGCGCGCAGTCGCGCACGGCACGGGCGAACACCGCGACGTCGCCCCCCTCACCCTTCCCGCCGCGATCGCCGCGCAGACCGCCCGCACCCCGGACGCGATTGCCGTCGTGCACGAGGGGACACGTCTCACCTACGCCGCACTCGACGCCCGCGCGGCGACGCTGGCCCGCACGCTGCGCGCCCGGGGCGCCCGGCCCGAGGAGTTCGTCGCCGTCGCGGTGCCGCGCTCCGCCGGGCTCGTGGTCGCGCTGCTCGGCGTCCTCAAGTCCGGTGCCGCGTACGTGCCGATCGACCTCGACCACCCCGCCGAGCGCATCGCGCACGTCCTGGCCGACTCGGGCGCCCGCACCGTCGTCACGACCGGGGACGGCGCCGGACGCCTGCCCGCGCACCACGGCCTCGACACGGTCCTCGTGGACGGCGAAGGGCACACGGCCGACCCCTCGCGGGACACCGGGAACACGCGGAACGCGGAGACCGCCCCGGACACGGAGGCCGACTCGCAGGCGGAGACCGCCCCGTACGCGGAGGCCGCCCCCGACCACCCCGCCTACCTCATCCACACCTCGGGTTCCACGGGCCGTCCCAAGGGCGTCGTCGTCACCCACCGCGCCATCACCAACCGCCTCGCGTGGATGCAGGGCGCGTACGGCCTCACCGCCGCCGACCGCGTGCTCCAGAAGACCCCCGCGAGCTTCGACGTCAGCGTGTGGGAGTTCTTCTGGGCGCTGCGCGAGGGCGCCGCCGTCGTCCTCGCCGCACCCGAGGGCCACCGCGACCCGGCCTACCTCGCCCGCACCGTGCGTGCCGAGGGCATCACCGCGACGCACTTCGTCCCCTCGATGCTGGACGCCTTCCTCGCCTCCGAGGAGGTGACGGCCGACCCGTCCTGGGCGGCCTCGCTCCGGCTCGTGTTCAGCAGCGGCGAGGCCCTCTCCGGCCGGGCCGCCGCACACTGGACCGCGCTCACCGGGGTGCGCCCGCACAACCTGTACGGGCCCACGGAGGCCGCCGTCGACGTCACGCACCACGCCTTCGACGGCGCGCCCGACACGACCGTGCCCCTCGGCCGCCCCGTGTGGAACACCGGCCTCCGCGTCCTCGACCCCTGCCTGCGCCCCGTCCCCGACGGCGTCCCCGGCGAGCTGTACCTCACCGGGGTCCAGCTCGCGCGCGGCTACCACCGCCGCCCCGCGCTCACCGCCGAACGTTTCGTCGCCGACCCGTACGCCACCGAGCCGGGCGCCCGCATGTACCGCACGGGCGACCTCGTGCGCCGCCGCCCCGACGGCACGCTCGACTACCTCGGCCGCACCGACCGGCAGGTCAAGCTGCGCGGCAACCGCATCGAGCCCGGCGAGATCGAAGCCGCCCTCACGCGGCTCCCCTCCGTCGCGCGCGGCGCCGTACTCGTCCGCGCCCAGCGCCTCGTCGCCTACGCGGTCCCCGCCACGGGCACCGCGGAACTGGAGCCCGCCGCGCTGCGCGCCGCACTCGCCCGCGCCCTGCCCGCCGCCCTCGTGCCCGAGGACTACGTCGTCCTCGCCGACCTGCCCCTCACCCCGAGCGGCAAGCTCGACCAGGCCGCGCTGCCCGCGCCCGAGGCCGCGCGCGCCGCGCGCCGCGCCCCCGCGAACGCGCGGGAGGAAACGCTCGTCGCCGTCTTCGCCGCCGTACTCGGCCTCGACGACCTCGGTCCCGACGACGACTTCTTCCGGCTCGGCGGCGACAGCATCAGCTCCATCGGCGTCGCGAGCCGCGCCCGCGCCGCCGGTCTCGACGTGAGCCCGCGCGACATCTTCACCCACCGCACCCCCGCCGCCGTCGCCGCCCACTGCGCCTCCGCGCGCACCGCCCCGGAGGCCGCCGGGCCCCCGGCCGCGCTCTCCCTCCCCGAGGCCGCGCTCGACCGCGTCCGCGCGCTCGCCGCGCCCGCCGCCGTCACCGACGTGTGGCCGCTCGCCCCCCTCCAGGAGGGCCTGTTCTTCCACTCCGCGTACGACGAGGGCGCCCTCGACGTCTACACCGTCCACGAGACCTTCGACTTCGCCACCCGTCTCGACGCCGACCGCCTCCGCGCCGCCGCGCGCGCCCTCCTGGACCGCAACCCCGGCCTGCGCGCCGGCTTCACGAGCGAAGGACTCGACGCGCCCGCGCAGTTCATCGTGGACGCCCCGCCCGTCCCGCTCGAAGAGGTGGACCTCTCCGGCCTCCCCGCGGACCGGCAGGACGCCCGGGTACGGGAGCTGACCGACGCCGAGCGCGCGCGCCGCTTCGACCTCTCCGCGCCCCCGCTCTTCCGGCTGCTCCTGCTGCGCCTCGGCGAGGGACGCGGCGACCGGCTCGTCATCGGCCGCCACCTCATCCTGTGGGACGGCTGGTCCGCCTGGCTCTTCCTCGACGAGCTGTTCGCGCTCTACGAGAACGGGGGCGACGCCACCGCGCTCCCCGCGCCCGGCAGCTACCAGGACTACCTGACGTGGCTCGCCCGCCAGGACGACACCGCGGCGACCGCCGCCTGGCGCACCGCGCTCGCCGGGCTCGACGAGCCGACGCTGCTCGCCCCCGGAGCCGCGGACGGCCTCGAACCCGTCATCCCGGAACAGCTCGACGTGCGACTGCCCGCCGCGCTGGGAGACCGCCTGCGCGAGGCCGGACGCGTGCACGGACTGACGCTCAACACCTTCCTCAACGCCGCCTGGGGACTGACCCTCGCCACCGCCACCGGCCGCACCGACGTCGTCTTCGGCACGACCGTCGCGGGCCGCCCCAGCGAGGTCCCCGACGTCGGCGACATCATCGGGCTCTTCCTCAACACCGTCCCCACGCGTGTCGCGCTCGACCCCGCCGAGCCCGTCCTCGGCCTGCTGCGCCGCATCCAGGACGAACGCCTCGGCCTGATGCCGTACGAACACCTCAGCCTCGGCGTGCTCCAGGCCGAGACCGGGCACCGCAAGCTCTTCGACACCCTCTTCGTCCTGCGCGACAACGACACCGAGGACCGCCTCGAAGCCCTGCGCACCCGCCACGGCGCGACCGCCGTCGCCAACGTCGACGCGACGCACTACCCGGCCAACCTCGTCGTCACCCCGGGCGAGCGCGTCACCGTCTCGCTGAGCCACCGCCCCGACCTGATCCCCGCCGAGCGGGCCCGCGCCCTCCTCGACCGCTTCACGCTCCTCGTGGACCGCCTGAGCGAGGACCTCGCGGCCCCCGTCGGCTCCCTCGACGCGCTGCTGCCCGCCGAGCACGCCGCGCTGCGCGCCGAGCGGGCCGCGAGCGAGGCCGAGGTGCCCGCGAAGACCGTCGCCGGCCTCCTCGCCGAACAGGCCGCGCGCACCCCTGACGCCACGGCCCTCGTCTTCGGCGCGCGCACGCTCACGTACGCCGCGCTCGACGCCGCCGTCAACCGCGTCGCGCGCCTGCTCCTCGCGCGCGGCGCGGGTCCCGAGCGCGTCGTCGCGCTCGCGCTGCCCCGCTCGCTCGACATGGTCGTGGCGCTCTTCGCCGTCCTGCGCACCGGCGCCGCGTACCTGCCCCTGGAGCTGGACCACCCCGCCGACCGGCTCGCGGACATGCTCGCCGACGCCCGCCCGCTGCTCCTGCTCAGCCGTACGGAGGTCTCCGCGACCCTCGCCGGGGACACCCCGCGCCTCCTGCTCGACGACCCCGCCGTGGTGGCCGAACTCGCCGCGCTGCCCGACACCCCCGTACGCCTCCGCTTCAGCCTCGAACACCCCGCGTACGTCATCTACACCTCCGGCTCGACCGGGCGTCCCAAGGGCGTCGTCACCCCGTACCGGGGACTGACGAACATGCAGATCAACCACCAGAAGGAGGTCTTCGCCCCGGCCGTCGCCGCCGCCGGGGGCCGGCGCCTGCGCATCGCGCACACCGTCTCCTTCGCCTTCGACATGTCGTGGGAGGAACTGCTCTGGCTCGTCGAGGGCCACGAGGTCCACGTGTGCGACGAGGACCTGCGCCGCGACGCCGAGGCCCTCGTCGCCTACTGCGCGGAACACCGCGTGGACGTCGTCAACGTGACCCCCACCTACGCGCGCCTCCTCATCGAGCAGGGCCTGCTCGAAGGACACGTGCCACCGCTCGTCCTGCTCGGCGGCGAGGCCGTCCCCGAGACCGTGTGGACGGCGCTGCGCGACACCGAAGGCACCTACGGCTACAACCTGTACGGGCCCACCGAGTACACGATCAACACCCTCGGCGGCGGCACCCCCGACAGCGCGACCCCCACCGTGGGCCGCCCCATCCGGGGCACCCGCGCCCACCTCCTGGACGCCTGGCTGCGCCCCGTGCCGGACGGCGTGCCCGGCGAGCTGTACATCGCGGGTGTCGGTCTCGCGCGCGGCTACCTCGACCGCCCGGCGCTGACCGCCGAACGCTTCGTCGCCGACCCCTTCGGCGCGCCCGGCTCCCGCATGTACCGCACCGGGGACCTCCTGCGCCGTCGCCCGGACGGCAACCTCGACTACCTGGGCCGCACCGACGACCAGGTCAAGATCCGCGGCTACCGCGTCGAGCCCGGCGAGATCGAGACGGCGCTCAGCCGCCACCCGCTCGTCGCCCAGGCCGCCGTCGTCGTCCGCGAGGACCGCCTCGTCGGCTACGTCGTCCCCTCGGGCGCCGACGCCCGCACCGCCGCCGAGGAGGCGCAGGTCGGCGAGTGGCGCGAGATCTACACCGACGAGTACGAGAAGATCGGCACCGCCGTCTCCACCGAGCGCTACGACGGCTGGGACAGCTCCTACGACGGCGAGCCCATCCCCTTCGCGGAGATGAGCGAGTGGCGCGCGGCCACACTCGACCGCGTCCGCGCGCTCAGGCCGCGCCGCGTCCTGGAGATCGGCGTGGGCTCCGGGCTCCTCCTCTCCGGGCTCGCCAAGGACGCGGAGGCGTACTGGGCGACCGACATCGCCGCACCCGTGATCCGCAAGATCGAGGCCGAACTGCGGTCCACCGACCCGGAGCTGGCCGCGCGCGTGGAGCTGCGCTGCCGCCCCGCCGACGACCTGAGCGGCCTGCCCACCGGCTTCTTCGACACGATCGTCATCAACTCCGTCATCCAGTACTTCCCCGGCGTCGCGTACCTGACCGGCGTCATCGAGGGCGCGATGGGCCTCCTCGCCCCCGGCGGCGCCCTCTTCGTCGGCGACGTGCGCAACCTGCGCCTCGCCCGCACCTTCCACACCGAGATCCAGCGGGCGCGCGGCACCGCCCCCGAGGACCTGGAGCGCGCGGTGGCGCGCGGGCTGCGCCTGGAGAAGGAACTCCTCGTCGATCCCGACTACTTCACGAGCCTCGGGTACGGGGCCGATCTGCGCACCAAGCGCGGCCACCACGACAACGAGCTGACCCGGCACCGCTACGACGTCGTCCTCCACGCGGGCCCGGCGGACACGGACCTGCGCGCGGTGCGGGAGACCGCCTGGACGACGGAGGAGGACGCGGCCCAGCTCCTCGCCGGGACCGGGGAGGCCCTGCGCCTCACCGGCATCCCGGACGGCCGCACCCGCGCGGACGGGGTCGCGCCCGAGGCCGTGCACCGCATGGGAGAGGCCGCGGGCCGCCGCGTCCTGACCACGTGGTCCGCGCGGGACGGCGCGTACGAGGCCGTGTTCCTCGCGCCGGGGAGCGGTGAACCCCGGCTCGCCGGGGGCCTGTTCCGTCCGCGCGGCTCCGGCGCCCCGTACACCAACGACCCGACCGCCGCGCGCGGGACCGCCGCACTCGTCCGCACCCTGCGCGAGGACCTGGGCCGCACCCTGCCCGCCTACATGGTCCCCGCCGCCTTCGTGACCGTCGACGCGCTGCCCATGAACGCCAACGGCAAGCTCGACGTCCGCGCGCTGCCCGAGGCCGAGCCGGCCGTCGCGCTCGGCGGCGGGCGCGGGCCCCGCACCCCGCGCGAGGAGGTGCTGTGCCGCCTCTTCGCCGACGTGCTCGGGCTCGCGGAGGCCGGGGCCGAGGACAACTTCTTCGATCTCGGCGGCCACTCCCTGCTCGCCACCCGCCTCATCAGCCGCGCCCGCGCCGAACTCGGCGCCGAACTCGCCATCCGCGACCTCTTCGAGGCCCCCACCCCCGCGCTCCTCGCCGCCCGCGCGCACACCGGGAAGCCCGCCCGCCCCGCCCTCACCGCCCGCGCGGAGCGCCCCGACCGCGTCCCCCTCTCGGCGGCGCAGCGCCGCCTGTGGCTCGTCCAGGAGCTCGAAGGCGCGAGCCCCGCCTACAACTTCCCGCTCGTCGTACGGCTGCGCGGCGCCCTCGACACCGAGGCCCTGCGCCGGGCTCTCCACGACGTCACGGTGCGTCACGAGTCGCTGCGCACCCTCGTCGGCGTGCACGAAGGGGAGCCGTACCAGCTCCTCGTCCCCGCCGACGAGGCCCGGCCGCCGCTCACCGTGAGCGAGCGCTCCGAGGCCGACCTGCCCGCGCTCATCGAGGCCGCGCAGCGCCGCCCCTTCGACCTCACGCGCGAACTACCCGTACGCGCCGAGGTGTTCACCCTCGCGCCCGAGGAACACGTCCTCGCGCTCGTCCTGCACCACATCACGACCGACGAGTGGTCCGACCGGCCCTTCCTCGCCGACCTCGACACCGCCTACGCGGCGCGTGCGCGGGGCACCGCGCCCGAGTGGGCCCCGCTTCCCGTCCAGTACGCCGACTACACGCTGTGGCAGGAACAGCTCCTGGACCAGCTCGGCGCCCGGCAACTCGCCTTCTGGACAGAGGCCCTTGACGGCGCCCCCGAAGAGCTGGCCCTGCCCCTGGACCGGCCGCGCCCCGCCGCGCCCACCGGGCACGGCGCCGTCGTGCGCCGCGAGGTGCCCGCCGCGACCGGGCGCGCCCTGCGCGAGCTGTCCGCCGCGAGCGGCACGAGCATGTTCATGCTCCTCCAGGCCGCGACCGCCGCGCTCCTGCACCGGCTCGGCGCGGGCGAGGACATCCCGCTCGGCGCGCCCATCGCCGGGCGCACCGACGGCGGACTCGACGACCTCGTCGGCTTCTTCGTCAACACCCTCGTCCTGCGCACCGACCTCTCGGGGACCCCCACCTTCACCGAACTCCTCGCCCGGGTACGGGAGTCGTCCCTCGCCGCCTTCGAGCACCAGGACCTCCCCTTCGACCGGCTCGTGGAGGCCGTCAACCCGCCCCGCGTCACCGGGCGCAACCCGCTCTTCCAGGTCATGCTGGGCTACCACCACCGCCCCGAGGGCGACGCGGCCACTCTCCTCGGGCTGCCCGCCGAGTGGTACGACATGGACACGGGCACCGCCAAGTTCGACCTCGACTTCACCTTCGTGGACGCCTCCGACGCGGACGGCGGCATCACGCTGCTCCTGGAGTACGCGACCGACCTCGCCGCACCGGAGACGGCCGCGCTCCTCGCCGAACGCCTCGTCCTCCTCCTGGACCGCGCGGCCCGCACCCCCGGCGTCCCGCTCCGCGACCTGGACATCCTGACGCCCGAGGAGCACGCGAAGGCCACGGGCACGTGGGACGGCACGGGCACCGGGGACGGCACCGGCACGGGCGGCTGGAACGACACCGCCCACCCCGTCGAGACCCGCTCCGTGCCCGAGATCCTCGCCGACACCGCCCGCCGCGCCCCCGCGGCCACCGCCCTCGTCACCGGGCCCGACGCCGCGCCGCGCCGCACCACCTTCGCCGCCCTGCACGCCTCCGTGACCGCGCTCGCCGCCCGCCTGCGCCCGCACGTCACCGCGCCCGGTGCCGTCGTCGCGCTCGCCCTGCCCCGCGAGGAGATGGTCCCCGGGCTCCTCGGCGTCCTCGCCGCCGGGGCCGCGTACCTCCCGCTCGACGTGGCGCACCCGGCCGAGCGCCTGGAGTTCATGCTCGCCGACGCGGCACCCGTGTGCCTCGTGACGACCACGGAGTACGCGGCGGAGCTGCCCGAAGTCCCGGGAGTGCCACGCCTGTTCCTCGACGAGCCCGCGCGCCACGAACCCGGGCCCGCGTCCGCCGCACCCCCCGCGCCCCGCCCCGACCAGGCCGCGTACACCATCTACACCTCCGGATCCACCGGTCGCCCCAAGGGCGTCATCGGCACCCACCGGGGCCTGTCCAACCTCTACGCCGCCCACCTGCGCGACCTCATCACCCCCGCCGTGCGCACGACGGGCCGCGCGACCCTGCGCGCCCTGCACGCCGCCTCGTTCAGCTTCGACGGCTCCTGGGAACCGCTGCTCTGGCTCCTGGCCGGGCACGAACTCCACGTCGTGGACGAGTCGACGATGCGCGATCCGGAGGCGCTGCTCGACCGCGTCACGGACGCGCGCGTCGACTTCGCGGACCTCACGCCGACGTACCTGCGCGAACTCCTCCACCACGGCTTCCTCGCCGAGACCGGCCCCGGCGACCGCGCGCGCCACGTTCCCGCCGTCCTCGCGGTCGGCGGCGAGGCCACGCCGCCCGCCCTGTGGCAGCGCCTCACCGCGCTCCCGCACACCACCGTGCACGACCTGTACGGCCCCACCGAGTGCGCCGTCGACGCCTACGGCTGGCACCACACCCCCGAAGGCGCGTGGGCGGCGCCGCTCGACAACACGCGCGCCCACGTCCTGGACGAAGCCCTGCGCCCGGCCCCGGTCGGCGTCCCCGGCGAGCTGTACCTCGCGGGCGAGGGCCTCGCGCGCGGCTACCTCGGCCGCCCCGCGCTCACCGCCGAGCGCTTCGTCGCCGACCCGTACGCCCCGGTCGCGGGGGCGCGCATGTACCGCACGGGCGACCTCGTGCGCCGCGACGCGGACGGCACCCTCGTCTTCCTCGGGCGCGCCGACGACCAGGTCAAGATCCGCGGCTTCCGCGTCGAACTCGGCGAGATCGAGGCCGTGCTGACACGCCACCCCGCCGTCTCGGCCGCCGCCGTCGTCGTCCGCGAGGACCGCCTCCTCGCCTACGTCGTCGCCGCGCCCGGCACCGCGACCGACCCCGGAGAGCTGCGCGCCCGCACCGCCGCCACCCTCCCGGACCACATGGTCCCCGGCGCCTTCGTCGCCCTGGCCGCCCTGCCCCGTACCGTCAACGGCAAGCTCGACACGGCCGCCCTGCCCGCCCCGCCGTCCCCGGCCGCGAGCGGCGGCCGGCTGCCGCGCACGCCGCGCGAGGAACTGCTGTGCACGCTCTTCGCCGCCGTGCTCGACCAGGAACACGTGGGCCCCGACGACGACTTCTTCGCCCTCGGTGGCCACTCGCTGACCGCGATGCGCCTCGTCGCCCGCCTCCGCTCGGCACTCGGCGCCGACCTCTCGCTGCGCACGGTCTTCGACGCGCCGACCCCCGCGCGCCTCGCCGCCCGCATCGACGCGGCGACGGGCCCCGCACGCCCCGCCCTCGCCACCCCGCGCCCCGTCCCCGCGCGCCTCCCGCTCTCCTCGGCGCAGCAGCGCCTGTGGCTGCTCCAGCAGGTCGAGGAGACCGGCACCGCCTACCACATCCCCACCGCGTGGCGCCTGACCGGCGAGCTGGACCGGGCCGCTCTCGAAGCCGCCCTCCACGACGTCGTGACCCGCCACGCCCCGCTGCGCACGGTCTTCCCGGCCGTCGAAGGCATCCCGTACCAGCGGGTCCTGACACCCGAGGAGGCCGCGGTCCCGCTCACGACCGTGGGGCACGAGGAGCTGTCCGCCGAGGTCGCCCGGCCCTTCGACCTGGCCCGTGACCTCCCGCTGCGCGCCGCGCTCGCGCCCACCGGACCCGGGGAGCACGTCCTCCTCCTCGTCCTCCACCACATCGCGACCGACGAGTGGTCGGACCGCCCCCTGCGCGCCGACCTCGCCACCGCCTACGCCGCGCGCGCCGCGGGCCGCGCCCCCGACTGGTCGCCGCTGCCCGCCCGCTACGCCGACTACACGCTGTGGCAGCGGGACCTCCTCGCCGAGACCGGGCCCGCCCTCCTTGACCACTGGACCCGCGCGCTCGCCGGGCTCCCCGAGGAGCTGAACCTCCCCACCGACAGGCCCCGCCCCGCCGAGTCGAGCGGGCGCGGCGGCACCGTCGGCTTCACCGTCTCCCCGGACCTGGAGCGCGCCCTGCGCGCCCTCGCCCGCACGCACGGCGTCAGCATGTTCATGGTCGCGCAGGCAGCCGTCGCCGGCCTCCTGCACCGGCTCGGCGCGGGCGACGACATCCCGCTCGGCGCGCCCGTCTCGGGCCGCGCGGACGAAGCCCTCGAAGACCTCGTCGGCTTCTTCGTCAACTCCCTCGTGCTGCGCACGGACCTCTCCGGCGAGCCGACCTTCGCCGAACTCCTCGCCCGCGTCCGCGAGACCGACCTCGCCGCCTACGCCCACCAGGAGCTCCCCTTCGAACGCCTCGTGGAGGCCCTGCACCCCGCCCGCTCGCTCGCCCGGCACCCGCTCTTCCAGGTGATGGTCGTGCACCTCGCGGGCGAGGGCGCCGAGGCGCCGCTCCTGCCGGGGCTCGCCTCGCGGCGCGAGAGCGTCGGCCAGGACACCGCGAAGTTCGACCTCAGCTTCGACTTCGTGGAGCAGGGTGAGGGCGGCGGCATCCAGGGCTGGATCGAGTACAGCGCCGACCTCTTCGACGCGCGCACCGCCGCACTCCTCGGCGAGCGCCTCGTCTCGCTCCTGGAGCAGGCGGTCGCCGCGCCGGACGCCCCGCTCGCGACGCTCGACGTCCTGCGCGAGGACGAGCGCTCCCTCGTCCTCACCGCGTGGAACGCCACCGAGGAGGCGGGGCGGGACGTCACGCTCCCCGAGGCGTTCCGGGCCCAGGCGGCCCGCACCCCGGAGGCGACCGCGCTCGTCTTCGAGGGCGCCTCGCTCACGTACGCGGAACTCGACGCGCGCGTGGACGCCCTCGCCCGTACCCTCGCCGCGCACGGCGCGGGCGCCGAGAGCACCGTCGCCGTGGCCCTCCCGCGCTCCGTCGCCCTCGTCGTGACGCTGCTCGCCGTGCACCGCGCGGGCGCCGCCTACCTGCCGCTCGACACCGGCTACCCCCTCGACCGCCTCGCGTACACGCTCGACGACGCCCGCCCGGCGTGCCTCGTCACGACCGGGGGCGTCGCCCTCCCCGACAGCGAGGTCCCGCGCCTCGCCGTCGACCCCGACGGCACCCCCGAGCGCCCCGCCGACGCGCCGCTCCCCGCCGCGCCCGACCCCCGCCACCCCGCCTACGTCCTCTACACCTCGGGCTCCACGGGCCGCCCCAAGGGCGTCACGGTGCCCCACGCGGGCATCGCGAACCGCCTGCGCTGGATGCAGGACCACCACCGGCTCGGCGCCGGGGACCGCGTGCTCCAGAAGACCCCCGCCGGATTCGACGTCTCCGTCTGGGAGTTCTTCTGGCCGCTCGTGACCGGTGCGACGCTCGTCGTCGTCCGCCCCGGCGGCCACCAGGACCCCGCCCACCTCGCGGACCTGATCTGCCGCGAGCGCGTCACGACCGCCCACTTCGTGCCCTCGATGCTCCGCGCCTTCCTCGCCGAGCCGACCGCGCCCGGCTGCGCGTCCCTGCGCCGCGTCGTGTGCAGCGGCGAGGCCCTGCCCGCGCCGCTCGCCGCGCGCTTCCACGAGGTCCTGCCCGGGTGCCGCCTGCACAACCTGTACGGGCCCACCGAGGCGTCCGTCGACGTCACCGCGCACGAGGTGGGCGCCACGCCCGGCGGCACGGTGCCGATCGGCCGCCCGGTGCGCAACACCCGTACGTACGTGCTCGACGCGCGCCTGCGCCCGGTCCCGCCGGGCGTCGCGGGCGAGCTGTACCTCGCGGGCGTCCAGCTCGCGCGCGGCTACCTCGGCCGCGCCGCCCTCACCGCCGAGCGCTTCGTCGCCGACCCGTACGGCCCCGCCGGGGAGCGCATGTACCGCACGGGCGACCTCGCGCGCTGGACCGCCGACGGCGAGCTGGAGTACCTCGGCCGCACCGACGAGCAGGTCAAGCTGCGCGGCTTCCGCGTCGAACCCGGCGAGATCGAGGCCGCCCTGAGCACCCACGAGGACGTCGCGCACGCCACCGTCGTCCTGCGTGAGGACCGCCTCGTCGCGTACGTCGTCCCGGCGCCCGGAGCCGCCGCCGACCCCACGACGCTGCGCGCCCACGCCGCGGCGGCGCTCCCCGAGCACATGGTGCCCGCCGCCGTGCTCCTCCTGGACGCGCTCCCGCTCACCCCGAACGGCAAGCTCGACCGCCGGGCCCTGCCCGCACCGGACTTCGCCGCGGAAACCGGCGACGCGGCCCCGCGCACCCCGCGCGAGGAAACCCTCGCCGCGCTCTACGCGGACGTCCTCGGCCTGCCGCGCGTCGGCGTCGACGACGACTTCTTCGCCCTCGGCGGGGACAGCATCGTCGCGATGCGGCTCGTCGCCCGCGCCCGCGCCGCCGGACTCGCCCTCAGCCCCCGCGACGTCTTCCGCCACAAGTCCGTCGCCGGACTCGCCGCCGTCGCCACGACAGCGGACCCCGCGGCGGACGCGGACGCGGACACGGACCTGCTCGCCCTCACCGACGCCGAGCGCGCCGAACTCGCGGGCCTCCCGGCCGGGACCCGGCTGCTGCCCCTCTCCCCGCTCCAGGCCGGACTCCTCTTCCACGCCGCGCTCGACTCCGGCGACGAGGGCCCCGACGTCTACACCGTGCAGGTCTCCTACGACCTCGAAGGCCCCCTCGACGCCGCGCGCCTGCGCGCCAGCGCCCAGGACCTCCTGGACGCCCACGACAACCTCCGCAGCGGCTTCCGGCACCTCTCCACGGGCCGCCCCGTCGCCGTCGTCCCGCGCACGGCGGCACTGCCGTGGCGCACGGTGGACCTGACGGGCCCCGCCGCGAACGCCGAAGCCGACTGGACCCGCCTCCTCGCCGAGGAGCGCCGCCGCTTCGACCCCGTACGCCCCCCGCTCCTGCGCCTCCTCCTCGCCCGCACAGGACCCGGCCGCCACCGCCTCGTCCTCTCCCACCAGCACCTCCTGCTCGACGGCTGGTCCCTGCCCCTGCTCACCGCCGAACTGTGGGCCCGCTACGAGGGCCGCACCCCGCCCCCGCCCGCCCCCTACCGCGCCCACCTGCGCCACCTCGCCGCGCAGGACCGCGAAGCGGCGGCGACCGCGTGGGCCGAGGCCCTTTCCGGACTCACCGAACCGACACGCCTCGCCCCCGCCGACCCCGACCGGGCCGCCGCCGTCCCGCACACCCACACCCTGGAGCTGGACCGGGCCCGTACCGCCGCGCTGGAGGCGTTCGCCCGCTCCCGGGGCGTCACCCTCAACACCCTCGTGCAAGCCGCCTGGGGTGTCCTCCTCGGCCGGATCACCGGGCGCACCGACGTCGTCTTCGGCGCCACCGTCGCGGGCCGCTCGCCCGAACTCCCGGGCGCCGAATCGATGATCGGGCTCTTCATCAACACCGTCCCCGTGCGCGTCCGCCTGCGCCAGGACGAGAGCGCGGCGGCCCTCCTCGCGCGGCTCCAGGACGAGCAGTCCCGGCTTCTGGCACACCAGCACCTCGGCCTCGCCGACATCCAGCGCGCCGCCGGACTCGGCGAACTCTTCGACACCCTCGTGGTGTTCGAGTCGTACCCCGTCGCCGAGGACCCCGCGCGCGGCGAGGCCCCGCGCGCCACCGTGCGCGACCACGAGGACTCCACGCACTACCCCTTCGCGTGGGCCGTCGAGCCGGGCGCACACCTGCGCCTGACCGCCGAGTTCCGCCCCGACCTCATCGACGCGGCGACGGCGCGGCGCCTCGCGGACGCCCTCGCGGGGCTCCTGACGGGCATGGCGGAGGACCCCGAGCTGCCCGTGGGGCGGCTCGACCTCCTCGAGCCCGCCGAGCGCCACCGGGTCCTCACCACCTGGAACGACACCGCGCTCCCGGAACCCGCGCACCCGCACACGATCCCCGAGCTCCTCGCCGCGCAGGTCGCGGAGAGCCCCGACGCCGTGGCCGTCACGGACGGCCGCACGAGCCTCACCTTCGCGGAACTCGACCGGCGCACCGAGGAACTGGCCCGCGTCCTCGCCGCGCACGGCGCCGCGCCCGAGCGCACCGTCGCCCTCGCCCTGCCCCGCACCACCGCGCACCTGGTCGCGATCCTCGCCGTCATGCGCGCGGGCGCCGCCTACCTGCCCCTCGACACCGAACTCCCCGAGTCCAGGCTCACCGCCCAGCTCACCGACGCCCGCCCCGTCCTCGTCCTCACCACGGCGGGCACGACGCTCCCGGAGACCGGGACGCCCGTCCTCCGCATCGACACCCCGCTCGCGGCTCTGCCCCAGACCGAGCCCACCCCGCCGGAGCCCGACCACCCCGCCTACGTCATCTTCACCTCCGGCTCCACCGGGCGCCCCAAGGGCGTCGTCATCACGCAGCGGAACATCACGAGCCTCTTCCACAGCCACCGCCACGACCTCCACGAGACGGCACGCCGCCGCACGGGCCGCCGCCACCTGCGCGTCGCGCACGCCTGGTCGTTCGCCTTCGACGCCTCCTGGCAACCGCAGTTGTGGCTCCTGGACGGCCACGCCGTGCACATCGCCGACGAGGAGACGCGCCGCGACCCCGAACTCCTCGCCGCCTTCGTCCGCACCCACGCGATCGACTTCATCGAGGTCACCCCGTCCCTCCTCGCCCGCATGGCGGACAGCGGACTCGTCGGCCCGGAGGGCGACTGCCCCCTCGCGCTCGTCGGCTTCGGCGGCGAGGCCGTGCCGCCCGCGCTGTGGAGCAGGCTCGCGGCCCTCCCGCACACCGAGGCGGTCAACCTCTACGGGCCCACCGAGTCCACCGTCGACGCGCTCGTGGGCCGCGTCGCGGACAGCCCCGGGGAGCCCGTCGTGGGCCGCCCCGTGCACGGTTCGCGCGCCTACGTGCTCGACACCGCGCTGCGCCCCGTGCCGCCGGGCGTCACGGGCGAGCTGTACCTCGCGGGCCCCGGCCTCGCGCGCGGCTACCTCGACCGGCCCGCGCTCACCGCGGAACGCTTCCTCGCCGACCCGTACGGCCCCGCCGGGGAGCGCATGTACCGCACGGGCGACCTCGCCCGCTGGACCGAGGAAGGACTCCTGCGCTTCGCGGGACGCGCCGACGACCAGGTCAAGATCCGCGGCTACCGCGTCGAACTCGCCGAGATCGAGAAGGCGATCGACAGCCACCCCGCCGTCGCCCGCACCGTCGTCGTCACCCGCGAGCCCCGCCCCGGCGTCCACCAGCTCCTCGCCTACGCCGCCCCGCACGGCCCCGCGCCCGAGCCCGCCGAGCTGCGCGCCCACGCCGCCGCGACGCTCCCCGAGTACATGGTCCCGGCCGCCGTCGTCGTCCTCGACCGCCTCCCGCTGCTCCCCAACGGCAAGCTCGACCGCGCCGCGCTGCCCGCCCCCGACTTCACCGCGGCGGGCGGCGGCCGGGCCCCGGAGAACGCCACCGAGCGCACCCTGCGCGCTCTCTTCGCCGAAGCGCTCGGCCTGCCCGCCGACGCCGTCGGCACCGACGACGACTTCTTCTCCTTCGGCGGGGACAGCATCATCGCGATGCAGGTCGTCGCCCGCGCCCGCGCGGCCGGACTGCGCCTGACCCCGCGCCAGTTGCTCCAGCACCGCACCGTCGTCGCGCTCGCCCCGCTCGCCAGCCCGCTCGCCCCCGCCGAGCGCGGCACCACGCACGACGACGGCACGGGCACGGTCCCGCTCACCCCGATCATGCGCTCCCTCGTGGAGCGCGGCGGCCCCCTCGCCGCCTACCACCAGGCCGCCCTGGTCCGTACCCCCGCCGACCTCACCGAGGACGGCTTCCTCACCGTGCTCGGCGCCCTCGCCGCCCGCCACGACATGCTCCGCGCCCGCCTCGTGAGCGCGCCCGAGCCCGCGCTCACGGTCCCGGCGGCGGGGGAGTGCGACGTACGCGACTGGCTGCGGCGCGCGGACGTACGGGCCGAGGCGGACGACCCGGAGGCGCTGCGCGCCGCCGTCGCCGCGCACGCCGAGGAGGCGCGGGCCGGCCTCGACCCCGAGGCGGGGGCGATGGTCCGCGCGGTCTGGTACGACGCCGGTCCCGGGCGGGCGGGGCGGCTGCTCCTGCTCGTCCACCACCTCGCCGTCGACGGCGTGTCCTGGCGCGCGCTCCTCCCTGACCTGGCCGCCGCGTGGGACGCGGTGCGGGAGGGGCGGGCCCCCGCGCTCGCCCCGGTCGAGATGTCCTTCGCCCGCTGGTCGCGCCTGCTCGGCGCGCGGGCGGCGGAGCCCGCGACGGCCGACGAACTGCCGTGGTGGACCGACGTGCTCGCCGAGGGCGCCGGGCTCCCGCTGCCCCGCCCGCTCGACACGGCGCGCGACACGGTCGCGACGACGGGGTACGTCTCGCTGACCCTGCCCCCGCACCTCACCGGGCCCCTGCTCGGCGCCGTGCCCGCCGCGTTCGGCGCGAGCGTCAACGACGTGCTGCTCACGGCCTTCGCCCAGGCGGTGTCCGACTGGCGCGCCCGCGTGCTCGGCGGCACCGGCGGCCCCGTCCTGGTGGACCTGGAGGGCCACGGCAGGGACGAGGACATCGCGGGCGACGCGGACCTCTCCCGCACCGTCGGCTGGTTCACCACGGTCGTCCCCGTACGCCTCGACCCCGGCCCCTCCGGCGCGGATGACCCCGAGGCCGCCGTGGCCCGCGTCCGCGCCCACCTCACCGGCCTCCCCGGTGCCGGTACGGGGCACGGGCTGCTGCGCCACCTGAACCCGGAGACCGCGCCCGCGCTCGCCCGACTCGCGGAACCGCAGATCGAGTTCAACTACATGGGCCGCTTCGGGCACGCGGAGGACGCCGACTGGTCCTACGCCCCCGAGGAGGACGCCGCCGACCTCGACGCCGACCCGGACATGCCCATGTCGCACGCCCTCACCCTCAACGCCCTCACCGAGGACCGCCCGGAGGGACCGCGCCTCGCGGCGCACTGGTCCTTCGCCGCGGACCTCCTCACCGAGGACGCCGTGCGGGACCTCGGCGAGGCGTGGTTCCGCGCCCTGGAAGCCCTCGTGCGGCACGCGGAGCCCCGCGACTGACCGCCCCGCCCCGCCCCGGCCCCGGCCCGACTCCGTCCAGACCCACCCCGTCCCGATCCAGCAAGGAGCGCACACCATGAGCAGCAACCCCTTCGAGAACCCCGACGGCCACTACTCCGTCCTCGTCAACGACGAGAACCAGCACAGCCTGTGGCCCGACTTCGTCGACGTCCCGGCCGGCTGGCGCGTCGTCCACGGCCCGGCGCCCCGGCAGGAGTGCGCCGACTACATCGAGACGCACTGGACGGACATGCGCCCCAAGAGCCTCGTGGACGGCGACTGAGCGCACCGGGCGGTACGGCGGAGGGGGCGGACACCACCGGGTGTCCGCCCCCTCCGCCGTCGCCCCGCCGGGTCCTCAGGACGCCGGGTTCTCCACCTTCGTGGCGGGCTTGCCGTCCACCGCCGCCGCGAGCTGCGGCACCAGGCGGTCCAGGACGTACGGGATGCTCAGCACCGTCGAGAGCGACACGGCGTTGCCGTAGTCGCTCGTCTCCTTGACGAAGACCTCGCGCCCCTGCTTCGCGACGTCCAGGTCCCCGTAGATCTTGTCGGCGTGCAGCTTCTTCACCGACGAGGTGGTGTCCGGCGCGATCCACAGCGCGGCGTCCTGGTCGAGCAGGTCCAGCCGCTCCTTGCTGATGTTGGCGCCGAACTCGTCCCCGATCACCTTGTCCAGGTCCTTCGGCAGCTCGAAGCCGAGGTCGGACAGGAGCCGCGAGCGGGGGTCCTGGCTGCCGAAGACGAACGTGCCCTCGTACGGGGTCGCCACGACACCCGTGGCCCCCGCGAACTCGGGGTGCTCCTTCTTCGCCGCCGCGAACTTGTCCTCGACGCCCGCCACGAGCTTCTTCGCCTCGGCGGACTTGCCGAGCGCCTTCCCGATCTCCTCCGTCTGCTGCTGCCACGGCACGCCGTAGTCGTTGAACTCCTTGGGCTGCGCGACGACGGGCGCGAACTTCGACAGGCTCTCGTACTGCGCCTTCGTCAGCCCGCCGTACACCGCGAGGATGAGATCCGGCTTGAGCGCGGCGATGCGCTCCACCTGCGGCCCCGTGCCGCTGTCCTTGAGGACCGTCGGCGCCTTCGCACCGCCGAGGTCCTTGCGCGCCCAGGGCCCGATCGCGCCCTTGTAGCCCCCCAGCCACTCGGTCGTGCCGACCGGCACCTTGCCGAGCGCGAGGACGGCGTCCTGGTCGGTCAGCCCGACGGTGACGATGCGCCGCGGCTCGGACTTCACCGTCGTGCTGCCGAACTTGTGGGCGAGCGTGACGGGGAAGGCCCCGGCGGCGGCGGAGTCCTGCGACGCCTTCGTGTCGTTGTCGGCGGCGGAGTCCGAGTCGGAGCCGCAGGCGGCGGCCGTCGCCGTCAGCAGCACGGTGGAGGCGAGCAGGCCGGTCAGCCGGAGGGCTCTGGGGGCGCGGGACATCAGATGGATCCTTCTGTTCGTCGGTGCGGTAGGGGCCCCGAAGGACTCGGGGCGGCGGGCGGTGGGGGGTCGGTCGGTGGGGTCGGTCGGTGGGGCGACAGGGGTCGGTCAGCGGGGGGCTTCGGAGATCTCGGGGTGCGCGGGGGAGGGGGCGGAGGACGGGGGCGGTACGGGCGCGGGGCGGCCCTTCGCCGCGGGGACGCGGCCACCTGCAGGGGTGCCGCCCCCTGCCGGGGTGGCGTCACCTGCCGGGACGCCGCCCTCCGCCGCGCGGACGCTTTCACCGGGGGAGCGGCTGCCCGACCAGGCCCGCCACAGGGTCGCGTACGCGCCGTCGGCGGCGAGGAGTTCCTCGTGCGTGCCCTGCTCCACGATCCGCCCGGCGTCCATGACCACGACCCGGTCGGCCGCCGCCGCCTGCCCGAGCCGGTGCGCGACGACGAGCGCCGTACGGCCGCGCAGGGCGCGTTCGGCCGCCTCGTCCAGGACCCGCGCGCCCGAACTCCCCGCCTCAGCCGTCGCCTCGTCGAGCACGACGAGCGGCGGATCGGCGAGCAGCAGCCGGGCGAGCGCGAGTTGCTGGGCGCGGTCGGTGGTGAGCCGGTGCCCGCCCTCGCCCACGACGGTGTCCAGGCCCTCGGGCAGTCGATCCACCCACTCCAGCGCCCCCACGGCGGCGAGCGCCGCGCGCAGCTCCGCCTCGTCGGCGTCCGGCCGGGTGAGGCGCAGGTCCTCGGCGAGCGGCCCGGCGAAGACGTGCACCTCCTGGGTCACGAGGCCCACGAGCCGCCCCGAGGCGTCCGGCTCGGCATTGCCGACGCGGACGCTCCCCGACTCCGCGCGGTGCAGCCCCGCGACGAGCTTGGCGAGCGTCGTCTTGCCCGCGCCGCTCGCCCCGACGAGCGCGACGCGCTCCCCGGGCCGCACCTCCAGGTCCACGCCGTGCAGGACCGGCCGCCCCGGCACGTACGCGTGCGTGACACCCGAGACCACCACCCCGGGCGGCCCCGTGACGGGCGCCGCGCCGTCCGCCGCGTCCTCCTCGGCGCGTACGTCGACCACGCCGACGAGGCGCGCGAGCCCCGCCGTCGCCGACTGCGCGTCGTCGAGGAGCACGAGCGCGGTGTTGACCGGCGTGAAGAGGCTGTGGAAGTACAGCGCGGCGGCCGTCGCCGTCCCGACCGACACCGCGTCGTCCCGCACCAGGAGGAACCCGGTGAGGAGCACCGCGGCGAGGCCCAGGTACTCGGCGACGTGCAGCCTGCCGTAGAAGCGCAGCACGAGCCGCACCCCGCGCATCGTCAGGTCGACGGCGGCGCGCGAACGCGCGGTGACCCGCCGGTCGTGCTCGGCTTGGAGCCCGTAGGCGCGCACCGTCCGCGCCCCGCCGATCGTGTCGAGCAACTGCTGCTGCTGGGCCCCCGTCACGATCCGCTCGCGGGCGTACAGCGGCACCGCGTGGCGCACGTACCAGCGCGCCGTCCACGCCTGCACGGGTACGGCGACGAGCGCGGCCACCAGGAACCGCCAGTCGAGGAGCGCGAGCGCGCCCAGCGTCAGCACGATCGACAGCCCCGACTTGGCCAGCTCGGGCAGCGCCGTGCGGACCGCCTCGGCGACCCGCGACACGTCCCGCGTCACGCGCGCGTTGAGGTCCCCCGAGCCCGCCCGCTCCACGCGGTCGAGCGGGAGCGAGAGCGCGCGCTCCACGAAGAGTTCGCGCAACCGCGCGAGCGCCGTCTCGCCGAGCCGCGAGACGAGCGCCATGCCCCACGCCGTCGAGGCGCCCTGCACGAGCGCGATCCCGGCGAGGGCGAGCACGGGCCAGGTCAGCGCGTCGGGGGAGCGGTGCCGCGTCACGAGGTCGACGATCCGCCCGAGGAGCGGCTGCGTGAGCAGCCCCACCGCCGTGGCGACGACGAGCACGGCGAAGCCCGCGCCCGCGAGCACCCGGTGCGGGCGCAGGAGTTCGCGCACGGCGGCGCGCGTGCGCGCGGGCGTGGCGGTCGGGAGGAGGTCCCGCTCGGTGCCGTCCTCGGTCGTCATGCCCACACCGTCCCGCGATACGTCTCATGGGTCCGCGCGAGTTCTTCGTGCGTCCCCTCCGCCCCGACCCGCCCGCCGTCCAGGAACACCACGTGGTCCGTCACGGCGAGCAGCGCCGGGCTGTTGGTCACGACGACCGTCGTACGGCCGCGCCGGAAGTCCCCGAGCCCGCGCGCGATCCGCGCCTCCGTCGCCGCGTCCACGGCGGTCGTCGGGTCGTGCACGACGAGCACGGGCGGCGCGGCGTGCAACGCCCGCGCGAGCAGCACGCGTTGCCGCTGCCCGCCGGAGAGCGACCTGCCGCCCTCGCCGACGTCGGTGCCCGCGCCGTACGGGAGTGCGCGCGCCACCTCGTCCGCGTCGGCCGCCGCCATGGCTGGCCCGGCCGCCGCGCCGTCGGGGTCCTCGCCCGCCGCGACGACGTTCGCGGCGAGGGACCCCTCGAACAGCGCGGCGTCGTGCCGCGCGACGAGCACCGCGGCGCGCAGCGCGGCCGGGTCGACCCGGGTCAGCGGCACCCCGTCCAGCTCGACCGCGCCCGCCTCCGGATCGGCCTCCCGCCCGAGGCAGTCGAGCAGGGCGTCGGCGAGCGCCGGATCGCTCACGGCGATCCCGGTCAGCCGCCCGGCGGGCACCCGCAGATCCACCCCGTCGAGCGCCCGCAGCCGCACCCCGCTGAGCCGCAACTCCCCGCGCGCGTCGGCCGGTACGGGCTCCTCGCCGCCCGCGACGGCGGGCCCCGCGCCGAGCACCTCGGCGATCCGGGCGGCGGAGGCCCGCCCCTGCGCCAGCTCGGCGTTGACCCATGCGAAGGTCTCCAGCGGCCCCACGAGGAACAGCGCGAGCCCCACTGCCGAGACGAGCTGCCCGAGGCTGAGCGAGCCGTCGAGGGCGAGGCGCCCGCCGACCCAGGCGATCAGGGCGAGGAAACAACCGGTGAGCGCGAGAACGAGCCCCGACTGCCAGGACTCGGCCCGCGCGGCGCGCAGCGTCGCGACCAGCGAGACCCGGCTCGTACGGCGGTACCGCTCCACGGCGGCCCCCTGCGCGCCGAGCCCCCGCAGCACCCGCAGCCCCGCGACGAGGTCGGCGGCGACGCCCGCCGCACCCGCCGCCTGGTCCTGCTCGGCCTCGCTGCGCCGCTCCAGGGGCTTGCTGAGCAGGTGCCCGAGCCACAGCAGCACGGGGGTGCCGAGGAGGACGACGAGCCCGAGCGGAACGGAGGTGAGGAGCAGCGCGACGGCGCTCACGGTGATCCCGGCGAGGGCCCAGATGCCGTTCATGAGCGCCATGGTGACCGCGCCGACGCGCTTCGCGTCCTCGGTCGCCACGTTCGCCAGCTCCCCCGAGAGCCGGTCGCTCCCGGCGCCGCCCCGCGCGTCGAGCACCCGGCGCACGACGGCGAGCCGCAAGACGTGCCCGGCCTCCTCGGCGCTGCGCTCCCCGGCGAGCGCCCCGAGCCGGAAGCTCCACGACAGGCACACGTACACGACGGCGAGGACCACGAGCCACAGCACGAGCCGTCCTCCGTCCCGCCCCGCCACCGCCTGATCGATGACCACCCCGATGAGCACCGGGGTCATCGCCTCACCGAGCTGGTGCACACACCCGAGAACGGCGGCAACACCGACACGACGCCCCTGCCCCCTGACGGTGCCCCGCAGGACATCCCGCCCCGACACTGCCTCTGCTCCCACCGCGCACCCTCCGAAGACGGTTCAACTTAGGGAAGCCTATTCTAAGTTTCGCGGGCCCAGCGGTCCGAGCCCCCCAACTCCCGTCGGCCGCCCGCGCGAAGCCCCGCCACCCGACCTCGCCCGCCCCGCGACGGATGCGGAGGGAAGTTGAGGGATGAGTGGAGAAAGCCGCCACGTATGGTGTGCGCTGACATATTCACTTCATTTCGTGAGGACCACGTGACGGCGCAGAGCGGTACGAATCTCCTGGTCAGCGTCTTGGCCGAGCAGCGGGACGCTTTTCTTGAACACTGGGTCGGTGCCGTGAGCGAGGGGCTGCGCGGCCGGCTCTCCAGGGCCGAGCTCGGCCAGGAGCTGGGGGAGTTGTACGACGCCTTCCTGCAAGCCATCCGCGACGGAGGACTGGACAGCGGTGCCGAAACCTTCGGTGAGGTCCGCGGACTGCTGATCGAGCTTTCCCGCACCCGGGCCAGGCACGGCTTCACCCCCTCCGAGACGGCGCGCTGCGTGCTCGCGCTGAAGGACGTCCTCGAACCGACCCTCGCCACCAATCCCGCGGGCGCACGGGCCTACCTGCAACTCGCCCGTCTCCTGGACGACCTCGGTCTGCTCACCACCGAGGCGTACATACGGACCCGGGAGGAGATCATCTCCGCCCAGGCCGAGCAGCTTCTCGAACTCTCCACTCCCGTGGTCAAGCTGTGGGACGGCATCATCGGGGTGCCCCTCGTCGGCACCCTGGACTCCGCCCGTACCCAGGTCGTGATGGAGAAGCTGCTCCAGGCCCTCGTGGACAGCGACTCGACGCACGCCATCATCGACATCACCGGCGTGCCGACCGTCGACACCCAGGTCGCCCAGCACCTCTTCAAGACCGTCGTCGCCGCACGGCTCATGGGCGCGCGCTGCATCGTCTCCGGCATCCGCCCCCAGATCGCGCAGACGATCGTCGCGCTCGGGATCGAGTTCGGCGACATCCCCACCAACGCCACGCTCGCCGACGCGCTGCGCCAGGCACTCCAGGAGAGCGCAAGCGAGAACGACACCTCGGGGAACCTCCTGTGAGCGAGCGTGTGCCGGTCCTGAAGATCGGCAGGGTCCTGCTCGTCTCGATCCAGACGGACCTCGACGACCGGGCGGTCCTGGACCTCCAGGAGGACCTCTCCGAGCGGGTCGTCACCTCGGGCGCCGCAGGCGTCGTCATCGACATCTCCGCACTGGAGATCGTCGACTCCTTCGTCGGCCGGATGCTCGCCACCATCGCCGCGGTCTCCCGGCTGCTCGGCGCCGAGACCGTGGTGGTCGGCATGCGCCCGCCGGTGGCCATGACCCTCGTCGAACTCGGTCTCTCGCTGCCCGGGGTGCGCACCGCGCTCAACCTCGAACGCGGACTCGTGCTCGTACGGCGGCTGTCCGCGGAGACGGAATGAAGGAGTATCCGCAGGCCCGCGAACGCGCCGAAGTCCTCCCGGTCGCGTCCAGCGCCGACGTGGTGACCGCACGGCAGGCGGTCCGCGCGCAGGCCCAGCGTGCCGGGCTGTCCCTCATCCACCAGACGAAACTCGTCACCGCCGCCAGCGAACTGGGCCGCAACATGGTCGTCTACGGTGGCGGCGGTACTGTCAGCGTGGCGACTTTCGAGGAGGGCAGCCGCCACGCGGTGTGGGTCGAGTTCCGCGACGAGGGTCCCGGCATCCCGGATCTCGGCCTCGCCCTGACGGACGGCTGGACCTCGGGCAACGGCATGGGGCTGGGCCTGAGCGGCGCCCGCCGGCTCGTCGACGAATTCAGCCTCGAGTCCTCCTCTGTCGGGACGACGGTACGTATCGTGAAGTGGGGACGATGATGGCGGTGACCTCGCTCGTCGCGGAGTCCGCGGAGGTGCACTGGCTGCCGGCGGGGCCCTCCCTGCCGACGGCCGCGCGCAAAGTGGCCGCCGGCCTCGCGGCCCTGCTCACCGACGCGGCCCGTGCCGCCGCTTTCGAACAGTGCGCGACCGCGATGGCCGGCGACCTGCTCGCGCACGCCCCGGACGGGGTGCTCGCGCTGCGCGCCACGCGGGTCCGCGGTCAGGGGGCGGTCGAATGCCTCAGCATCGACGGCGGCCCCGGTGCTCGCGTACCGCAGCCCGGGGCCCCCGCCCCTCTCGCCCCTCGGCCCGCGCCCCTCGTTCCCCGGTTCTCCGGACTCGAAGGGCTCGTGGACAGCTTCGTCCTGCACAGTGCGCGCGGCGGCACGGTGGCCTGCGCCCGGTCCTGGCTCGCCGCACCGCCACCGCCCGCGCCGCTCCGGCTCGCCGGGCTGACCCGGCCCTACCCGGGCGAGCACGTGGTCGGGGACGCCTGGGCGGTACGAGAGGCCCCCGAGCAAGGCCGGGACGCCGTCCTGGTCCTCATGTGCGACGGACTCGGCCACGGGCCCCTCGCCGCCCTGGCCGCCTCCCGGGCCCTCGAGGTCTTCCGCGACGCCCCCACCACCGACCCCGCCCCCCTGCTCCGGCTGCTGCACGAAGGGATGCGCGGTACCCGGGGCGCCGCGCTCGCCCTCGCCCTCGTCACTCCGGACACGCACCGCGTCAGGCTGGGCGGAGTCGGGAACATCGCCGCCTTCGTGACCGCGGCCGACGCGTCGCGCCACAGCCTCGCCTCGCTCCCCGGGATCGTCGGCTCCGTGCTGCCCGCCCCCCGCGTCTTCGAGGCCCCCTATCCGCCCGGTGCCGTCCTCGTCCTGCACTCCGACGGGCTCTCCGAGCGCCGTCGCGACCCCGCGACCCCGCTCCCCCCGAGCCGCGAACCCCTTCTCGTCGCGGCGCAGCTCCTCAACCAGGCCGCGATTCGCCGCGACGACGCGGGCCTCGTCGTGATCGGCCACGTACCGGCGTGAGCCCCGCCGCGCACGACCTCCTGGAGCTCCGCCTGCGCGAGCCCGGCGACGTCCACGTCCTGCGGCGCTGCGCACAGACCGCGTGCCGCGCCGCCGGCATCAGCGGCAGCGCCCTCGTCCGGCTCACCACCGTGGCCAGCGAGGCCGGGGAACAACTCCTCGGGGCCACGGGCCTGACCGCCCGGCTCCGCCTGGAGGACATCGGGCCGCACGGCGGCGCCGCGCTCAGTGTCCACTTCGGCTGGGGCGACGGCCCATCCCCCACCTCCGCTCTGCTCTCCGCCGCCGCGCGACTGCTCGATCGCGGCACCTACCGTGCGCCCGAGGCGACGACCGGTACCGGGGACGCGACGACGGCCCGTACGGAATCCCCGGCCCGCACGAGCCCGCGTCCGCCCGGCGCGCCCGCCCACGCCCTGCTCCTCGCCCAGTTCCTGCCCGGCCACGCCGCGTGCTCGGACGGTCTCGCCGACGAGGTGCGTACCGCGCTCGCCGTCCCGGGGACCGCCGCCGACCTCATCGAGACCCTGCGCACCCAGAACCGGCAACTCCTCGCCGCCCTGGACGAGTCCCAGCAGCAAGGAGAGGAACTGCGCAGGCTCAACGGCGAGCTGGAGGAGACCAACGCGGGCGTCCTCGCCCTCTACCGGGAACTCGCCGGCGAACTGGAGGAGACCAACAGCGGTGTGGTCGCCCTCTACGCCGAACTGGAGGAGAAGAACCAGGAACTGGAGCTGGTGCAGGCGTACCGCGCCCGCTTCTGGGCCAACGTGAGCCACGAGCTGCGCACGCCGGTCAACTCGGTCATCGCTCTCGCCCAGCTCCTCCTCGATCCGGCGGGAGACCCGCTCTCCGAGGAACAGAGCCAGCAGGTGTCCCTCATGCGCGCCTCCGGCAGCACCCTGCTCGCCCTCGTCGACGAACTCCTCGACGTCGCGAAGGCCGAGTCGGGGCGGCTCGAACCGCTCGTGGCAGATGTCGACCTCCGTCCCCTGCTCCACCAGCTCCGGGGCACCCTGCGCGGGACAGCCCACCCGGAGGTCACCCTCCACGTCCCCGACCACCGTCAGTCCTCGGCGCTCCACACGGATGAGGTCATGCTCACCCGCGTCCTGCGCAACATCCTCTCCAACGCCCTCAAGTTCACGCGGACCGGCCACGTGCGCCTGGAGATCGAGGAGCACGGCACGGACGCCGACGCGCGCTTCGTCTTCCGCGTCACCGACACGGGCGTCGGCATCCCGGAACCCGAGATAGACCGCGTGTTCGAGGAGTTCTACCAGGTACGCGGCCCCCACCAGCGCGGCCGGGCCGGCACCGGCCTCGGGCTCCCCTACGCCCGCCGGCTCACCCAGCTGCTCGGCGGAAGCCTCACCCTGAGCAGCACGCTCGGCAAGGGCACGGTCGTCGTCATCGACCTGCCCGCCCGGCACGACCGGGACCGGGCCCCGCTCGCGACCACCGCACCGGGCACCTCCCCCGAGCGGGCACTGCGTTCCGTCGTGGTCGTCGACGACGACGCGGTGTTCGTGAACACGCTGCGCCCGATGCTCGCCCGGCTCAGCGAGAACGTGATCCACGTCGCCGACAGCTCCCGCGCCGTCGGCGTCATCGCCCGCGAGCAACCCGACGCCGTCTTCCTCGACCTCACGATGCCTGGCAAGGACGGCTACACGGTCCACGCCGAGTGCGCCGCCCACCCCGCCGTCCGGCACATCCCCGTCCTCGTGCTCACCTCCCTCGCCGCCGAGGACGTGGACCGCGGCCGTCTCCCCGGCGCCCACACAGTCCTCCACAAGACCCGCCTCACGCTGCGCACGCTCACCGAAGCCCTCGCCCCGAGCCCCAGCCGCCCCGCCCCGGCAGGCGACCCGAGGAAGACCCCGCAACGATGACCTTCTCCCCGCACGACCAGGGTCCCGCCCGCATCCTCGTCGTCGACGACTCCCCGACCAATCGCTACGTGCTCGCCACCGTGCTGCGCCGTGCCGGACACCACGTCACCGAGGCCGAGGACGGCACCAGCGCCCTCGCCCTTCTCGCGGCGCCCGGACCACCGCCCGAAGTGGCCCTCGTGGACGTACGCCTGCCGGACATGACCGGTTTCGAGGTGTGCGAACGCATCAAGGGCGACCCGGCCACGACGGCCCTGCCCGTCATCAACATCTCCGCCTCGGCCATCACCACCGACGACCGCACTCAGGGCCTCACACGGGGAGCGGACGCCTACCTCGTGGACCCGGTCGCCCCTGCCGAGCTCCTGGCCACGGTCACGGCGACCCTGCGCTACGCCCGCGCCCGCAGACGCGCCGAGAACCTCGCCGACCGGCTGCGTCTCCTGCACACCTGCACGCTGCGCCTCTACCACGCCCGTGACGCCGAGGAACTCGCGCGGGCGGCTGCCGAGGGTGCCGGGGCCCTTCTGCACTGCCGAGCGGCGGCCAGTCTCACCGCCCCGCAGGGCAGCCACCTTCTCGCCCACACCTGGGAGGATCCCGCCGAGAAGGGCCAGGGCCCCGGTCACCGCGTGCACCCCGTACCGCCGAACGAGCGCTTGCCCCTGCTCGCGTGTTGGCCGGGCGTGGACGAGGACCCCGTTCCCTTGCGCGCCGTGACCGGCCATGCCAAGCCCGAACGCCCTCCGGTCACCCTTCTCGTTCCCGCCGACGCCGTCACCGGCGAGGACGAGCACGGGCTGCTCGCCCAACTCGCCCAGGCGAGCGCCCTCGCGCTGGAGGCACTGCGCAGCTACAGCGAGGAGCACGCGCTGGCCCTCACTCTCCAGCGCAGCTTTCTGCCCGCGGCCCTGCCCGTGACGTCCCGCGCCGAACTCGCGGTGCGCTACCTGCCCGCGAACGAACGCACCGAGATCGGAGGCGACTTCTACGAGGCCATCGACACCCCCGGGGGCCTGGTCGTAGCGGTCGGCGATGTCGCCGGGCACTCACTCGACGCGGCGATGGTCATGGGCGAGGTACGGCACGCGCTGCGCGCGTACGCCGCCGAGGGCCACCGTCCCGAGGACATCCTGACCCGTCTCGACCATCTCCTCGCCTGCACCAACCCGCAGGCCACCGTGACCCTCTGCGTCCTGCTCATCGAGCACGCGACAGACTTGGTGCACGTCGCGAACGCCGGGCACCTCCCGCCTCTCGTGCGTTCGCCGGAAGGCGCCTCGTACTGCCTGCGCGAGCACGGCCCCCTCCTCGGTCTCGGCCTTCCCCATCCGCCCGCGCTCCGCGTCACCGTGCCGGCCGGCTCGCTCCTGCTGCTCGTCACCGACGGGCTCGTGGAGCGCCGCGGCGAGGACCTGGAGCAGGGCATACGCCGCCTCACCGAGGCATGGGAGAGTGCGCCCGGGCGCCCCGAAGAGGCGTGTGCCCACGTCCTGGAGCGACTCGCTCCGCAGGGCGAGGACGACGTCGCCCTCCTCGCGGTGCGCCTGCAGAAGCGCTGACGGACGGAAGCAGATCCGCCGGACCCGCCGCCGGGCCGAGCGCGGGCCGACCGGCTCGACGCGGGCACGCGCCCCCGCCCGGCCTCCGGAGCGGGGGCCGAGCGGGGACGACATCGGCGCCTCAGATGTCGCGGAACGTCTCGATCTGCGCCCCCACCGAGTTCAGGCGTTCCGCCAGGTCCTCGTAGCCCCGGTTGATGACGTAGACGTTGCGGAGCACCGAGGTGCCCTCGGCCGCCATCATCGCGAGGAGGACGACGACCGCCGGGCGCAGGGCGGGCGGGCACATCATCTCGGAGGCGCGCCAGCGGGTGGGGCCCTCGACCAGGACGCGGTGCGGGTCGAGGAGCTGGAGCCGGCCGCCGAGGCGGTTGAGGTCGGTCAGGTAGACCGCGCGGTTGTCGTAGACCCAGTCGTGGATGAGGGTCTTGCCCTGGGCCACGGCCGCGATCGCCGCGAAGAACGGGACGTTGTCGATGTTCAGGCCCGGGAAGGGCATGGGGTGGATCTTGTCGATCGGCGCCTCCAGTTTGGAGGGGCGGACCGTCAGGTCGGTCAGCCGGGTGCGGCCGTTGTCCGCGACGTACTCCGTGGAGCGGTCGTGGTCGAGGCCCATCTCCTCCAGGACGGCCAGCTCGATCTCCAGGAACTCGATCGGCACGCGGCGCACGGTGAGTTCGGACTCCGTGACGACGGCGGCGGCGATGAGGCTCATGGCCTCGACCGGGTCCTCGGAGGGCGAGTAGTCCACGTCGACGTCGATGTCGGGCACGCCGTGCACCGTGAGCGTCGTCGTGCCGATGCCCTCGACCCGTACGCCCAGGGCCTCCAGGAAGAAGCACAGGTCCTGGACCATGTAGTTCGACGAGGCGTTGCGGATCGTCGTGACGCCGCTGTTGCGCGCGGCGGCGAGCAGCGCGTTCTCCGTCACGGTGTCGCCGCGCTCGGTCAGCACGATCGGGCGGTCCGGGGCGATCGCCCGCTCCACGGCCGCGTGGTACAGGCCCTCGGTCGCCGTGATGTCGAGACCGAAGCGGCGCAGCGCGATCATGTGCGGCTCGATGGTCCGCGTGCCGAGGTCGCAGCCGCCCGCGTACGGCAGCGTGAAGTGGTCCATGCGGTGCAGCAGCGGGCCCAGGAACATGATGATCGAGCGGGTGCGGCGCGCCGCGTCCGCGTCGATCGCCGCCATGTTCAGCTCGGCCGGCGGGACCAGCTCCAGGTCCTTGCCGTCGTTGATCCAGCGCGCCTTGACGCCGATCGAGGAGAGGACTTCGAGGAGGCGGTAGACCTCCTCGATGCGGGCCACGCGCCGCAGCGTCGTACGGCCCTTGTTGAGGAGGCTCGCGCACAGCAGCGCGACGCACGCGTTCTTGCTCGTCTTGACGTCGATCGCGCCCGACAGATGGCGACCACCGACGACCCGCAGGTGCATCGGGCCGGAGTACCCGAGCGAGACGATCTCGCTGTCCAGGGCCTCCCCGATGCGGGCGATCATCTCAAGGCTGATGTTCTGGTTGCCGCGCTCGATCCTGTTGACCGCACTCTGGCTCGTGGCCAGCGCTTCGGCGAGCTGCGCCTGTGACCAGCCGCGATGCTGACGGGCGTCACGGATGAGCTTGCCGATGCGTACGAGGTAATCGTCTGCCATGGGTGCAGGCTATCTCAGATATGAGATCGTCGCCGCTTGGGGGGTGTGGGGCGCGCGAGGCGTCATACCCGTACAACCCCGGGCGCGGTGAGGGCATTTCAGTCAACCGCGTCCACGCCGCCCGCGCCACTCGGGTGACGGGCGGCCTCTCCGTCGTGGCGTTGCGCCACTCGTGTGCCCGGCCGAGGATGCGCCCATGCGCTACTCCGTGAACATCCCCAACTTCGGTGACTTCGCCGACCCGCGCACCGTCGCCCGCCTCGCCCGCGCGGCCGAGGACGCCGGCTGGGACGGGCTCTTCGTCTGGGACCACGTCCTGCACGACAGGGAGAGCCGGCGCGGCGTGTCGTTCGGCGATCCCTGGATGCTGCTCACCGCCGCCGCGCTCGCCACCACGCGCCTGCGCCTGGGCACCCTCCTCACCCCGGTCCCGCGCCGCCGCCCCCACCAACTCGCCCGCCAGGTCGCCACGCTCGACGCGCTCAGCGGCGGTCGCGTCGTCCTCGGCGCCGGTCTCGGCGGGCCGATCGAGGACGAGTACGGCAGCTTCGGCGAGCCCACCGACCCGCGCGTCCTCGCCGGGATGCTCGACGAGGGCCTCGAACTCCTCGGCCGCTACTGGTCGGGCGAGCGCGTCACGCACCGCGGCACCCACTGGACGGTCGACGACGCCCAGTTGCTGCCCGCGAGCGTCCAGCGCCCGCGCCCGCCCGTGTGGATCGGCGGCTTCTGGCCGAGCCGCCCGCCCATGCGCCGCGCCGCCCGCTGGGACGGCGCGGTCCCGCTCTTCCGCGAGGCGTCGCACGGCACGCCGCCCGATCTCGCGCAGGTCCGCGAGCTGATGGCGTACGTACGGGAGCACCGCGCCGCCTTCGCGCGCGAGCACCCCGAGGCGTACGTACGGGAGCACGCCACGCCCGCGACGCCCTTCGACCTCGTCCTCGGCGGCATCTCGCCGCGCGACCCGGACCGGGCCGCCGAACTGATCGCGCCGTACGCGGAGGCCGGGATGACGTGGTGGGACGAGCGCCAGGCCGGGGACGGCGAGCACATCGACCGGCTCGCGCCCGTCCTGCGCCGCGTGGAGGCGGGCCCGCCCGCGTACTGAGACCTCGCGGCCCGGCGTGACGCGCGCCACGCGCCCGTACCGCCACCGCAATGGCCGTACCGCGCCGGGCCGGGCGAAAGCCGCTATTTCGCCGGGGCATACCCGTACGAAAACGCCCAAGAACTCCCCGTGCTGCGGTCCCCGGGTCGCCCCGTACCGCCCGCTTCCCGGGCAGCGCGGGGCGGCCCGGGGCATGACCGGGCGGGCCGCGTGTACTAGAGTTATCTCGACATCGAGATATCTGCCGAGGCGCACCGCGACCGCCGCCCCGGGTAAGGGTTACCTAACTAAGTCTTACCTTAGCTGACGGGACCGGCGGCATGGCGGCAGCATTGTGGTGGTACGCGCACAGAAATGAAGGAGACTGTCGTGTCGGCGAACAGCTTCGACGCCCGCAGCACGCTGCGCGTGGGTGACGAGTCGTACGAGATCTTCAGGCTGGACAAGGTCGAGGGCTCTGCTCGCCTTCCCTACAGCCTCAAGGTGCTGCTGGAGAACCTGCTCCGCACGGAGGACGGCGCGAACATCACCGCCGACCACATCCGGGCGATCGGCGGCTGGGACTCGCAGGCCCAGCCGAGCCAGGAGATCCAGTTCACCCCCGCCCGCGTGATCATGCAGGACTTCACCGGCGTCCCCTGCGTCGTCGACCTCGCCACGATGCGCGAGGCCGTGAAGGAGCTGGGCGGCGACGCCTCCAAGATCAACCCGCTCGCCCCCGCCGAGCTGGTCATCGACCACTCGGTCATCGCGGACAAGTTCGGCACCAACGAAGCGTTCAAGGAGAACGTGGAGCTGGAGTACGGCCGCAACCGCGAGCGCTACCAGTTCCTGCGCTGGGGCCAGACCGCCTTCGACGAGTTCAAGGTCGTCCCGCCGGGCACCGGCATCGTCCACCAGGTCAACATCGAGCACCTGGCCCGTACGGTCATGGTCCGCGGTGGCCAGGCGTACCCCGACACGCTCGTCGGCACCGACTCGCACACCACGATGGTCAACGGCCTCGGTGTGCTCGGCTGGGGCGTCGGCGGCATCGAGGCCGAGGCCGCGATGCTCGGCCAGCCGGTCTCGATGCTCATCCCGCGCGTCGTCGGCTTCAAGCTGACCGGTGAGCTGAAGCCCGGCACGACCGCGACCGACCTCGTGCTCACCATCACCGAGATGCTCCGCAAGCACGGTGTGGTCGGCAAGTTCGTCGAGTTCTACGGCGAGGGCGTCGCCGCCACCTCGCTCGCCAACCGCGCCACCATCGGCAACATGTCGCCGGAGTTCGGCTCCACCGCCGCGATCTTCCCGATCGACGACGAGACCCTGAACTACCTGCGCCTGACCGGCCGCAGCAAGCAGCAGGTCGACCTGGTCGAGGCGTACGCCAAGGAGCAGGGCCTGTGGCTCGACCCGGCCGCCGAGCCGGACTTCTCCGAGAAGCTGGAGCTCGACCTCTCCACGGTCGTCCCCTCCATCGCCGGCCCGAAGCGCCCGCAGGACCGCATCGTCCTCGCCGAGGCCGCCCAGCAGTTCGTCGCCGACGTGCGCAACTACGTCGCGGACACGAGCGTGGACGAGGCGGGCCAGGAGTCCTTCCCGGCCTCCGACTCCCCGGCCGTCTCCAACGGCGTGCCGAGCAACCCGGCGACCGTGACCGCCCCCGACGGCACGACGTACGAGCTGGACCACGGCGCCGTCACCGTCGCCGCGATCACCTCCTGCACCAACACCTCGAACCCGTACGTCATGGTCGCCGCGGCGCTCGTGGCGAAGAAGGCGGTCGAGAAGGGCCTGACCCGCAAGCCGTGGGTCAAGACCACCCTCGCCCCGGGCTCGAAGGTCGTCACCGACTACTTCGACAAGGCGGGCCTGACCCCCTACCTCGACAAGGTCGGCTTCAACCTGGTCGGCTACGGCTGCACGACCTGCATCGGCAACTCGGGCCCGCTGCCCGACGAGGTCTCCAAGGCCGTCAACGACAACGACCTCGCCGTCACCTCGGTGCTCTCCGGCAACCGCAACTTCGAGGGCCGGATCAACCCCGACGTCAAGATGAACTACCTGGCGTCCCCGCCCCTCGTCGTCGCCTACGCGCTCGCCGGGTCGATGAAGATCGACATCACCAAGGACGCGCTCGGCACCGACCAGAACGGCGAGCCGGTCTTCCTCGCGGACGTCTGGCCGAGCGAGGCCGAGGTCAACGAGGTCGTCGCGAGCGCCATCGGCGAGGATATGTTCGAGAAGTCCTACGAGGACGTCTTCGCGGGCGACGCGCAGTGGCAGGCCCTCCCGGTCCCCACCGGCAACACCTTCGAGTGGGACCCGCAGTCCACCTACGTGCGCAAGCCCCCGTACTTCGACGGCATGCAGATGGAGCCGGCCCCGGTCGAGGACATCTCCGGCGCCCGCGTGCTCGCCAAGCTCGGCGACTCGGTCACCACCGACCACATCTCCCCGGCCGGTGCCATCAAGGCCGACACCCCGGCCGGCAAGTACCTCACGGAGCACGGCGTCGAGCGCCGCGACTTCAACTCCTACGGCTCGCGCCGAGGCAACCACGAGGTCATGATCCGCGGCACCTTCGCCAACATCCGCCTGCGCAACCAGATCGCGCCGGGCACCGAGGGCGGCTTCACGCGCGACTTCACGCAGGACGGCGGCCCGGTCGGCTTCATCTACGACGCCTCGCGCCACTACATCGAGCAGGGCATCCCGCTCGTCGTCCTCGCGGGCAAGGAGTACGGTTCCGGCTCCTCGCGCGACTGGGCGGCCAAGGGCACCGCGCTCCTCGGCGTCAAGGCCGTCATCGCCGAGTCCTACGAGCGCATCCACCGCTCGAACCTCATCGGCATGGGCGTCCTGCCCCTCCAGTTCCCCGAGGGCCAGACCGCCGAGAGCCTCGGCCTCACCGGTGAGGAGACCTTCTCCTTCTCCGGCGTGACCGAGCTGAACAACGGCACGACCCCCCGCACGGTCAAGGTCACCACCGACACCGGCGTGGACTTCGACGCGGTCGTCCGCATCGACACCCCCGGCGAGGCGGACTACTACCGCAACGGCGGCATCATGCAGTACGTGCTCCGCTCGCTGATCCGCAAGTAGGGCTCAGCCGAGCAGGACCGAGGGCCCCTTCCCGTCGCCGGGAAGGGGCCCTTTCGCGTGCTTTCCGGATAAGCCCGGAAAACGGCGCGGCCCATTCCGTGTGCGCCCTCGCGAATTCCCGTGCCCCGTCCCGTACTTCGTTGCGCGGGGGAACAATCGCCGTCGCGCTCGTCCGTAAAAAGCCCTCTGTACTGGGAAGTTGCCGACACGTCCGGCTACCTGGCGTTTCCCGGATGTCTCAACTAGGGAAAGTTCCAAGGCCAATGAGGCTTTCGATCTTGCCCCCCGTGCCGCAAGTGGACTATACCTGTCGGCGACCGCCCGGTCCGGAAAGCCGGACCCGCGCGGAACCGGGGGAGAAGGACACGGACACGCGGGCCGCCACGCCCGCACGCCGCCGTACCGCACCCAACCGGCGCGCATCACCCCGCAGTTCCAGCACGACCCCAGTCACACTTCACCGCGGTGCCGGGGAAGGTCCGGTTCACCGCCTGAGTCCTGGATGAAAGCGAGGACTTGAGCATGGGATCTTCCCGAGCGAACGGCCACGGTCTCGGCCGGCGCGACCTCATCAAGCGCTCCGCCGCGATCGGTCTCGTCACCGTGCCCACGATGAGCTTCCTGGCCTCCTGTGCCAGCAGCGACAGCGGCTCCGACGACAAGCCCGAGAAGAAGGGCACCAAGAGCAAGAAGAACCCGCTCGGCGTCAACGAGAGCGCGCCGCTCGACTTCGTGCTCTTCGACGGCGGCTTCGGCAGCGAGTACGGCAAGGACGCCGTCGCCGTCTACGAGAAGAACTTCCCCAAGGCGAAGGTGAAGTTCACCCCGACCCAGAAGATCCAGTCCACGCTCCAGCCGCGCTTCAACGGCGGCACCCCGCCGGACCTCATCGACAACTCCGGCGCCGAGCAGATGGACATGGGCGTCCTCGTCGGCAAGAAGCAGCTCGCCGACCTCACCCCGCTCCTCGACGCCCCCTCCTACGACGACCCCGCCAAGAAGGTGCGCGACACCCTGCGCCCCGGCATCGTCGAGATGGGCCAGTACGAGGGCGAGGCGTGCTACGTCTTCAACTACGCCTACACCGTCTACGGCGTGTGGTACTCGCAGACCAACCTCGACAAGCTGGGCGTGGAGTACCCCGAGACCTGGGACGACATGCTCAAGGTCTGCGCCACGGCGAAGAAGAAGGGCATCGCGGGCTGGACGTACGCCGGCAAGTACCCGTACTACCTCCCCTTCTCGCTCTTCCCGTTCATCGGCAAGATCGGCGGCCGCAAGGTACTCGACGCGATCGACAACCTGGAGCCGAACGCCTGGAAGGACCCCGCCGTCAAGGCCGGCTTCGAGGCGTACTACGAGCTGTACAAGAAGGGGTACGTCCTCAAGGGCACCCCCGGCCTCGACCACATCCAGTCGCAGACCGAGTGGACCAAGGGCAACGCGCTCTTCATCCCCAACGGCTCCTGGGTCGAGAACGAGGCGGCGAAGACCACGCCGAAGAACTTCCAGATGAAGGTCGCCGCGCCCTCCAGCCTCGACAGCTCGGACGCGCTGCCCTTCGGCACCCTGTGGGCGTCCGGCGGTGAGCCCTTCATCGTCCCGAAGAACGCCAAGAACCCCGACGGCGGCATGGAGCAGCTCCGCGTCATGCTCTCCGAGGCCAGCTCGAAGAACTTCACGCAGAAGGTGAAGTCCCTCTCCGCCCTCAACGGCGGCACCGACGGGCTCGAACTCTCCACCGCCCTCCAGTCCGGCATCGACGCCCTGGACAAGGCCGGCGAGAACGTCCTCAACCCGCGCCTCCAGGACTGGTACGTCGACCTCAACAAGCAGAAGATCGGCGTCGGCGCCCTCGGCGAGATGATGGCCGGGCGCATGACCCCTGCCGAGGCGATCAAGAAGTGCCAGGACTTCGCCGACGCCGCCGCCAAGGACGACTCGATCCCCCACTACAAGCACCGCTGATGGCGAGCGAGTACAGCGACCCCGGAGCCGGGGCGGACCTCGCGTCCGCCCCGGCCGCCGGGCGTACGCGGAAAACAGCCCCGGGCCGCGCGAGCAAGCGCCCCCGCAGTGCCGCCGACCGCGGCAAGTACCCCTTCGTCATCGGCTTCCTGATCGTCCCGCTCGCGCTCTACGCGGTCTTCGTGATCTGGCCGTTCATCCAGGCGATCTACTACTCCTTCACGGACTGGACCGGCCTGAGCCCCGACTTCAAGATGGTCGGGTTCGACAACTACAAGAAGATGTTCGACGACGACACCTTCTGGAAGTCGGCGCAGCACAGCGTCACCTACGTCGTCCTGCTGCCCGTCGTCGTCCTCGGCATCGCCCTCTTCCTCTCGTTCATGGTCAACGTGGGCGGGCGGCGCCGGAAGGGCTCGGCGATCGCAGGCGTGCGCGGCTCGTCCTTCTACAAGATCGTCTACTTCTTCCCGCAGGTCCTCTCGATCGCCATCGTGGCCCTGCTCTTCCAGTTCGCCTACAACCCGAAGACCGGCGCGCTCAACTCCGTGCTGCGCGGCGTCGGTCTCGACAGCGTGCAGCCTGAGTGGCTCGGGGACCCGAACCTCGCCCTGTGGTGCATCATGGCCGTCCTCGTGTGGACGCAGGTCGGCTTCTTCGTGGTGCTCTTCTCGGCCGGGATGGCCTCGATCCCTTCGGAGCTGTACGAGGCCGCGCTGCTCGACGGCGCGGGGCGCTTCACGACCTTCTTCCGCCTCACCCTGCCGCTGCTCTGGGACACCGTGCAGTCCGGCTGGGTCTACATGGGCATCCTCTCGCTCGGCGCGGAAGCCTTCGCCGTCGTCCAGATCATGTCGGTGGGCCCCGGCGGCCCGGCCGACTCCACCACTGTGCTGCCGCTGCTCGTCTACCAGAAGGCGTTCGGCCAGGGACAGGCGGGCTACGCCACGACCATCGGCGTCGCCCTGCTCGTCATCACGCTGATCTTCTCCGGCCTCGTGATGCGGCTGGGCAGGCGCGAGCGGCTGGAGTTCTGATGAAGACCACCGACACCCCATCCCCGGCGGAGCACGGCGAGCCGGCCGACGCGGCCCCGGGGGCCTTCGTCCCCGGGCAGGACGGGCCGGACGGCCCGGAGGGTCCGGGCGGCCCCGAGGGCCCGGTGGGCGAAACCGGCGGTACGGGCACGGCGGGTGCCCCCCGGCCGAGCGGCGGGACGAAGACGGGCGGCGTGCTCAACGTCTTCTCGCACGGCTTCCTCGTGCTCTGGGCGATCCTCGTCGTCATGCCGCTCCTGTGGGCGGTCATGACCTCCTTCAAGGACGACGGGTCGATCTTCAACCACCCGTGGGCCCTGCCGGACTCGCTGCACTTCGACAACTGGTCGCGGGCGTGGACCAACGCCCACATGAGCGACTACTTCCTCCACACGGTCGTCGTGGTGGGCTTCTCGCTCGTCGGCACGCTGCTGCTCGGCTCGATGTGCGCCTACGTCCTGGCGCGCTTCGACTTCCCCGGCAACCGGTTCATCTACTACCTGTTCGTGGGCGGGATGAGCTTCCCGGTCATCCTCGCGCTGGTGCCGCTCTTCTTCGTCATGAAGAACCTCGGGCTGCTCAACACGACGCACGGACTGATCCTCGTCTACATCGCCTACTCGCTGCCCTTCACGGTCTTCTTCCTCACCTCCTTCTTCCGGACCCTGCCGGGCTCGGTCGCGGAGGCGGCGATGATCGACGGGGCGTCCCACACCCGTACCTTCTTCCAGATCATGCTGCCGATGGCCCGCCCCGGGCTCATCAGCGTCGGGATCTTCAACTTCCTCGGGCAGTGGAACCAGTACCTGCTGCCCACGGTGCTCAACACCGACGAGGACAAGAAGGTGCTCACCCAGGGACTCGTGGCCCTCGCCACGAGCCAGGGGTACAAGGGCGACTACTCGGGCCTCTTCGCGGGGCTCGTGATGGCGATGCTCCCGGTGCTCGCCGCGTACATCCTCTTCCAGCGCCAGGTGCAGGAAGGGCTCACGGCGGGGGCCGTGAAGTAGGGGAGCGAGCGGCGCGGGAGCGCGAACGCCCGCCCCGCTCCCCGGGATTCACCCTTCGCGCAAGCGAACTGACATAGCATCGGCCCGACCGGAACGCACCGCGTCCGCCGCAGCCCCACGGGGCGGCGGCGGACGCGGTCTTCCGCGTGTCCCGGGCCGTGCCGCGCCCGGTGACGGCCCGCTCACGCCCGTACAACGAAGTCCGTCAAGGACTTGACTGCGGCAACCCCGACAGCGGAACTTGGAGTTCACAACTTGTACGTGGCCGCCGTCACTCCTTGTGACCGGTCGCGGGTGCCCCGCTGCGGGGCACCCGGTCGAGGGCGGGAGTGGATGGGGCAATGGAGACTCCGGGGTCGCAGTCGTCGCTGCACCGGGCCAATCTGGAACGCGTCGTACGGGCGGTGCGGCTCGCCGGCTCACTGACGCAGGCGGAGATCGCGCGGACGACCGGGCTCTCCGCGGCCACCGTCTCCAACATCGTCCGTGAGCTGCGCGAGATCGGCACCGTCGAGGTCACGCCCACGTCGGCGGGCGGGCGGCGGGCGCGCAGCGTCTCGCTCAGCGGCAACGCGGGCATCGTCATCGGCGTCGACTTCGGCCACACGCACCTGCGGGTCGCGCTCGGCAACCTCGCGCACCAGGTGCTCGCCGAGGAGTCCGAGCCGCTCGACGTGGACGCCTCGGCGGCGCAGGGCCTGGACCGGGCCGAGGAGGTCGTCGCGCGGCTCATCTCGGCGACCGGCGTGGACGAGGCGAAGATCGCCGGTGTGGGGCTCGGCGTGCCCGGCCCGATCGACGTCGAGTCCGGGACGCTCGGCTCCACCTCGATCCTGCCGGGCTGGTCGGGTACCCGCCCGGCCCAGGAGCTGAGCGGGCGGCTCGGGGTGCCCGTGCACGTCGACAACGACGCCAACCTCGGCGCGCTCGGCGAGCTGGTGTGGGGCGCGGGCCGCGGGGTGCGCGACCTCGCGTACATCAAGGTCGCGAGCGGTGTCGGGGCCGGGCTCGTCATCGACGGGCGGATCTACCGGGGCCCGGGGGGCACGGCGGGCGAGATCGGGCACATCACGCTCGACGAGGCGGGCCCGGTGTGCCGCTGCGGCAACCGCGGCTGCCTGGAGACCTTCACGGCCGCCCGCTACGTCCTGCCGCTGCTGCACTCCAGCCACGGCGCCGATCTCACGCTGGAGCGCATGGTGCGCCTCGCCCGCGAGGGCGACCCGGGGTGCAGGCGCGTCGTGGGCGACGTGGGGCGGCACATCGGCAGCGGGGTCGCGAACCTCTGCAATCTGCTCAACCCGAGCCGCGTCGTGCTCGGCGGGGACCTCGCCGAGGCGGGGGAGCTGATCCTCGGGCCCATCCGCGAGTCGGTGGGGCGGTACGCGATCCCGAGCGCCGCGCGGCAGCTCTCCGTCCTCCCCGGGGCCCTCGGGGGCCGGGCCGAGGTCCTGGGAGCGCTGGCCCTCGCGCTGAGTGAAATGGGGGATTCGACCCTCTTGGAAGGGCCGGTTCCGGCCGCACGTCATGCCTTCACTTAGCAAACGCATGACACCGTTGCCATCTCGTTAAGTATTAACTCCTTGACGCCGCTCGCGCGGCCGAGTTGACTTCCAGCCACCTCGGCCGCAGCGACGCGGCCTCGTCAGGGAGGTTTCAATGAACACGCGTATGCGTCGTGCTGCCTTTGCCTTTGCCGCCACCGGTCTGGCCGTCTCGCTGGCCGCTTGCGGGTCCGCCAAGGAGAGCGACGACGGCAAGAAGGACGACTCCAAGGCGTCCTCGTCGAGCAAGTCCAAGGGCGACGCGCTGAAGATAGGTCTGCTCCTCCCGGAGAACCAGACCGCGCGGTACGAGAAGTTCGACAAGCCGCTGATCACCGCCAAGGTCAAGGAGCTGACCAGCGGCAAGGGCGAGGTGATCTACCAGAACGCCAAGCAGGACCCGACCACGCAGAACCAGCAGGTCGAGGCCATGATCACCAACAAGGTCGACGTGCTGATCATCGACGCGGTCGACGCGAAGGCGATCAAGAGCTCCGTGGAGAAGGCCCACCAGGCGGGCATCAAGGTCGTGGCCTACGACCGTCTGGCCTCCGGCCCGATCGACGCATACACCTCCTTCGACAACCAGGCGGTCGGCAAGGCCCAGGGCGAGGCGCTGCTGAAGGCTCTTGGCGGTGACGCCAAGAAGGGCAAGATCGTCATGATGAACGGGGCGATCACCGACCCGAACGCCGCCGACTTCAAGAAGGGCGCGCACTCCGTCCTCGATGGCAAGGTGAACATCGGCAAGGAGTACGACACCAAGGAGTGGAAGGCGGAGAACGCCAACGCCAACATGGAGGCGGCGATCTCGGCCCTCGGCAAGAAGAACGTCATCGGCGTGTACTCCGCCAACGACGGCATGGCCGGCGGCATCATCACCGCCCTCAAGAAGGCCGGCATCGACCCGCTCCCGCCGGTCACCGGCCAGGACGCGGAACTCGCCGGTGTGCAGCGCATCCTGACGGGCGAGCAGTACATGTCGGTCTACAAGTCCTACCCGCAGGAGGCCGACACCGTCGCGCAGCTCGCGGTCGCCGTGGGCAAGGGCGAGGACCTCTCCTCGATCGCGCCCGACAAGGCGGACAACGGCACCAACGACGCCGTCCCCACCAAGATCATCCCCGTGATCTCCCTGACCAAGGACAACGTCAAGGACACGGTCATCAAGGAGAAGTACTACACGCTGGACGAGATCTGCGCCGGCAAGTACGCGAGCGCCTGCGCCAAGGCCGGGCTCAAGTAAGCCGCCCGGTGGCCGGGGCCCCGCGGCCCCGGCCACCGGCGCCCGCCGGGGCGCCCCCGCCCGCGCGCTCGCTGCCCCGCCGCGCGCGGTCGGGGGTGGCCCGGCATCTCCCCCGCGGGGGAATGGCCGCCGAGCGGCTGAGTTCCCCCCACGGACCGTCGCCACGGTGCGGTCCTCCTCACTTCTGCTCAACCTCTCCACGGCCCCGCCCATCCTTCGCGCGGCCGTGGCATCCCCGCCGGTCAGGCGGCGAAGGAGATGGTTCACGTGTCCGCTGCGCCCGTGTTGGCGTTGCGCGGGGTCTCCAAGCGATTCGGTGCCGTCCAGGCGCTCACCGATGTCGAGCTTGAGGTCCGCGCCGGTGAAGTGGTCGCCCTTGTCGGCGACAACGGCGCCGGCAAGTCCACGCTGGTCAAGACGATCGCCGGAGTCCACCCCATCGATGACGGTGTCATCGAGTGGGAGGGCAGGCCGGTCCGTATCAACAAGCCCCAGGACGCCCAGCATCTGGGCATCGCGACGGTCTACCAGGACCTCTCGCTGTGCGACAACATCGACGTCGTCGGCAATCTCTACCTCGGTCGGGAGCTGCGCCGGTACGGATTCCTCGACGAGGTCGAGATGGAGCGCCGTTCGCGCGAGCTGCTCACCTCGCTCTCCATCCGTATCCCGAGCGTCCGCATCCCGATCGCCTCGCTCTCCGGTGGTCAGCGCCAGGTCGTCGCGATCGCGCGCTCGATGCTCGGCGAGCCGAAGCTCGTGATCCTCGACGAGCCCACCGCCGCCCTCGGCGTCGAGCAGACCGCCCAGGTCCTCGACCTCGTCGAGCGGCTGCGCGAGCGTGGCCTCGCGGTCATCCTCATCAGCCACAACATGGAGGACGTGAGGGCGGTCGCCGACCGGGTCGCCGTCATGCGCCTCGGCCGCAACAACGGTGTCTTCGACGTGAAGAGCACCTCGCAGGAAGAGATCATCTCCGCCATCACAGGCGCCACGGACAATGCCGTGACCCGCCGGGCGGCGCGCGGTGTGGAGGCAGGCAAGTGAGCACCGACAAGACCCCCGAGCAGGCCCCGGTGAAGACCTCGGTCGCCAAGAGCGGGACCAAGGTCCCCGGGCAGACCTCCACCGCCAAGAGCGACGCGCCCGTCGAGGCTCCTGCGGCTGCCGCGGGCGCCGCGACCGCGATCGACCCGCGTCTCCTGGTCCGGGAGCAGGGCTTCGGCGGCTACATCAGCGAATTCGGGCGCAAGATCCGCGCCGGTGAACTGGGGTACATCCCGGTCGTCGGTGCCCTCGTGATCATCGCGATCATCTTCCAGAGCCTCAACAGCGCCTTCCTCTCGGCGGGGAACATCTCCGACATCGCTGTCGCGATGGTCGGCACCGGGACGATCGCTGTCGGCATCGTCTTCGTCCTGCTGCTCGGCGAGATCGACCTCTCGGTCGGCTCGGTCAGCGGTGTGGCGGGCGCGATGTTCGCCGTTCTCGCCGTCTCCCACGGCATGGCGGAATGGCTTGCCTTCGTCCTCGCCATCGTCTCCGGCGTGGTGATGGGCTCGATCCACGGCTTCTTCTTCTCGAAGATCGGGGTGCCCGCCTTCGCCGTCACCCTCGCGGGCCTGCTCTTCTGGAACGGCTTCATGCTGAAGCTGCTCGGCGACAACGGCACGATCAACCTCGACGGCGACGGCTTCGTCGGCAAGCTGACCGGCTACTACTTCTCCGATGTCGCCGCCGCCTACGGGCTCGCGGTCGTCGGTGTCGTGGTCTTCTTCCTCAGCTCCTTCTTCGACTCCCGCCGTCGCGAGCGTGCGGGCGTGCCGGCGCGGCCGCTCGCCGAGATCATCGTCCGCACGGTGGCCCTCGCGATCGTCGCCTTCCTGATCGCGTACCTCTTCAACCAGAACCGCGGTCTTCCGCTGGCCGTCCTGATCTTCGTCGTGATCCTTCTGGTGACCGATGTCGTCCTGCGCCGCACTTCCTACGGCCGCAAGGTCTTCGCCCTCGGTGGCAGCGTCGAGGCGAGCCGTCGCGCCGGTATCAACGTGGCGCTCGTGCGGACCTCGGTCTTCGCCATCTCCGGCGGCTTCGCGGCCCTCGGCGGTATCTTCATCGCCTCGAAGATCACTGCCGCCAACCAGAGCGCCGGCGCCGGCGACCTCCTGATGAACGCCATCGCCGCGGCCGTCATCGGCGGCACGAGCCTCTTCGGTGGCCGCGGTCGTACCTGGGACGCCCTGCTCGGTGTACTGGTGATCACCTCGATCCAGTACGGCCTGGCCCTCGAAGGCGTCGCCTCCCCGGTCCAGTACATGATCACCGGCGCGGTCCTCCTCGCCACCGTCGTCATCGACGCGATCACCCGCAAGACCCAGAAGACAGCGGGTCGCGCCTGACCGGCACGCTGCCCACGGGTCGCCCCGTCCCCTCGTCTACGGACGAGGAGGCGGGGCACCCGTATGTGGTCGTCCTTCCCCCGTGGCGCGGGGGAGGGCCACGGGGCGAACGGCCCCCCCCGGCTGGCCCCCGCCCCCGGCAGGGTGGATCATGGACCGGCCCCGCCACCGCGTACGAAGTGACACAGGTCGCCCGGAACCGGTGACGAGGCCCGGAGGCGGAACATTAGACTCGCAAGACCGCCAGACCCGGCAAGGCTCGACAGCTCTACTGCAAGGAGGCACGGGTGCCGCTGCTGACCCGCATCACGGGACCGCGCGATCTGGACCGGCTCAGCCCTGAGCAGCTCGACGAGCTGGCCGGGGAGATCAGGACCTTCCTCGTGGAGGCCGTTTCCAAGACCGGCGGCCACCTCGGCCCCAACCTCGGGGTCGTCGAACTCACGATCGCCCTGCACCGCGTCTTCGAATCGCCGCGCGACCGCGTCCTCTTCGACACCGGCCACCAGGCGTACGTGCACAAGCTCCTCACCGGCCGCCAGGACTTCTCGCAGCTCCGCACCAAGGGCGGTCTCTCCGGCTACCCCTCGCGCGCCGAGTCCGAGCACGACGTCATCGAGAACAGCCACGCCTCCACGGTGCTCGGCTGGGCCGACGGCCTCGCGAAGGCCAACCAGGTGCTCGGCAAGGACGACCACGTCGTCGCCGTCATCGGCGACGGGGCGCTCACCGGCGGCATGGCCTGGGAGGCGCTCAACAACATCGCCGCCGCCAAGGACCGCCCCCTCGTCATCGTCGTCAACGACAACGAGCGCTCGTACGCGCCGACGATCGGCGGCCTCGCGAACCACCTCGCCACGCTCCGCACCACCGACGGCTACGAGCGCTTCCTCACCCGCGGCAGGGAGATGCTGGAGCGCACCCCCGTCGTGGGCCGCCCGCTCTACGAGACGCTGCACGGCGCGAAGAAGGGCCTCAAGGACTTCATCGCCCCGCAGGGCATGTTCGAGGACCTCGGCCTCAAGTACGTCGGCCCCATCGACGGCCACGACATGGAGGCCCTGGAGTCCGCCCTCACGCGCGCCAAGCGCTTCGGCGGGCCCGTCATCGTGCACTGCATCACGCAGAAGGGCCGCGGCTACGAGCACGCGGAGCACGACGAGGCGGACCGCTTCCACGGCATCGGCCCGATCCACCCCGACACGGGGCTCCCGGTCAAGACCGCGGCGGCGAGCTGGACCTCCGTCTTCGGCGACGAGATGGTCCGCATCGGCCGCGAGCGCGAGGACCTCGTCGCGATCACCGCGGCGATGCTCCAGCCGGTCGGCCTCAAGAAGTTCGCCGAGGCGTTCCCCGAGCGCGTCTACGACGTCGGCATCGCCGAGCAGCACGCGGCGGTCTCCGCCGCCGGGCTCGCGACCGGCGGCCTGCACCCCGTCTTCGCGGTGTACGCGACCTTCCTGAACCGCGCCTTCGACCAGGTCCTCATGGACGTCGCCCTGCACAAGTGCGGAGTGACCTTCGTCCTGGACCGCGCGGGCGTCACCGGCGACGACGGCGCCTCGCACAACGGCATGTGGGACATGTCGCTGCTCCAGATCGTCCCGTCCCTGCGGATCTCCGCGCCGCGCGACGCCGAGCAGCTGCGCGCCCAGCTCCGCGAGGCCGTCGCCGTCGACGACGCGCCGACCGTGGTCCGCTACTCCAAGGGCGTCGTCGGGCCCGCCGTACCGGCCGTGGGCCGCGTCGGGGGCATGGACGTGCTGCGCGAGGCGGGCACCGAGCACCCCGACGTGCTCCTCGTCTCCGTGGGCGCGCTCGCCCCGATGTGCCTCGAGACCGCGAAGCTCCTCGACAAGCAGGGCATCTCCACGACCGTCGTCGACCCGCGCTGGGTCAAGCCGGTCGACGAGGCGCTCGCCCCGCTCGCCGAGAAGCACCGCATCGTCGTCACCGTCGAGGACAACAGCCGCGTCGGCGGTGTCGGCTCCGCGATCGCGCAGGCGCTGCGCGACGCGGGCGTCGACCTCCCGCTGCGCGACTTCGGCATCCCGCCGCGCTTCCTCGACCACGCCTCGCGCAAGGAGGTGCTCGCCGAGATCGGCCTCACGGCCCCCGACATCGCCCGCCAGGTCACAGGGCTCGTCGCGGGCCTCCAGGGCGCCTACGAGACGGAGCGGGCCACCGCCGACGAGCGGGTGGAGCGCACGCGCGACTGAGCGGGCACCGGGGCGCGCGTTCCCTCGCGCCCCGGACATGCGCGCGGGAACGCGCGCTGCTCCCTCCGGGTACGGGCCGCCGTCGAAACCCCTCTTCGGGGTGGAATCGGCGGCCCATTCGCGTGAAAGTCGCCGCGGCCGGGCACACGTGGCCCATCGCCTTCGCGATCATGCGTGCACCCGAGGGTGGGAGGTCGCCCGTTGAACAGCCACAGCCCCTTCCGTGCGAGGACCCTGTTCCGCACGAAGAACATCGAGCAGTCGATCAAGGACACCGAGGACCCGGAGCACGCGCTCCGGAAATCCCTCTCCGCTCTCGACCTGACCGTCTTCGGCGTCGGGGTCGTCATCGGCACCGGGATCTTCGTGCTCACGGGGAAGGTCGCCAAGCAGAACGCGGGCCCCTCGGTCGCGATCGCCTTCGCCGTCGCCGGGGTCGTGTGCGCGCTCGCCGCGCTGTGCTACGCCGAGTTCTCCTCGACGGTCCCGGTCGCGGGCTCCGCGTACACCTTCTCCTACGCCTCGCTCGGCGAGTTCCCCGCCTGGATCATCGGCTGGGACCTCATCCTCGAACTCGCGCTCGGCTCGGCGGTGGTGGCGGTCGGCTGGTCCGGCTACATCCGCTCCCTGCTCGACACGGCGGGATTCCACCTCCCGCAGTGGCTCAGCGGCACGCACGACGGGCACTTCGGCTTCGACCTCCTCGCGGCACTCCTCGTCCTCGTCCTCACCGGCATCCTCGTCGCGGGCACCAAGCTCTCCTCGCGGGTCACGAACGTCATCGTCGCCGTCAAGGTGACCGTCGTCCTGATCGTCGTGATCGTCGGCGCCTTCTTCGTCACGGGCGCCAACTACAAGCCCTTCGTGCCCCCCTCCGAGCCCACCGGGGGCGGCGGCGGCCTCACCGCCCCGCTCATCCAGCTCATCGCCGGATTCACCCCGTCGAACTTCGGCGTCATGGGCATCTTCACGGCCGCCGCGGTCGTCTTCTTCGCCTTCATCGGCTTCGACGTCGTCGCGACGGCCGCCGAGGAGACCCGCAACCCGCAGCGCGACGTCCCGCGCGGCATCCTCGGCTCTCTCGCCATCTGCACGGTCCTCTACATCGCCGTCTCGATCGTCGTCACCGGCATGCAGAAGTACACCGACCTCACCGTGGACGCCCCGCTCGCCGACGCCTTCAAGGCCGTCGGGCACCCCTTCTGGGCCGGGCTCATCAGCTTCGGCGCCGCGGTCGGGCTCACCTCCGTCTGCATGATCCTGCTCCTCGGCCAGACCCGCGTCTTCTTCGCCATGAGCCGCGACGGCCTGCTGCCCAAGGGCTTCTCCAAGGTCCACCCGCGCTTCGGCTCCCCCTACCGCTCCACCGCGCTGCTCGGCGGCGTCGTCGCGGTCGTCGCCGGGTTCACCTCGATCGACGAACTCGCCGAACTCGTCAACATCGGCACCCTGTTCGCCTTCGTCGTCGTCGCGCTCGGCGTCATCATCCTGCGCCGCACCCGCCCCGACCTCCACCGCTCCTTCCGCACCCCGCTCGTGCCCTGGCTGCCGATCGCCTCGGTCCTCGCCTCGCTGTGGCTCATGCTCAACCTCCCGGCCGAGACCTGGCTCCGCTTCCTCATCTGGATGGTCCTCGGCACGATCCTGTACGGGGCCTACGGGCACCGCCACAGCCGGCTCGACACCCCCGGCGGCGCACCCGGCAAGGGGTAAACCAGGGCGAAGGGGGCGGATAGGTTGAGCGTCATGCTCGCCCCGCCCCCACCGCCGTCCCCGGCCCCCGCCCCCACCGCCGCGCTCCCGCCGCCCGCCGTCCGCGACCGCTACTGGTGGCGCCTGCTCCCCGCCCTGGCGGCCCTCGCCCTCCTCGTCCGGGTCCCCTCCTTCACCCGCCCCCTGTGGAACCCGGACGAGGGCTACCTCGCCGTCCAGGCCCGCATGCTCGCCGCCGGCGGGAGCCTCTACGACACCGTCGTGGACCGCAAGCCGCCGCTCGTCCCCTGGCTCTACCAGGCGTCCTTCGCCCTCACCGGGGACACGACGCTCCTCGGCCCCCGGCTCCTCGCGGTCCTCTCCTGGCTCCTCACGGCCGCCTTCACCGCCTCGCTCGCCCGCCGCCACGCGGGCCCCCGCGCCGGAATCGCCGCCGGAATCCTGTGCCTCCTCCTCTCCGCCGGGCTCAGCCCGGCCGACTCCCAGGCGGCGAGCTTCGAGGTCTTCATGCTCCCGGCCACCGTGGCGGCGGTGTGGTGCGCCGACCGCGCCCACTGGTGCGGCGCCGGACTCGCCCTCGCCGCCGCCTTCCTCGCCAAGCAGACCGGGCTCGCCGTCCTGCTCCCGCTCCTGTGGTGCGTCCCGCACCGCGCCCCTGCCGGGGACCGGGCGCGCGCCCTCGGCCTGCTCCTCGGCTCCGCCGCCCTGCCCGTCCTCCTCGCGGCCCTCGCCACGGCCCCGCGCGGCTTCCTCTTCTGGACCCTCACGGGCTCGGGCGACTACCTCGCCTTCTCCGGCTCCCTCGCGACGCTCGCGGGCCGCGCCCTCGTCAACACCGCGCTCCTCGCCGGGGCGGTGGCCGGAGTGCTCCCCGCCGCCCTCGCGGCGGTGCGGGCCCGGCGCACCGGACTCGGCCCGGCCACGGGCTGGCTGTGGCTCTGGCTCGCGGGCGCGGCCCTCGCGACGGCGCTGGGACTGCGCTTCTTCGGCCACTACTTCCTGCACCTCGTACCGCCGCTCGCGCTCCTCGGCGCGGGCGCCCTCGCCCAGGCACCCCGCCGTGCTCGCCGCACCGCGCTCGCGGTCTGCGCCGGCTGCTGCGCGCTCTTCCTCGCCTGGGGCCTGCTCGCGCCCCGTACCGGCTACGAGCACTCCCGCCGCGTCGCCGCCGAGATCGCCCGCCGCACCGCGCCCGGCGAAGCGGTGCTCGTCTGGGGCATGCACCCCGAGACGTACTGGCTCGCCCACCGCCCGCCCGCGAGCCGCTACCTGACCGCGGGCCTTCTCACCAACTTCGGCGGCGGGCGCACGGGTACGACGGCGGTGGGCGAGAAATGGGCGGTACGGGGCGCGTGGCCCACCTTCCGCCGCGAACTCACCACCCGCCCCCCGGCCCTGGTCGTCGACGACGCCCGCGGCGCCCCCTACCGCCTCTCGCGCACCCCGACCCTGCGGTCATGGCTGCGGCAGGGATACGTACGGGAGGGAGGGGTGGACGGGGCGGTGGTGTACGTACGGCGGGGGGAGTAGGGGCGTCGCCGCTCCCCGACATCCGGCGGGGGAGGTTCCCGGGGCCGGTGTCAGGGCCGTACGGTGCGGGGGCCCGCCACCTCGGCGCCCAAGGCCGTGACCCTCGCGCGCAGTTCGCGGTCGGCCGTGATGACGAGGGCCGGGCCCGGGGCCCGCTCGACCTCCGCCACGATCTGGTCGTCACCGCTGCCGGGCGCGGCCACGACCCGTACGCCCTCGACCTCCGCCACGCCCCGCGCGGCGCCCTCGACGACGAGCACCACGTCGAGCGGCGCCGGCCAGCCGGGCAGCCCCTCGCTCCCGAACCGCGCGAGCGAGTCCCGAAGCCGCTCGGCGGCCCCCTTGCGGTCCTTCCACCAGCCGTCCGGCACCGAGCCGACGACATTGGCGGCGTCCACGACGAGTGTGCGCTGTGCGTTCATGGGGTCATCATCGCGTGGTGGGGACGGGTGCCCGAACACGTTGACCAAGTCGGCTTTTATGATGGGCGCTGCCCGGTCCCGTGACGGTCCGGGGCGGCCGGCGGTCCGGTCAGGAGAAGGAAAGGGTGGGCCGATGGCCAGAACGGCACCTAGGGACGGAGCCCCCGCGCGGCCGGACAAGGCGTCCGCACCCGCCGTGGGCACCGTGCGTGTACCAGCGGGCCGCTGGCTCGTACGAGGGACGGACGGAAGGCTCACCGCCTTCGCCTTCACCGCGGAGGGCGTACTGCGCTGGACCGAGGAGCGGCCCGGCGGTTCCGACTGGGCGGGACCCGACTTCTTCCCGGTCGCGGGCCTGGATCATCTCACCGTGTCCCAGGGCGCGAACGGCTACGCGCATCTGGTGGGGCGGCGCGTGCAGAAGAAGAAGGACGGGAGCGAGGCCGTGGACATCGTCCACGCCGTCCAGTACCAGACCGGTCGCACGCTCGGGACCTTCCGCGCCGCGGGCACCCCCTACCCCAAGAACCCCGAACGCCGTCTCGGCGCACCGGCGGTGGGCGTCGACGACGGCGGCTTCGTGCACGTGGTGGTGCTCAACCCCTACGGGGGCCTGAACCTGCGCCGGGAGGACAAGACCGGGAAGTGGGAGGCGTGGAAGGACATCAAGGGCCGGAAGCTCTACGACCCGCCCGCCATGGTGGCCACCTCCACCGGGACCGTGGAGATCTTCGCGGCGGGTGGCCAGCCGGCCTACCACTGGGTGCGGGAGAAGCCGCACGGGGCCTTCGACCGCCGCCCCGACATCCCGCTCTCCGTGCGCCCCGGCAGTCTCACCGGACTGGAGACCTCGCCGGGCCGGGTCACGTGGTACTGGACCGATCCCGAGCGCGGCACGATCGTGGCGCACCGGACGGGCGGCTGGCTCATACCCATCGGCGGGGCTCCTGACGACGGACAGCCCGCAGTGCTCCGCGCCGAGGTCGACGGGCGCGACTGCACGGTGCTCGCGCACCGGGACGCGGCCGGGGGCGTGCTGACCACCGCGTACCCCTGTGAGGACGAGCAGTCCGGGGTCTGGTGGGCCCCGACCGGGCTCACCGGTACTGGTGCCCCCGCGCTCGCGGTGGACGGCACGGGGCGGGTCGTCGTGGGCGTCTTCGGCGGGGACGGGCGGCTGAGGCTGGCCCGTCAGGCGCCGGGAAACGGACTGGCGATGGGGCCCGTACTGACGGTGTGAGGCGGCCGGGCGCCGGGATCGCCCCTTTGCCGCACGAGGAAGGGCCGGCCCCGAGGGGACCGGCCCTTTCCGCGACGCCGAGGGTGGCTCAGCCCCCCGTCGCCGGCGACTTCTTCGCCGACTCCGGGATGTCCACGTCGTTGCGGATCGCCTTCCACAGCTGGGCGGCCTGTGGTTCCGCGGGGACGACGCGGTTGGCGTCCTGCTTGTCGTAGGCGACCGGCATCATGATCGTCTCCATCGTGTTCGGGTCGATCCCCCGCATGCTCCGGGCGAACTTGGCGAGGGACGTGAGCGAGGCGAGGTCCTCGTCCGTGGTGAGCGCCTTGGTCGCGGAGTTCGCCATCTTGATGGCCTTGGTGGGGCTGCCGAGGAGGTCCTGGTTCTTCACCTCGCTCAGCAGGGCCAGCAGGAACTGCTGCTGGAGACCGATGCGGCCGAGGTCGCTGCCGTCGCCGTGGCCGTAGCGGGTGCGGACGAACTTGAGCGAGTCGGTGCCGTCGAGCTTGTGCGTGCCCTTCGGCAGGTCGAAGCCGCTCTTGGCGTCGTGGATGTCCTCGTCCGTCGTCACGGTGACGCCGCCGATCGCGTCCACGAGCCCCTTGAATCCGGCGAAGTCCACCTCGACGAGGTGGTCGACGCGTACGTCCGACATCTTCTCGACGGTCTTGACGACGCAGGCGGGCCCCGCGAGCGAGTACACCGAGTTGAACATGACGCGGTGCGCGGCCGGGAGCGTCGCGCCGTCGTGCTTCTCGCACTCGGGCCGGTCCACGAGCGTGTCGCGCGGGATGCTCACCGCGACGGCCTTCTGCCGGCCCTCGGGGATGTGCACGAGCAGCGCGGTGTCCGAGCGGGCCCCGCTCACGTTCCCCGCGTCGAGCTTGCCGTTGTCGCCCGAGCGCGAGTCGGAGCCGAGCACCAGGAGGTTGGTCGCGTTCCCGGCGGCGACGGTCTTCTTCGGGCGCGTGGACTCGTCGAGCTGCTTGCTCAGGTCCACGCCCTTGAGATTGCCGTTCAGGTGCTCGTAGTACCACCAGCCGGTCCCGCCTGCGGCGAGCACGACGACCACGAGACCGATGAGAATCCAGCGGCCGACGTGGCGCTTCCCGCTCTTCCGGCGGTCCTTGCGGCGGGATGCGGCGCGAGGGGTGGCCGGGGGGCCGGGCGGCGGCGTGTCGTCGTAGCTCATCCTGCTCCAGTCGGGTCTTCGGCGAAGGTCGCTGTGGGGGTGGCGACAGGTGCGCTGCGGGGGACTGGAGTGGGGCGCCGGTCCGCGCGTGGCCTAGAACTATAAGCCACCCCCATCGAAGAGATGTACGACGAGCGGTTGTTGGTTCCCCGGGCCGCTCCGGCGGACGCGTGCGGGGACGGACGAGGGCGGGCCGCCCCGGATGTCCCGGGGCGGCCCGCCCTCGTCCTGCCCGCTTCCGCCGGCTCAGGCCGCCGGTACCGACGCCACGCCCGGCGCCAGGAAGCGCTTGCCCGTGACGCGCTCGGTGACACCCGCGCGGTCCAGGTACGGGGTGATGCCGCCCAGGTGGAAGGGCCAGCCCGCGCCCGTGATGAGGCACAGGTCGATGTCCTGCGGCTCGGCGACGACGCCCTCGGCGAGCATGAGCGAGATCTCCTCGGCCACCGCATCGAGCACGCGGTCCCGCACCTGCTCCTCCGTCAGGGCCTTGTCGCCCTGCTGGAGAAGCGCCGCGACCTCCGGGTCCAGCTCCGGCTTGCCGGAGTCGTACACGTAGAAGCCGCGCTTGCCCGCCTCGACGACCGCCTTGAGGTTCGGCGAGACCGTGAAGCGCTCGGGGAAGGCGCCGTGCAGCGTCTCGGAGACGTGCAGGCCGATCGCCGGGCCGACCAGCTCCAGGAGCACGAGCGGCGACATCGGCAGACCGAGCGGCTCGACGGCCTTCTCGGCGACGGCGACCGGGGTGCCCTCGTCGATGACGTTCTGGATCTCGCCCATGAAGCGCGTCAGGATGCGGTTCACGACGAACGCCGGGGCGTCCTTGACGAGCACCGCGCTCTTCTTCAGCTTCTTCGCCACGGCGAAGGCCGTCGCGAGCGAGGCGTCGTCCGTGGCCTCGCCGCGCACGATCTCCAGGAGCGGCAGGACCGCGACCGGGTTGAAGAAGTGGAAGCCGACGACTCGCTCGGGGTGCTTGAGCTTCGACGCCATCTCGCTCACCGAGAGCGAGGACGTGTTCGTCGCGAGGATCGCGCCCTCGGGCACGACCGCCTCGACCTCGGCGAAGACCTGCTGCTTGACGCCGATCTCCTCGAAGACGGCCTCGATCACGAAGTCCGCGTCCGCGAAGCCCTCGGCCTTGTCCAGGACACCGCTGACCAGGCCCTTGAGGCGGTTCGCCTTGTCCTGGTTGACGCGGCCCTTGGCGAGCAGCTTGTCGATCTCGGCGTGCACGTAGCCGACGCCCTTGTCGACACGCGCCTGGTCGATGTCGGTCAGCACGACCGGCACTTCGAGGCGGCGGACGAAGAGGAGCGCGAGCTGCGAGGCCATGAGCCCGGCGCCGACGACGCCGACTTTGTTGACCGGGCGCGCGAGCGACTTGTCGGGCGCCCCTGCCGGGCGCTTCGCGCGCCGCTGCACGAGGTCGAAGGCGTACAGGCCGCTGCGCAGCTCGCCGCTCATGATGAGGTCGGCGAGCGCCTCGTCCTCGGCGTCGAAACCGGCCTGGAGGTCGCCGTCCTTCGCCGCCGCGATGATGTCCAGGGCGCGGTAGGCGGCCGGGGCGGCGCCGTGCACCTTGCCGTCCGCGAGGAAGCGGCCCGTCGCGACGGCCTGGTCCCATGCCTCGCCCCGGTCCACCTCGGGACGCTCGACGGCGATCTCGCCCTTGAGGACGGCCGCCGTCCACAGCAGCGACTGCTCCAGGAAGTCCGCGCCCTCGAAGATCGCGTCCGCGATGCCGAGTTCGAAGACCTGCACGCCCTTGAGCTGCCGGTTCTGGTTGAGCGAGTTCTCGATGACGACCTTGACGGCCTTCTCGGCGCCGATCAGGTTCGGCAGCAGCGTGCAGCCGCCCCAGCCGGGGACGAGGCCGAGGAAGACCTCGGGCAGCGAGAACGCGGGCAGCGCCGCGGAGACGGTGCGGTACGCGCAGTGCAGACCGACCTCGACGCCACCGCCCATCGCCGCGCCGTTGTAGTACGCGAACGTCGGCACGGCGAGGCCGGAGAGGCGCTTGAAGACCTCGTGCCCGCCGTGGCCGATCGCGAGCGCGTCCTCGCGGCGCTCGAGCAGCCCGACGCCCTTGAGGTCGGCGCCGACCGCGAAGATGAACGGCTTGCCGGTGATGCCGACGCCGACGATCTCGCCGTTCGCGGCCTCGTGCTCGACCTGGTCGATCGCGGCGCTCAGGTTGGCGAGCGAGGCGGGGCCGAAGGTCGTCGGCTTCGTGTGGTCGAGGCCGTTGTCCAGCGTGATGAGCGCGAAGCGGCCCGCGCCGGGGAGGTCGAGGTGGCGCACGTGCGCCTGCGTGACGACCTCGTCGGGGAAGAGCGCGGCGGCTTCCCGCAGCAGCTCGGTGGTGGTGCTCACTTGCCCTCCCAGTGGGGGTTCTCCCAGATCACGGTGGCGCCCATGCCGAAGCCGACGCACATCGTGGTGATGCCGTACCGCACCTCGGGCTGCTCCTCGAACTGCCGCGCGAGCTGGGTCATCAGCCGGACGCCGGAGGACGCGAGCGGGTGGCCGTAGGCGATCGCGCCGCCGTACTGGTTGACGCGCGGGTCGTCGTCGGCGATGCCGTAGTGGTCGAGGAAGGCGAGGACCTGGACGGCGAACGCCTCGTTGATCTCGAAGAGACCGATGTCGGAGATGCTCAGGCCCGCCTTGGCGAGCGCCTTCTCCGTCGCGGGGATCGGCCCGTAGCCCATGACCTCCGGCTCGACACC